>NZ_JBVJWO010000011.1:0-117698 GCF_055602345.1 Streptomyces sp. NPDC037401
GAGTTCTCAAGGTGCGGACGCTTCCTTTGTACTTACCCTCGCGGGCTTTCCTCCGGGCGCTTCCTTCGTTCTTGCGTTTCCGACTCTATCAGATCTTTCCGACCCGATTTCCTCGGCGCTTTCCAGGTTCTCGCTTTCGCGTTTCCCTTTTCGGCGTTTCCGACTCTATCAGATGTCCTCACCGGGTTTTCCCGGCTTCGAAATCCGTTAGGCATTCGGAGGATGTGCTCCGCGCTTGGAATTCGATTCCAAATTTTGGGAGCGAGACAGAGTCTAGACCGTTGCGGTCGAACTGTCCAGTCCGAGGCAACCGTTCGAATCTACCTCCCCGCTCGGTCCGTGTCAACGGTCTTTGCGGGACGACGAGGAGACTAGCAGCTCAGCACGGGTGCCCGCACATCAGGCGGCCGTGGGCAGGGACGCGCTCCGGTCCGCAGCTTCGACGTCGCCCGACTCACCGGCCCGCGCGGCCCGGCCGCCCACGACGTAGACGTAGACCAGGAAGGCCGCCTCGGCCGCGATGCCGATCGCGATCCGGGCCCAGGTGGGCAGGCCGGAGGGGGTGACGAAGCCTTCGATCAGGCCCGAGACGAAGAGGACCGCGGCGAGGCCGATGGCCATGCCCAGGGCGGACCTGCCCTCTTCGGCCAGGGCTGCACGTCGGGTCCGCGGGCCCGGGTCGATGACGGTCCAGCCGAGCTTCAGGCCCGTACCGGCGGCCACGAAGACCGCGGTCAGTTCGAGCAGGCCGTGCGGGAGGATCAGGCCGAGGAAGGTGTCGAGGCGGCCGGCCGCGGACATGAGGCCGATGCCGATACCGAGGTTCAGCATGTTCTGGAAGAGGATCCAGAGCACCGGGACGCACAGGAAGGCGCCCAGGACCAGGCACATCGCGGCCGCCCGGGCGTTGTTCGTCCACACCTGCGCCGCGAACGAGGCCGCGGGGTGGCTGGAGTAGTACGTCTCGTACTGGCCGCCGGGCTTCGTCATCTCGCGCAGGGAAGCCGGCGCGCCGATGGCCGCCTGGACCTCGGGGTGCGCGGCGATCCACCAGCCGATGAGGGCGCCCACCAGCGTGGACAGTACGGCGGTGGGTATCCACCAGTGCCTGCTGCGGTAGACGGCGGCCGGGAATCCGGCGGTGAAGAAGCGGACCGCGTCGCGCCAGCTCGCGCGGCGGGCGCCGGTGACCGTCGCCCGGGCGCGGGCGACGAGCTGGGTCAGCCGGCCGGTGAGCATGGGGTCGGGCGCGCTGGACTGGATCAGCGAGAGGTGGGTGGAGGTGCGCTGGTAGAGGGCGACGAGTTCGTCCGCCTCGGCGCCCGTAAGGTGGCGGCCGCGGCGCAGGAGCTGCTCCAGGCGGTCCCACTCGGCCCGGTGGGCGCTGACGAAGACGTCGAGATCCATCCGCTTGCCGCTCCTGCCCCGGTGAGCCGTCGGTCGTCTGCGGTCGACTGCAGACGTAGTCCGGTCAGCTTGGCAGACTTGATGACCACGGGGCAGGGCAGGGCGGCATGAAGGGCGGGCGTCGGTGAGCGATCTGGTGACGGGGGACGCGGTCGTCCTGGGGCTTCAGCCTGCGCGGCTGCCGAGCCGGGCGCTGGCCATCGTGGTCGACATGGTCGTGCAGTGGGCCGTGTTCCTCCTCGTCTCCATGGCGCTGCTGGCGGCGACCGGTTCGATGGACGACGCGGCCCGGATGGCCGTGCAGATCGCGACGTTCGTGCTGGTGCTGATCGGCGTGCCCATCGCGGTGGAGACGCTGAGCCGTGGGCGCTCGCTGGGCAAGCTCGTCTGCGGGCTGCGGGTGGTTCGGGACGACGGCGGTCCGGTGCGGTTCCGGCACGCGCTGGTGCGCGGTGCGCTCGGGGTCGTGGAACTGCTGATGACGTTCGGGACGATCGCGTGCATCGCCTCGCTGGTGTCCGCGCGGGGGCGGCGCCTCGGCGACGTCTTCGCCGGGACGCTGGTGGTGCGGGAGCGGGTGCCCGGGGCGCGCGTCTCGTATGTGCCACCGCCTCCGCCCTGGCTGGCCGGACGGTTCACGGAGCTCGACCTGTCGGCCGTACCTGACGGGCTGTGGCTCGCTATACGGCAGTACCTGACCCGGATGGGGCAGCTGGACCCGTACGTCGGTGCGTCGATGGCGGCCCGCCTGGGGGACGACCTGGTGGCGTGCACGGGGACTCCGGCGCCGCCGGGGGTTCCGGCGGCGGCGTACCTGGCGGCGGTGGTGCACGAGCGGCAGTCCCGGGACGCGCGGCGGGCTTTCGGCCAGGCGCAGGTACAGGGATACCCGCAGGCGCCGGCGTACGGGGACGTGCAGGTGCAGGCGCACGTACAGGCGCCGGCTCCGGTGCAGTCGTCCGTGGGTGAGCGGCCCGAGCCGCCGGCGTCCGGGTTCGCGCCGCCGTCCTAGTCGCCGGCCGAGTCTCCCTGGTCGGTGAAGACCGACGGGGGGGTCTCGAGCTCTTCGAGTTCGATGCCCGGTGCCGACAGGACCACGTCCCCTGCGATGTGGACGGTGTGCTGCTCCCCCGTCGCCAGGTCGTTGATCTGGTACTCGTCGACCGTCAGCGGGCCGCTGTCAGTGGCGTGCGCTTCACTTTTCAGCAGGGCCCAGGCCTGGTCCACGGTGCGGGGGGCGAGGACCGGGTCGGTGAAGGCCACGAGGCGGACGCGGGTCGCGGGGGAAGCGGGGGCGAGGCGCAGCAGCCGGGCGGTGGCGACGAGGAAGGCCGGGGAGGTGCCGGTGAAGGCGTGGGCGCGGACGTTGCCTTCCGTCGCCTCGGTTCCGGTGGGGTCGGTGCGGACCCAGGTGACGCCTTCGAGTGCGGCTCCGCGTACCTGCCAGCTCGCGGCGTGCAGTTCGAGGCGGATGGGGCGGCCGAGTTCGTCGACGGCCAGGTCGACGGAGCCCGCGTGGTCGCCGGCGGGGGTGGTGATCTGTGAGACGTAGCGCCAGCCGGAGGGGCCGGGGGCGCAGTGGAAGTGCTCGTCACCGAGGGGGGTGTGGTCGTGGGGGTCGTGGAGCGAATAGCGGCCGCGGGGCATGGGGGTTCCTGACGTGTGGCGTGCGTACAGGGCAGGCCCCCGGCAACGGGTGCCGGGGGCCTGCCTCAGTGCTGTGCTGTCACCGCTGGGGCTGGATCAGTAGCGGTAGTGGTCCGGCTTGTACGGGCCCTCGACCTTGACGCCGATGTACGCGGCCTGCTCCGGGCGGAGGGTCGTGAGCTTGACGCCGAGGGCGTCGAGGTGAAGGCGGGCGACCTTCTCGTCGAGGTGCTTCGGGAGCACGTAGACCTCGGTCGGGTACTCCTCGGGCTTGGTGAAGAGCTCGATCTGGGCCAGGGTCTGGTCCGCGAACGAGTTCGACATCACGAAGGACGGGTGGCCGGTCGCGTTGCCGAGGTTCAGCAGGCGGCCCTCGGACAGCACGATCAGGACCTTGCCGTCGGGGAACTTCCAGGTGTGGACCTGCGGCTTGACCTCGTCCTTGACGATGCCGTCGATCTTGGCCAGGCCGGCCATGTCGATCTCGTTGTCGAAGTGGCCGATGTTGCCCACGATCGCCTGGTGCTTCATCTTGGCCATGTCCGAGGCCATGATGATGTCCTTGTTGCCGGTCGTGGTGATGAAGATGTCGGCGGTCTCGACGACGTCGTCCAGCGTGGCGACCTGGTAGCCGTCCATGGCTGCCTGCAGGGCGCAGATCGGGTCGATCTCCGTGACGATGACGCGGGCGCCCTGGCCGCGGAGGGACTCGGCGCAGCCCTTGCCGACGTCGCCGTAGCCGAAGACCACCGCGACCTTGCCGCCGATGAGGACGTCGGTGGCGCGGTTGATGCCGTCGATGAGGGAGTGGCGGCAGCCGTACTTGTTGTCGAACTTCGACTTGGTGACGGCGTCGTTCACGTTGATCGCCGGGAAGAGCAGGGTGCCCTCGGCCATCATTTCGTAGAGGCGGTGGACGCCGGTGGTGGTCTCCTCGGTGACACCGCGGATCTCGGACGCGAGCTGGGTCCACTTCTGCGGGGACTCGCCGAGGGTGCGGTTGAGCAGGGTGAGGATGTGGGCGTACTCCTCGGAGTCCGCCGTCGACGGGTCCGGGGCGGAGCCGGCCTTCTCGAACTCGACGCCCTTGTGGACCAGCAGGGTGGCGTCACCGCCGTCGTCCAGGATCATGTTCGGGCCGCCGGTGGGGGTGTTCGGCCAGGTCAGCGCCTGCTCGGTGCACCACCAGTACTCCTCCAGGGTCTCGCCCTTCCAGGCGAAGACCGGGACGCCCTGCGGGTTCTCCGGCGTGCCGTTCGGGCCTACGGCGATGGCGGCGGCCGCGTGGTCCTGGGTGGAGAAGATGTTGCAGGAGGCCCAGCGGACATCCGCGCCGAGCGCGACCAGGGTCTCGATGAGGACGGCGGTCTGCACGGTCATGTGCAGGGAGCCGGTGATCCGGGCGCCGGCCAGCGGCTGCGTGGCGGCGTACTCCTTGCGGATCGACATCAGACCGGGCATCTCGTGCTCGGCGAGGGTGATCTCCTTGCGGCCGAAGGCGGCAAGGGAGAGGTCTGCGACCTTGAAGTCCATGCGTCCTGCTCCTCGTGATGGGATGCGAGAGGGTACGGCTGAGCCGTGCACCGCGGATGGGCGCACACAGCGCAGTCCGTCGGAGGCCCTCTCTCCTCTCGGCCGGTCCCGTGGACCGCCCGACCGCCATCAGCAGCGACGCCTGACACTGACGTCGAATCTACACCGAACGGCCGATCACGCCCCAGCCGATCCTGGTCAAGTCGTCGACGGTTTTGGGGCCATCCGGATGGACCGGTTTAGGCCTTTTGGGCTTTTTGGTGCACCCCTTACGTGGGGCAGGATGCCGGTGGGTCGGGTCATCAGCGCGGTCCCGCAGGACCCAGGGTGTGAGGAGATTCCACGCGACCAGTCCGGCCGGCCGTCCCGGAAGCGGGGGGCCCAGCGGGCAGAAGCGCCTGAAGCTGCTCGCGGTGACCGCGTGTCCCACGGGGATCGCGCACACGTACATGGCCGCCGAGAAGCTGCAACAGGCGGCCGAGCGGCTCGGTGTCGACATGAAGGTGGAGACGCAGGGCTCGATCGGGGCCGAAAACGTACTCTCTGACAACGATGTCAGAGAGGCGGACGGGATCATCATCGCCGCCGACAAGGAGGTCGACCGCGAGCGGTTCGCCGGCAAGCGCGTCCTGTCCGCCGGGGTCGCGGACGGCATCCACCGGCCGGAGGAGCTGATCGAGCGGGTGCAGAGCGCGCCGGTGCAGAGCGCGCCGGGGCAGACCGGCACCGCGGAGGCCCCGGGCGGCGGCAGCAAGGGTGGCCCGGTCGGCGGCAAGGAGCGCAGCCTCGCGTACAAGGCGCTGATGAACGGTGTCTCGTACATGATCCCGTTCGTGGTGGTGGGCGGTCTGCTGATCGCCGTGTCGCTGGCCCTGGGCGGGCACGCCACCCCGGACCGCGACCAGCGCGATCCTGCTCGGCGCGATCATCGGCCTGATGATCGCCTTCGACATGGGCGGCCCGGTCAACAAGACCGCCTTCCTGTTCGGTACGGGCCTGATCACGTCCGGCAACTACGCCGTCATGGGCATGTGCGCCGCGGCCATCCCCGTGATGCCGCTGGGCCAGGGCCTGGCCACACTGATCCGCCGCAAGCTCTACTCCGAGCAGGAGCGGGAGACCGGCATGGCGGCGATCTTCATGGGCATGTTCGGCATTTCCGAGGGCGCGACCACGTCCCGCACGGCGGTCCGATCGTGGCGGCGCTGGGCGCCATCGACAACTGGGCCTGGTTCCTGATCGCCATCGCGGCGGGCACGGTCGTCACCGCGCTGACCACCAACGCCCTCATCGGGATCAAGCAGCGCAGGAGCGGCGGGGACGGTGCGGGCGGGCCGGCTGCGCAGCCGGAGCCGGAGCCGGCACTGGTGGGTGCCGGGGCTGCGACCGGAGCCGGGGCTGCGGGGGCCGGGGCCGGAACGGGTGCCCCCGCCCCCGCGTCCGCAGGCGGCCCGGCGCCCGCTGCCGGTTCCGCCGCGCCCGAGGTCCTGTCGGGCTACCTCACCGGGCAGACCGTACGGACCGAGCTGGCCGCGCGGACGAAGGATGCCGCGATCCGCGAGATGGCGCAGATACTGGCCAACACCGGGAACGTCCGCGACGTCGACGAGCTGGTGCGGGTCGCGCTCGCCCGAGAGGCGCAGGGCACCACCGGGCTCGGCGAGTCGATCGCCATCCCGCACGCGAAGACCGATGCGGTCAGCCGCCCGACGGTGGGCTTCGCGCGCTCGTCGGAGGGCATCGAGTGGGGTGCGCTGGACGGTACGAAGGCGCAGCTGGTGTTCATGATCTCGGTGCCGGAGGCGGCGGCGGGCGACGAGCACCTGCGGATCCTGGCGCTGCTGTCCCGGAAGCTGATGGACGGCGACTTCCGCGCGCGGCTCTCGTCCGCCCCGGACGAGCCGTCGGTCCTGGAGGTCCTGCGCGAGATCCGGTAGCCGCGAGCAACCGGACCGGTCCCGCGGGGCGGTGGAGCCGACCCCGTCGCCGACGGCGCCCCGGCCCCTCCGTACGATGCGCAGCTCGCGCGTCGTACGGAGGGGTTTGATGGAACACAGGACGGTCCGAAGACTGGGGATCTGGGCAGTGGTGCTGCTGGGGGCCGGGGTGCTGGTGCCCCTGGCGAGCCTGGTGGCCTTCCGCGTGCAGTACCAGGCCTTGAGCGTGCCGAGCGGGAGCATGCGCCCGACGTGGGAGCAGGGCGCCAGCGTCGCCTTCGCCAAGGGCGACGGTGCGGCGGCCCGGGGGGACATCGTCCTCTTCTCGGTGCCGCAGTGGTCCGACGTGCCGCCGGGGACGGAGCTGATCAGCCGGGTGGTGGCGGTCGGCGGCGACCGGCTGGCGTACGACCGGCACGGCACCCTGACGCGCAACGGCCAGCGGCTCGTCGAGCCGTACGCGGACGGGTCGATGGCGGACACCCCGCATTTCAGCATCACCGTGCCGCAGGGCCGGGTGTTCCTGATGGGCGACAACCGGGGGAACTCGAACGACTCCCGCTACCACCTGGGGCTGGACGACGGCACGGTGGCGGTGAAGGACGTGATCGGCGTGGCGGTCGGGGATCCGGACGGACTGCTGCGGACGTACGCGGGGGTGGCCCTGGGCGGCGCCGTGCTGCTGGCGGCCGGCGTCGGACTGGGGATCACGGCGCGCCGTGCGCGGCGGCGGACCGGGGCCGGGGCGCAGGTCCCGCCGGTGGAGCAGACGCCGCCGCTGGCCGCGGCCGGGCGGAAACAGGCCTGAGCCGACCGCGCTCCCGGGACGGGAAAACGGGCCGGGAAAACGCGAGGCTCCCGTGGTGCGCAGCGGTGCGCACCACGGGAGCCTTCGTACGGGCGTACGGGCGTCAGGCGCCGGCGGCCGGGGCCTGCTCGCGGTAGATGTCCGGCTCCAGGTAGATCACGCGGGCGATCGGCACGGCGGCGCGGATGCGGTCCTCGGCGGCGTTGATCGCGTGGGCGACCTGCTCGGCGGAGTCGTCGTGCTGCACCGCGATCTTGGCGGCGACGAGCAGTTCCTCGGGGCCGAGGTGCAGGGTGCGCATGTGGATCAGGGCGGTGACGGTCTCGCCGTCGACGACCGCGGCCTTGATCTTGTCGACGTCCTCGGTGCCCGCGGCCTCGCCCAGCAGCAGGGACTTGGTCTCCGCGGCGAGGACGATCGCGATCACGATGAGCAGGACGCCGATGCACAGGGTTCCGATGCCGTCCCAGACGCCGTTGCCGGTCAGCAGCGCGATGCCGACGCCGCCGAGGGCGAGGATCAGGCCGACGAGCGCGCCGAGGTCCTCCAGGAGGACGACGGGCAGCTCGGGGGCCTTGGCCCGCTTCACGAACTCGCTCCAGGTCTGCCCGCCGCGGATCGCGTTCGACTCCTTGATCGCGGTGCGGAAGGAGAAGGACTCCGCGATGATCGCGAAGACGAGGACGCCGACCGGCCAGTACCAGGCCTCGATCTCGTGCGGGTCCTGGATCTTCGCGATGCCCTCGTAGATGGCGAACATGCCACCGACGGTGAAGAGCACGATGGAGACGAGGAACGCGTAGATGTAGCGCTCGCGCCCGTATCCGAAGGGGTGCTGCGGCGTCGCCTCGCGCCGGGCCTTCTTGCCGCCGAGGAGCAGCAGGCCCTGGTTGCCGGAGTCGGCGAGCGAGTGGACGCTCTCCGCGAGCATCGACGACGAACCGCTGAAGATGAATGCCACGAACTTGGCTACAGCGATGGCGAGGTTGGCGGCGAGTGCCGCCACGATCGCCTTGGTTCCGCCTGACGCGCTCATGGGTGCAGGGTGTCCCTTCCTAGCCACTGGTACGGCGGCACATTGTTGCAGCAGCCGGGGAGGAGGCTGCGTCAGGCCACCACTGTGGCGCGGAAGACCGTGCCGGTCCCGGACAATTCAACCTTTTCTCCTGCGGGTACGAACACGGACTCGCCCGGGGCCAGGGTCAGTTCGCCCGCCACCGGGGCGCCGGCCGTGCAGAGCAGGATCTGCGGGGTGGCGTCGGGGAGTTGCCGGGGGGCGCCGCCGGGGGCGAGGACGAACCGGGAGAGCCGGAACTCGTCGATGGGGGTCTCGTAGACCTCTTCGGCACCGTCCTCGGGGCGCAGGACGGCGGGGTCGGTCGGTTCGAACCGGACGACCTTCAGCAGTTCGGGTACGTCGACGTGCTTGGGGGTGAGCCCGCAGCGGAGCACGTTGTCCGAGTTGGCCATGATCTCGACGGCGAGGCCGTCGAGGTAGGCGTGCGGGATGCCCGCGCCGAGGAACATGCCCTCGCCCGGCTGGAGTCGGACGTGGTTGAGGAGCATGGCGGCGATGACGCCCGGGTCGCCGGGGTAGTGGTGGGAGAGCGTGGCGTACGGCGCGTACGGGCCGCCGAGCCGCTCGGCGGCGGCGGTGGCCTCGGTGACGGTGTGCGCCATCTCCTCGCGGTCCGCGGTCAGGACGGCGGTGAGGACCTCGCGCAGCGCCGCTTCCTCGGGCTGGGCGTGCAGCAGGTCGGCGTACGGCTTGAGCGAGTCGACGCCGAGTCCGGCGAGCAGGTCGGCGGCCTCCAGCGGCGGGCGGAAGCCGCACAGCCCGTCGAACGGCGTCAGCGCGCAGACCAGCTCGGGCTTGTGGTTGGCGTCCCGGTAGTTGCGGTGCGGGGCGTCGGCGGGGATCCCGCGGCGCTCCTCGTCCGCGTACCCCTCGCGGGCCTGCTCGAGGTTGGGGTGGACCTGCAGGGACAGCGGGGCGCCGGCGGCCAGGATCTTCAGGAGGAAGGGGAGGTGGGGGCCGAACCGGGCGACGGCGGCGGCCCCGAGCTCGCCCTCGGGATCGGCGGCGATGACGTCCGGCAGGGTCGTCGCGCCGGATCCGCGGTCCAGCCGGGAGGGGGCTCCGGGGTGGGCGCCCATCCACATCTCGGCCTGGGGTTCGCCCGTCGGCGCCACGCCGAGCAGGCCGGGTATCGCGGTCGTCGAGCCCCAGGCGTAGGGGCGGATGGTGTTCGAGAGACGGTCCATCGGTCGTCTTCCTGGGAGGAGGGAGGAGGACCGTGCCTGTCGTGGTGCCGGGCCTCCGATCGGTACGTCCGCTAGGGACGTCCCCCTGAGGCCAGCGCCAAGTAGGCGGTGGCGAAGTCCGTGACGGCGAGGAGTTCGGCGAGCAGTTCGAGCTCTCCGCCCTCTTCCGGTTCGAGCTCGCTGACGGCCGTGTCGTGGCTGAGTGCGAGCTCGCGCGCGGCGGGTGCGGCGGTGAGTCCGCCGCCCGGCCGGTCACGCAGCAGGACGACACGGGCGTGCAGGGCCTGCCGCTCTTCGACCCGGTCGCGGAAGAAGTCCTCGGGATCGGCGCCCGCGGCGAAGGCCCCGGCGAGCAGGACGCCGTGTGCCTGGAGGGCCTCGGGCAGTTCCCTGGCGAGCGCGGGGCGCCCGGCGAGTTCGGCGAGCGTGGCGGCAAAGCGGCGGCCCGCGGGTCCGGCGCCCGCGCCCTCCGTCCAGATCAGCGGGAGGGAGTCGGCGAGCTCGGCGGCGAGGGTCTTGGCCGGGTTGCCGTACGTGGCGATGGCCGGTCCGCAGCGTTCGGCGGTCCGGTCGAGGCGGTCGGCGACGAGCTGGAGGCCGGCCGGGGGCGCCGAGATCAGCCCGAGCTTGTCGAGGAGCACCAGCAGCGGGGTGAGCAGGGCCCACAGCGCGCCGGGCCCGGCCGCGGCGCTCTCGTCGTACTCCTGGTACGGAGCCTTGGCCATCGGTACGAGCAGACCGTGCGCGCCCGCGACGGACTCGCTGAGCGGGGAGCGCTCCGGGGCGACGGCCACCACGGTGCAGCCGCGCCGGTACGCCTGCTCGGCGAGGAGGCCGAGGCCGGGCTCGGAGCCGTCGATGGTGGCGATGAGGAGCAGGTCCACGGATCCGGCCCAGCCGGGCAGGGTCCAGCGCAGGGCCCCGGCGGCGGGCGCTACGCCGGACGGGTGGAGCCGGGTGACCGGTGCGGAGGCGCCCGCGAGCGCGCTCAGCAGGTCGGCCACTCCGGTGGCGGCCGTCCCGGGACCCGCGATCATGACGGCCCGCGGGCGGCCGTCCGGGCGCAGGTCGTCGATTCCGGCCTCGGCGGCATGCCGGACCGCGGTGCGGACCCGGGCCCCGGCCTCGGCGGCGCCGCGGAGCAGTCCGCGGCGGTCCGCCCGGGCGAGCGACTCGGGTTCGTCGAGCAGCGACTCGTCGAGCATTGGCGGCCTCCGGTCGGGGTCGGGTCAGGCGGGGCGGCGGGCCTCGTCCACGAGGAGGACGGGGATGCCGTCGCGTACGGGGTACGCCAGGCCGCAGTCCGTGCCGGTGCAGATCAGCTCGGGCGTCTCCGCCTTGGTCTCGTCCTGGAGGGGCGAGTGGCAGGCAGGGCAGGCGAGGATCTCCAGGAGGCCGGCTTCGAGCGGCATGAGGTGTCCCTTCGGGGGTGCGGCGCGTCGTGCGTACGCGTGGAGCTGCGGGTGTGCTGCTTCGGGCCTGGTCAGCGTACCGCCGAGCGGGGCGGGGTGCGGCTTGAGCCCTTAGCTGCGGATCAAGGCGAGGACCTCGTCGCGGACGGCGGCGAGGGTCTGCTCGTCGCGGGCTTCCACGTTCAGCCGCAGCAGGGGCTCGGTGTTGGACGGGCGGACGTTGAACCACCAGTCCGCCGCGGTGACCGTGAGGCCGTCCAGCTCGTCGAGGGTGGTGTCCGGGCGGTCGGCGTACGCGGCGCGGATCGCGGCGAGGCGGCCGGCCTGGTCGTCGACGGTGGAGTTGATCTCGCCCGAGCCGCGGTAGCGGTCGTACGAGGAGACCAGCGCGGACAGCGGGGTCTCCTGGCCGCCGAGCGCAGCGAGGACGTGCAGCGCGGCCAGCATGCCCGTGTCGGCGTTCCAGAAGTCCTTGAAGTAGTAGTGCGCCGAGTGCTCGCCGCCGAAGATGGCGCCGGACTTGGCCATCTCCTCCTTGATGAAGGAGTGGCCGACGCGGGTGCGCACCGGGGTGCCGCCCTGTTCGCGGACGACCTCGGGGACCGACCACGAGGTGATCAGGTTGTGGATCACGATGCCGGAGCCGCCGTTGCGCTCCAGTTCGCGTGCGGCGACCAGGGCGGTGATGGCGGAGGGGGACACGCCCTCGCCGCGCTCGTCCACCACGAAGCAGCGGTCGGCGTCGCCGTCGAAGGCGAGGCCCAGGTCGGCGCCCTCGGCGCGGACGCGCTCCTGGAGGTCCACGATGTTCTTGGGGTCGAGCGGGTTCGCCTCGTGGTTGGGGAACGTCCCGTCCAGTTCGAAGTACATGGGGACCACGGTCAGCGGCAGGCCCGCGAACACGGTGGGCACGGTGTGGCCGCCCATGCCGTTGCCCGCGTCCACGACGACCTTCAGCGGGCGGATCCCGGAGAGGTCGACGAGCGACTTCAGGTGGGCGGCGTAGTCATCGAGGGTCTCGCGCTCCGTGACGGTGCCGGCGACGGGGGCCGCGGCCGGGGCGCCCTTCTCGGACCACTCCTCCACGAGCGAGCGGATCTCGTCGAGCCCGGTGGACTGTCCGACGGGCGCGGCGCCCGCACGGCACATCTTGATGCCGTTGTACTGGGCCGGGTTGTGCGAGGCCGTGAACATGGCGCCCGGGAGGTTCATCTGCCCGGAGGCGAAGTACAGCTGGTCGGTGGAGCAGAGCCCGATGAGGGTCACGTCCGCGCCTCGGGCGGCGGCGCCGCGGGCGAAGGCCGCGGACAGGCCGGGCGAGGAGGGCCGCATGTCGTGTCCGACCACGATCGCCGATGCGTCCGTGACCTGGACGAATGCGGCGCCGAAGAGCTCGGCGAGCGGCTCGTCCCACTGGTCGGGGACGACCCCGCGTACGTCGTAAGCCTTGACGATCTGCGACAGATCAGCAGCCACGTGGCCAGCCCTCCTGAGGTCCTGTGCGGTGGGTCCAACCTACCCGCAGCACGTGAACCCAAGCGGTCAGGATTCGGGTGAGCGCAAGACCCGCAGATGGCGGCGCGGCTCGCCGGCGGGCATGCCGCCGCCCCCGGCCTCCATCGCCCGCCCGTGCGGCCGGGCTGCTTCCCGTACGGCGTTGGCGAGGGCTTCGAGGTCGTCGCCGCTGGGGCGGGAGGGGCCGGAGCCGTCCGAGAGGCGTACGACCTCCCAGCCGCGGGGCGCGGTCAGGCGCTCGGAGTGCTCGGCGCACAGGTCATAGCAGTGGGGTTCGGCGTAGGTGGCGAGCGGGCCGAGGACTGCGGTCGAGTCGGCATAGACGTACGTCAGTGTTGCGACGGCAGGGCGGCCGCACGCGGTGCGCGAACAGCGACGTACAGGGCTCACGACGTTGGACGGTACCGCACTCTTGACCGGGCCGCGACGACTCTCCCTCAGCTCACTCCCCCGTGTCGTGGCGTGATCTCCGCCATAGAGCGGCCGAGAGGGAGCGGGCTGACCTGCGCGCGGGCCGACGCGGAGGGTGTTGTCGGTGATGAATGCGGTCACCAGTACGCATAAATACGGCCAATTGGCGCGGGACGTGCGGTCGTCGGGAGATCCGGAACGCTCCCGGGGCCGGCCGGATCGCTCAAGGTGCGACATCGGGGCCCATGGCCTCGCGGAGGGCTACCCTGCGGGGGTGATGGACAGTTCCGTACCCCCGACTCCTGGCACCGGCGAGCGGCAGAGCGAGCCCCGGCCGCGTCGGCGGGACCGCCACGGCCGCGGGATGCGCGGGCCGGTGGCGCCCCCTCAGGTGCCGCTGTCGGCGAGCCGGTCCGATCTCTTCGGCGACCTGGTCCAGGACTCGGTCGAGAGGCTCGAACGCCGCTTCCCGCAGCTCGCCGAGGTGGAGTTCGTCGTGATGGAGGTGCCGCAGCCGGGCGGCCCGGACAGCGGGTGGAACGACGAGGCCGTGCCGCTGGGCGGACTGGTCGCGCCGCACGAGGGCAGGCCGGCCCGGATCGTCGTCTACCGCCGGCCCGTCGAGATCCGCACGAAGAACCGCGACGACCGCGCGATGCTCGTGCACGAGATCGTCGTCGAGCAGGTCGCCGAACTGCTCGGCCTGGCCCCGGAGTCCGTGGACCCCCGGTACGGGCAGGACGGCCAGGACTAGTCGGGGACGCAGGCAGGGACGCAGGCAGGGACCGGGTCGGGGCGGGTCCCCGTCAGCGGCCGAGGACCGACAGGTCCTGGGCGGCCTCCGGGACGGCGACCGTGCCCCTGTCGTCCTGGAGCGTCTGCACCGTGAACATCAGGACGCCCTCGTCGTCCGGCAGCGCCAGGGTGCGCGCCGCGTGCACCGGGCCGCTCCCCGGCGCCGTCTCGACCGTCAGCGCGTACGAGCCCTTGAGCCCGGACGGGACGGGCGGCTTGACGGCCAGGGTGGTCCCTGCCTTCACCGTGTACGTCTTGGAGACCGGCGTGCCCGCTCCGGTGCCCGCGGAGGCGGTGACCTTGACGGTCGCGTCCGCGGCGGGCGCCGTCAGGGAGAGCGTGGTCCCGGTGGCGCGGTTGTCGGCGACGCTCGCCCGCGCGCCCACCGGGACGGAGGCGGGGAGGAACGCGATCTCCTGCTTGGCGCCGGTGCCCCGGGTGATCCGCAGCGCGGCCACCACGGGGGTCTTGTGGCGGGCCTCGGCCGGAGCGAGCAGCAGGGAGCCGGGCTCGCCGCGGGTGACGTCCTTGAGGTCGACGGACGCGGTCATCCGGGACTTGACGTGGACGACCTCGTGCCCGGCCGGGGTGATGGAACCCGTGGGCCCGGCCAGCCGCAGCGCGAGGTCGGCGTCGTCCTCGCCGGGGACGAAGACGACCAGCTTGACGGAGGTGGCGTCGGCGGGGATGCCCGGCAGCACCAGCGAGGAGGCGGCCTCCGCGGCGGCGGGCAGCCAGTCGGCGCCCGCTCCGTCCTCCTGGGCCTGGACGGTGGCGCCGACCCGGCCGCTGCGGGTGCTGACGTGGGCCGTCAGGTCGGCGGTGGGCGCCGGGGTCAGGGTCGCCAGCGACACCGACAGGGAGGTCCGGGGCGGCACCTTGAAGCCGTCGCTGCCCGCCGACTCGGACGCGAGCGCCCCGTCGGGGCCGTACAGCTCGATGTCGACGACGGCCGCGGTGTCCTCGTCCGGGTTCGTCAGGTGCAGGTAGTCCTGCCGGGTCTTGGCCGTGCTGGCACCCGGGAACCAGAAGTCGGTGTCGGGGGCCGAGCAGTGGGTCCCGAGCACGCCGCGGGCCGACCCGACCGGCACGGTGGTGGTCTGCTGGGCGGTCCAGCCGGGGGCGAGGAGGCCGTCGGCCGAGCCGGTCAGGGCGGGGGCCTCGGCACCGGAGGCGGTGGCCCCCACGGGCTTGCCGGGCTCCTTCAGGGTGAGCAGCGCCTTGGGGGTCTTGACGGCGGTCACCAGGGCGCCGGTGCCCGTCGTGGCGCTGCCCTGCCCGGCGCGCGCCCCGGCCGGGGTGAAGGCGGTGTACGCCGTCTCGGCCACGTCCGAGCCGCTGGGCACCGGGCACACGAGGGTGCTGCGCTCCACGGGGAGCAGGGCGGCCGGCGCCCCGCCCTCGGCGGGGGCGCCGGGGGCGGTGAAGGCGGCGATGCCGGTGACGGCGGCGAGCGCCGCGGCCACGGCGGCCAGGGTCAGGGGTGCGCGCTTCACTGCTGGTTGCTCCCGTCGGGGCGCCGGTCGTCCCGGGTGTCGTGGGCGTCGTCGCGGTAGGGCTGGTACGGGTCGCCGTCGGCGTGCTGCCCGGGGTACGGCGGGTGGCCGGGGTACGGCGGGTGGCCGGGGTACTCCGGCGCCGCGCCCCGGGTGTGGCTCCCGTCGGCGTAACCGGAGTCGGGGTAGCCGCCGTCCGTGTAGCCGCCGTCCGCGTAGCCCGCCGCGGGGTGGCCGGGCTGGTCCTGCGGGTACGGGTAGCCGGGCGCGGGGTGGCCCTGGCCGGACTGGGGGTCGTAGCCCTGTTCGGGGGCGTAGCCGGGGTGCGGGTCGTAGCCGGGCTGGGGGTCGTAGCCGGGCTGGGGGTCGTAGCCGGGCTGGGGGTCGTACGAACCGGTCTGGGGGTCGTGGCCGGGCGGGCCGTAGTCCGTGCCGGCCTGGGCGTACGGGTCTGCCGTGGCCGGGGCCGGGGCGTAGGCGGGGCTGTCCCACTGGCCGTAGTCGGGCTGGGCGGGGACCCCGGCGAAGGCGTCGTCGTCCTGCTCGGCCGCGGCGGGGACGGCGTACGGGTCGGCCTGGCCGCCGTGCTCCTCACCGGCAGCGGCGGCGGCCTCTGCGCGCAGCCGGCGGGCGCGGCGGCCTTCGCCGTCGACGGGCTGGGCCGGGACGGCAGCCTCCTCCTCGGGCAGGTCGTCGTCCAGCTCGCGGCGGCGGCCCGGCAGGGCCATCACCAGCAGCAGTACGGCCAGCGAGCCCTGCACCCAGTGCCAGCCCGCGGCCGCGAAGGAGTCGCGGTAGGTGAGGTCGAGGCGGCCGCCCTCGGCAGGGAGTTCGAAGCCCTGGGCCCAGCCGTCGAGGGTCTTCCCGGGGAGCGCCTTGCCGTCGAGGGTGGCCTGCCAGCCGGGGGCGGCGGTGTCGGCGATGCGCAGGACCCGTCCGGCGGGTCCTGCGGGGATCTGGGTGTGTGCCTCGACGGGGCCCGCGGCGACCGGGATGGGGTCCTCGCCGGTTCCGGCGGTGTCGCCGGAACGGATGACGGCGCGGGCGACCTGTCCCTTGACCTCCCACAGGGAGATCCCGTCGAGCTTGCTGAGGCGGTTGAGGCCGGGGGTGGCGTTGAGGACGCGGCCCATCTGCTGCGGGGCGCCGTCCTTGAGGAGGACGTAGCGCACGGCGTAGGCGCCGAGCTGGTCGGTCTGGTCCGCGCCGGAGCCGGCCACCAGGTTGGCGACGACCTTGTCGAGGCGGGGGTCGGTGCCGTTGGCGGCGGCGACCTCGGCGTCGCCGAGGCGGCCGCCGGAGCCGCGGACCAGGGTGTACGAGACCTTCGCGGGCGAGTCGCCGACGAGGACGAGGGTGCGGGGCTGGTCGCGGGAGCCGCTCATCTCGGCGACGAAGGCGGGCACCTGGACGGGGTCGCGGCGGGTGAGCGGGCCGTCGGCGCCGGAGAGCATCCAGCCGGCGGCGGCGACCAGGGGGGCGGCCACGGCGGCGAGGGCGATCAGGGCGGCGAGCGGCTGGCGCCAGCCGAAGCTCTCGGCGGCGACGCGTTCGCGGGCGCCGTCGGCGCCGAGGACGGCGGCGGCGAGCAGGGCGATGCCGTAGACGAGGGTGGCCGGTCCGGCCCAGCCGGTGCGGTTGACGAGGACGGCGAAGGCGAGGCCGGTGAGGGCCACCGCCCATGCGGCGCGGATCGCGAACTGGCGCTCGCCGCGCAGCAGGGCGGCGAGGGCGGCGAGCAGGATGCCGACGAGCAGCAGGCCGCCGGTGGTGCCGGGGCCGCCGGGGCTGGTGCCGAGCAGGCCGAGCGCGGTCGCGGAGCCCTGTCCGTAGGGCAGTCCGGCCTCGCGCAGGAACGCGCCGGGGTCGCTCAGCAGGGAGAGCGACCAGGGGGCGAGGACCAGCAGCGGGGTGAGGGCGACGGCGAGGAAGCGCGGGGCGTACGTCTTGAGGGAGCTGCGGTGCAGGACGAGCGCGGCGACGCCGAGGAGGACGGCAAGGGGCCAGACCACGGGGGTGAAGGCGGTCGTCAGGGTGAGCAGGAGGGTGTACGTCCACACGGCGCGCCAGCTGCCCTTGGCGCCGTCCGCGCCGCCGAAGCCGTACGCGGCGACGCCCGCGCGGGCCGCGAGCGGGAGCAGGACCGCGAGGACGGCGGTGCCGAGGCGGCCGCCCGCGAGGGCTCCGGTGACGGCCGGCAGGAAGGCGTAGGCGATGGCCGCCCAGGCGCGCAGCAGCCGGGACTCGACGAGCGGGCGGGAGGCGAAGTAGGCGGTCAGTCCGGCGAGCGGCACGGAGCAGACGAGGAGGAGGGTGAGGGCGGTCTCGGTGGAGCCGAGGAGGAGGGTGGCGAGGGCGGCGAGCACCGCGAGGTAGGGGGGTGCGGTGGCGGTGCCGCCGGTGCCGACGGCGTGCCATTCGCCGAGGTAGGCGTTCCAGAGCGCGGAGGCGCTGCCGGGTGCGGGCAGCAGGGCCCCGCCGGTGAGGGAGCCGCCGGCCAGCAGGGCGCGGCAGGCGACGAGGGAGACGAGCAGGAGCAGTCCGAAGAGGACGGGTGCGGGCTTGCGGGCGATCCGCTTGATGCGCGCGAACTGCTCGATCTCCAGGAAGTCGGCGTCGTCGCCGCCGGGCCCGGATTCGACGGCCCCGCCGTGGCGGCCGGCGTTGCCCGGTTCGGTGTCGCGTCCCGCGCCGAGGTATCCGGCGATCTGTTCGACGGTGGCGCGGAGGGTGGCTCCGGGCGGCGGGAAGAGGGGGCGCAGTTCCTTGGCGGGTACGGCGGCGCGGCCCCGGCGGCGGCGGGCGGAGAGGATCCGGCCGGGGCGCAGCAGGGGCCGGATGAGGCCGCCCGCTTCTTCGACGGCCTGGCCGGGTGCCTTGCCGACGAGATAGGCGAGGGTGCGCAGGACGGTGCCGAGGAGGAGGCGGAGCAGGACGTAGGGGAGTCCGGCGGCCGGGGTGTTGACGAGGAGGGTGTGGACGGCGCCGGCCTTGTCGACGCGGTGCGGTCCGGCGACGCTGCGGCCGGCGCAGTCGATGGGGCGGCGTTCGCGGGCCGAGGCCTCGGCGTGGCGCAGGACGGCGTCGGGGGCGACGAGGACGGTGTGGCCGGCGGACTGGGCGCGCCAGCACAGGTCGACGTCGTCGCGCATGAGGGGCAGGCGCCGGTCGAAGCCGCCGAGCTGGTCGTAGACGTCGCGGCGCACGAGCATGCCGGCGGTGGAGACGGAGAGGACGGTGCGGACCTGGTCGTGCTGGCCCTGGTCCTGTTCGCGGCGGTCGAGGCCGGTCCAGCGGCGGCCGCTGTGGGCGATGGTGACGCCGGCCTCGAGGAGCTGCTTGCGGTCGTACCAGCCGCGGAGCTTGGGGCCGACGACGGCGGCTTCCGGGTTCTCGTCGGCGACGCGCAGGAGTTCGGTGAGGGCGTCGGGCTCGGGTGCGCAGTCGTCGTGCAGCAGCCAGAGCCACTGGACGGGCTCGCCGTGCGGCAGCTCGGGGAGGTCGTAGGTGTCGTCGCGCCAGGTGCGGCTGACGGGGTCCCAGCCGCTGGGGCGCTTCAGATAGGGGAGCTCTTCGGGGGTCGGCACGCCGGCGGAGCGGACGGCCTCGTCGACGGCGGTGCCGAAGCCGGTGCGGCGGGCGAGGTGCAGGACCCGGTCGTCGCCGAGGGCCTCGGAGAGCAGCCGGGCGGAGTCGTCGGCGCTGCCGGTGTCGGCGGCGACCCAGTTCTGGACCGGGCGTTCCTGGCCGAGGAGGCCCGAGAGCGCCTGGGGGAGCCAGCGGGATCCGTCGTGGGCGACGAGGACGGCGGTGACGACATGCCGTGGGAACTCGGGGGCGGCGGCCGACGCGTAGGGGGCCGTCGAGTGGCTGTGCACGGACATCGCGGTACGGGCCCTCCGGCCGGGGGACCGGGGGTCGTGCCCCCGGAGGCTGCTGGACAGCGCCCCACACTAACGGCTGCGCACACAGCGGTCCGCCTCCTGCGGGGAAGGGGCAGGAGGCGGACCGTGTACTCGGTGTGCGCGACGCGTCCGGCACGTTGGGCGGGTTGCGTCGTTTGTTTCGCTTGTGCCGTTCCCGGCCCGGACGGAGAGGCTCCGTTTTCGGCTGCGCCCTACGGGTGCGCGCCGTCAGATCGCCCCGTCAGATCGCGGCCTTCTTCAGTCGACGGCGTTCACGTTCGGACAGACCGCCCCAGATTCCGAAGCGTTCGTCGTTTGCAAGGGCGTATTCGAGGCACTCGGAGCGGACCTCACAGGCGAGGCAGACCTTCTTGGCCTCGCGGGTGGAGCCGCCCTTCTCGGGAAAGAAGGACTCGGGGTCGGTCTGAGCGCACAGTGCGCGCTCCTGCCACCCGGCCTCCTCGTCCGCCTCCTCGACCAGCAGTTCCTGAAACAGCTCGGTCATGTGCGCCCCTCGTCTGTCTTTGTGCGTCCCCGTGCTGATGCCGTCACCGAATGCGGTCAAACGACACGAGTGAAATTACAAGTGCGTGGATCCGGGGCAGTCAAGCCGAGATCTGCTATTGGGCCCCTTATTCACTCTGCGGAACCAAGCGTATGCAGAAAGTGTTCATATCGCCAAAAATCGTGACACATGCCACATGCATGACGCGGCTCGGCAACCTCACCCGTAACGGACGCGTTGCGACGCGACCCTGTTGCAGTCCGGCGGCAGAAGCGGCGTGGATCACATTCCGGTCACGACGTGACGTTGTGTGCGGGCTCGGCAGTGCGCCACATCCCCCGCCCAGAGGTGCACAAACCTTTCTCCGCGCACGGTAACCGGATGAGGTGAAAGTTTTCTCTCAAACCGGACATTGGGTTGACAGTCGCCCCCTCGGAACGGTCTCCTTGTCCCCATGTCAGCGACCGCAGCGCACTCCGGGACCCCCATTCGTGGGTTCTTCGGCGCTGCCCAGGTCCGCTGTTGCTGTTGCAGCTGTTGATGCCTCCAGAGATCCGGCTACATCCCCCACGGCAACGCGACCCCCGCGTCTGACACACGTCGAGGACACCCTCCCCATGAACAGCGACAGCGACCTCCAGATCGCCGGCGACATCCTCGCCGTCCAGCACCTGCTCCAGCCCGCCAAGCAGCACCCCACCACCGTGGCCGAGTTCGTCGGCCTCGCCCGGTCGGTCGCCGCGGACCGCGCGGAGTGGGAGCACCTCGTCGAGTACGACGCCACGACCCGCTGGTACCACCGCCTGCGCACCGGCCCCGGCTACGAGGTCTGGCTGCTCAGCTGGGTCCCCGGCCAGGTCAGCGGACTGCACGACCACGGCGGTTCGTCCGCGGTCATGACCGTCCTCGACGGCGAGCTGACCGAGCGCAACCAGCGCGGCCACCTGGCACTGGGCGCGGGCAGCGAGCGGGTCTTCGCCCCCGGCCACGTCCACGAGGTCGTCAACGACTCCCTCGAACCGGCCGTCAGCCTGCACGTCTACTTCCCCGGCCTCACCGAGATGCCGATGCACAGCGGTCCGGCGACGGCGTACGGGGCGCTGCACCACGCCCCTTCCCCGCAGGACGCACTCAGCGCCTGAGGTCCCGCCCGTCTGCCGACCACCGCCCCCCGGCGGACGGCCTGCGGCTGACACACTGTCCGCATGCGCATTGTTGTACTGGCCGGCGGTATCGGCGGCGCCCGCTTTCTCCGCGGACTGAAGTCGGCCGTGCCCGACGCGGACATCACGGTCATCGGCAACACCGGTGACGACATTCACCTGTTCGGGCTGAAGGTGTGCCCCGATCTGGACACGGTGATGTACACCCTCGGCGGTGGCATCAACGAGGACCAGGGCTGGGGGCGTACCGACGAGTCCTTCACCGTCAAGGAAGAACTCGCGGCGTACGGCGTCGGACCGTCCTGGTTCGGCCTCGGCGACCGCGACTTCGCCACCCACATCGTGCGGACCCAGATGCTCTCGGCCGGCTACCCGCTCAGCGCGGTCACCGAGGCGCTGTGCGACCGCTGGCAGCCCGGCGTACGGCTCCTGCCCATGTCGGACGACCGGGTGGAGACGCACGTCGCGATCGAGGAGCCCGGCACGGGCGAGCGGCGCGTCGTCCACTTCCAGGAGTACTGGGTGAAGATGCGCGCCTCGGTGGCGGCGCAGGCCGTCGTGCCGGTCGGCGCCGAGCAGGCCAAGCCCGCACCCGGCGTGCTGGAGGCGATCGCCGCGGCCGACGTCATCCTCTTCCCGCCGTCCAACCCCGTCGTGTCGGTCGGCACCATCCTGTCCGTACCCGGCATCCGCGAGGCCGTCGCCGAGGCGGCCGCCCCCGTGGTGGGCCTCTCCCCCATCGTGGGCGGGGCGCCGGTGCGCGGCATGGCCGACAAGGTCCTCGAGGCCGTCGGCGTCGAGTCCACGGCCGCCGCGGTCGCCCTCCACTACGGGACCGGGCTGCTGGACGGCTGGCTGGTCGACACCTCGGACGCGGCGGCCGTCGCCGAGGTCGAGGCGGCCGGGATCACCTGCCGCGCGGTGCCGCTGATGATGACGGACACCGAGGCCACGGCGGCCATGGCCCGCGAGGCGCTGGCGCTGGCGGAGGCCTCGCGGTGAGGGGCCCCTCCTACGAGGTGTGGGCCGTGCCCGGCCTCCCCGAGGTCCGGTCCGGAGACGACCTCGCCGCCCTGATCGCGGCGGCGGCCCCCGATCTGGCGGACGGTGACGTCCTGCTCGTCACCTCGAAGATCGTCTCCAAGTCCGAGGGCCGGATCCTCGCCGCGGACTCCCGCGAGGAGGCCATCGACGCCGAGACGGTACGGGTGGTCGCCCGCCGGGGCACCCTGCGGATCGTCGAGAACCGGCAGGGCCTGGTGATGGCCGCGGCCGGTGTCGACGCCTCCAACACCGAGCAGGGCACCGTCCTGCTCCTCCCCGAGGACCCGGACGCCTCGGCGCGGGCCCTGCGCGAGGGCATCGCCTCCGCGCTGGGGGTGTCGGTCGGCGTGGTCGTCACGGACACCTTCGGGCGCCCGTGGCGCAACGGCCTGACGGACGTGGCGATCGGCGCGGCCGGCGTACGGGTCGTGGACGACCTGCGCGGCGCAACGGACTCCTACGGCAACGAACTCAGCGCGACGATAGTGGCCACCGCCGACGAACTGGCCGCGGCCGGCGACCTGGTGAAGGGCAAGGCGGGCGGCCTGCCGGTGGCCGTGGTCCGCGGGCTGCCGCACGTGCTGGGCGAGGGCTCGGCGCGCGAGCTCGTCCGCTCCGCCGCCGACGACATGTTCCGCCTCGGCACCTCCGAGGCCGTCCGCGAGGCGGTCACCCAGCGCCGTACGGTACGGGCCTTCACCGACGAGCCGGTCGACCCGGGCGCCGTACGCCGCGCGGTGGCGGCGGCCGTCACGGCCCCGGCCCCGCACCACACCACGCCGTGGCGGTTCGTGCTGCTCGAATCGGAGCGGGCGCGCACGGAGCTCCTGGACGCGATGCGCGACGCGTGGGTCGCGGACCTGGAGCGGGACGGCAAGTCCCCGGAGTCGATCGCGAAGCGGGTCCGGCGCGGGGACGTGCTGCGCCGGGCGCCGTACCTGGTGGTCCCGTGCCTGGTGACGGAGGGCGCCCACCACTACGGGCACGAGCGCCGGGACGCGGCGGAGCGCGAGATGTTCGTCGTCGCGACGGGCGCGGGCGTCCAGAACTTCCTGGTCGCGCTGGCGGGCGAGCGCCTGGGCTCGGCCTGGGTCTCGTCGACGATGTTCTGCCGCGACGTGGTCCGCAAGGTGCTGGACCTGCCGGAGGACTGGGACCCGATGGGCGCGGTCGCGGTGGGACACGCCGCTGAGGCGCCGCGGGAGCGGGCGCCGCGGGACGCGTCGGACTTCATCGAGGTGCGCTGAGCCGTCCCGGTGCGGAAGGCGGACGTGCCGGTGCCCCCGTGCGGATCGCACGGGGGCACCGGTGCGTGGTGGTGCTCCGGTTCAGAGCTTGCCGATGTCGCCGCGGGGCATGCGGGGGTGGCGGCGGGGAGGGGTGGCGCCCGCGAGGAGGATCAGGCGGGCGGCGCGGTGGCGCTGGCCGGCGTACGGGGAGAGGAGCTCCAGCATCTCGGCGTCGTCGGCGTCGCGGTTGCCCGTGAGGGCGTAGCCGATGATGCCGGGGAGGTGGAGGTCGCCGGTGGTGACGGCGTCCGGGGCGCCGTTGCTGCGCTGGAGGGTTTCGGCGGAGGTCCAGGGGCCGATGCCGGGGATCAGTTCCAGGCGGGCGGCGGCCTCGGAGAGCTCCATGCCGGCGGCCTCTTCGAGGCGTGCGGCGACGCGGGCGGCGCGGACGATGGTGGACGACCGCTTCATGTCCACGCCGGCCTTGTGCCAGTCCCAGGAGGGGATGCGGGCCCAGGTGCGGGCGTCCGGCATCACGTACAGGTCGGGGTGCGCCGGGCCCGGGGCGGGCTCGCCGTACTGGCGGACCAGGCGGCGCCAGGCGCGGTACGCCTCGTCGGCGGTGACCTTCTGCTCCAGGATCACCGGGACCAGCGATTCGAGGACCAGGCCGGTACGGGTCAGGCGCAGCCCGGGGCGGGCGCGGTGGCTGGCGTGGACGAGGCGGTGGCGGGGGACGAAGACGGAGGGGTCGTCGTCGGCGCCGAGGAGGGTGGGGAGGGTCTCGAGGAGCCAGTCGGCGCCCGGGCCCCAGGCCTCGGCCTCGATCGCGCCGCCGCGGGCGGCGACCCGGAGGGTGCCGGGGCCCTGCGGGGTGCGGGTGGCGCGCCAGACGGAGCCGTCGGGGGTGACGCGGAAGGCGGGGTCGGCGGGGCCGCGGCGCAGGGGGCCGAGGGTGAGGCCGAGGTGGGTGGGGGCGGGCGGGGTCCAGCGGCGCGTGGTGCCGGCGGTGGGGGGGCGGGGGGTGGCTGTGGGCGCGGGGGGTGTGGTGGGTGCCTCGGGCACGTCGGTGCGGCCGCCGCGGACGGCGGTGCGGGTGAGGGGGTCGAAGCGGCCTGCCACCCTTCGAGGGTAGCCGGGGCTCTCCCCCACCCCGCCCCTCCTCGAAAACCGGGCTCGTGCCCGGACCCCGCCGGGGCTGCGCCCCCGGACCCCTCCCGGGGCTCCGCCCCGTACCCCGCGCCTCAAAGGCCGGTGGGGCCGGCGGGGGTGGATATGCGGCGGCGGGGCGCCCGGGGTGGTTACTGGTCCGGGGAGAAGCGGATTGATGCCGGGGGGAGGGCGGCGTCGCACCAGATGCGGGCGCCCGTCGTCAGTTCGTTGTCCGGGCCCACCGATGCGCCGTCGCCGATGACCGAACCCGTCACCGTGGTGCGGGCGCCGATGCGGGCGGCGGGGCCCACGTACGAGTCGGTGATGACCGCGCCCTCCTCGATCACCGCGCCCGGGAGGATCGCGCTGCCGTGGATGCGGGCGCCGGAGGCGATGGACGCCCCGGGGGAGACCACCGTGCCTCCCGACAGCTTGGCGTCGGCGGCGACCGTCGCGCCCGTGAGGACGAGGGACTCGCCGTGGCGGCCGGGGACCGCCGGGGAGGGGGCGCGGCCCAGGACCAGGTCGGCGGAGCCGCGGACGAAGGCCTGCGGGGTGCCGAGGTCCAGCCAGTACGTGGAGTCCACCATGCCCTGGAGGTGGGCGCCGGCGGCGAGGAGCTCCGGGAAGGTCTCGCGTTCGACGGAGACCGGGCGGCCCGTCGGGATGGTGTCGATGACCGAGCGGCGGAAGACGTACGCGCCCGCGTTGATCTGGTCGGTGACGATCTCTTCGGGCGTCTGGGGCTTCTCCAGGAAGGCCGTGACGCGGCCGGTCCCGTCCGTCGGGACCAGGCCGAAGGCGCGCGGGTCCTCGACGCGGCTGAGGTGGAGGGAGACGTCCGCGCCGGACGTGCGGTGCACGTCGAGGAGGGCCTCGATGTCCAGGCCCGTCAGGATGTCGCCGTTGAAGATCAGGACCGGGTCGTCGGGGCCGGACCGCAGCCGGGAGGCGACGTTGCGGATGGCGCCTCCGGTGCCGAGCGGCTCCTCCTCCGTCACGTACTCCAGGTGGAGGCCGAGGGCCGAGCCGTCACCGAAGTGCGGTTCGAACACCTCGGCCAGGTACGAGGTGGCCAGGACGATGTGCTCGACCCCCGCGGCCCGCGCCCGGGCCAGCTGGTGGGTGAGGAACGGCACGCCCGCCGCCGGGACCATCGGCTTCGGTGTGTTCACCGTGAGCGGGCGCAGCCGTGTGCCCTTGCCGCCTACCAGGAGGATCGCTTCCGTCAAGGTCAAGGTGGTGTCTCTGCTTCCTGCTGCGCCACGGATGGGTGCGTCAGTCTAGGCAGAGCGTCACCGGCCCTGGTATCGGGCCGATGAGGTGCGGGCCGTACCGAGCTTTCCGTAGAGCTTGCGGCCGGGGCACTCCGTCGCGAATCCGTCGCGGTGTCCGGAGATGACGTTGAGCTTGACGTTCTTGCCCTTCGGGTAGCGGTTGCCGCCGCCCGAGACGAGGGTGGTCTTGCCGAGCGGGTTGGCGCCGTACAGCCCGAGCTTCCAGGCCGTCAGGCGGGCGATCGACGTCACCGCGGCGGCCGGCGGGTTGGAGTTGGTGTACGAGCCGAGGACCGCGACGCCCATGCTGTTGCTGTTGAAGCCCATGGTGTGGGCGCCGAGTACGGGCTTGGCGACACCGCCCGCCCGGCCCTCGTAGACGGTGCCGCACTTGTCGACGGCGAAGTTGTAGCCGAAGTCGCGCCAGCCGCTGCTGACCACGTGGTACCGGTACAGGCTGCGCAGGACGGCGGGGGCCTCGCTGCACTTGTAGTTGTTGCCGGAGGCGCTGTGGTGCACGAACGCCGCCTTGACGGTCTTCGTGTACGCGAAACCGGGCTCGCGCAGGGATTCGCTCGCACCCCAGCCCTTGCGGGTGACGATGCGCGGGCGCGGGCCGATGTACGGGCGGGCGGCGAAGCTGATCGGACCGCCGAGGGCCACCATCGCGTCGGCGGTCGAGTCGGCCTTGGTCTGGGCGCCGATCTCGTCGGCGCCGAGGGGGGCCAGCGGTTCGTTGGCGGCGGAGGTCTCGGTCGCCGCCATGCTCATTCCGGCGGTGCCGGTCTTGTTGTCGTTGCCGGAGGCGCTGCCCGGGTCCTTGGTGCTGCCCTTGCCGGGGTTCTTGGCGTCGGGCACGTCGTCCGCGCCGGGGTCCACCAGCTCGATCCGCATGCCCGTGGGCAGGTGGCCCGGCACCGCGCGGTCGGAGGAGCCGGGTTCCGCCTGGACGCGGACCTCGATGCCGTCGGACTCGCCGACCCACAGGGGGGCGGTGCTGCCGCGTACCCGGCCCGAGGTGCGCTCGGCCGCGTCCGGGTCCGCCGCGTGCTCCGCGTTGTGGGTCTCGACGTCCTGCCAGTCGGACCAGACGGCGGTCGGGACCGCCCGGGTGCGGACCTGCACCCGGCCGTAGAGCTGTGTGGCCGCGTCGTCCCAGACGACTCCGACCAGCGAGAACGTCTTGACCTCGCGGGCGGCCAGGCCCTGCGTCTCGGGGGCGCCGGGCGCGGCCGTCATGCCGGGGACGCGGGTCACACGGCCGGCCGCGGGGGCGAGCGTGGCCAGCGGCAGGGACTGGGTGGCTCCGAGGGGGGTCACCGGAGCGGTCGCGGCCAGGGACGGGGTGGGGAGCGCGAGCGGGAGGGCCAGTGCGGCCGCGGTCGCGACGCCGATCGAGGAAGCAAGGAATCCACGCATGTAGAAGATGCTGAGCACACTTCCGGCGGGCCGCCATCGGAGGCTGACGGACCGTCTGATGGCATCTCGTCAGCGGTCCCCCGTACGGTCCACGGGCGCTGCGTCCGTACGGGCGAGGGGCCCGCGTACCCTGTGCCGGGTGAATGCCAACGACCGCACCCCTGCCGACCTGCTGCGATCCGCGCTCGCCGCCGATCCGGCCCGCCCGCTGGTCACGTTCTACGACGACGCGACGGGCGAGCGCGTGGAATTGTCCGTGGCCACCTTCGCCAATTGGGTGGCCAAGACCGCCAACCTCCTCCAGGGCGATCTGGCGGCCGGGCCCGGCGACCGGCTCGCGCTGCTGCTGCCCCCGCACTGGCAGAGCGCCGTGTGGCTGCTGGCCTGCGCCTCGGTGGGCGTGACGGTCGAGGTGGGCGGGGATCCCGCGGACGCGGACCTGGTCGTCAGCGGCCCGGACCGGCTGGAGGAGGCGCGGGCCTGCTCCGGGGAGCGGGTGGCGCTGGCGCTGCGGCCGCTGGGCGGCCGCTTCCCGCAGCCGCCGACGGGTTTCGCGGACTACGCCGTGGAGGTGCCGGGGCAGGGCGACCGGTTCGCGCCGTTCGTGCCGGTGGACCCCGCGGGTGCCGGGCTGTCCGTGCGGGGTGCGGAGTTCTCGTACGAGCAGCTGGTGGAGCGGGCCCGGCAGGACGCCGCGAAGCTCGGGCTGGAGCCGGGCTCGCGGGTGCTGACGGGGGCCGGGTCCGACACGTGGGACACCTGGGAGGGGCTCTCGGCCGGGCTGTTCGCGCCCCTCGCGGCGGGCGGCTCCGTGGTCCTGTGCCGGAACCTCGACCGGCTGTCGCCGGAGGGGCTGGCCGCGCGGACCGCGAGCGAGCGGGTCACCCACACCGTCTGACCGGTGCCGCCCCGGCCCCCGGAAACCCTCTGACCTGCGTCACCCGTCCTGCTCAGCGGCGCGTCACCCGTACCGCCCAGCGCCGGGTCACCCGGACCGCCCAACAGGCGTAAGGTCCGTTTTGTCACTCACATGGCGGAATACGGACCCTCGCCCCCGAGCCCCGTCGGTACCTCCGATGGATGATCGACGGAGGTCGCAGTCGGGATCCGGCGGCCGCCGTCGACGCCGTGAAGGGGATGGACGCAGCCGTGACGGACAGCCCAGGCAGGCGGAACGACGCCCCTGCCGACCGGGACGGGGAGATACCCAAGCCCCCGGCCGGCCGGCGGCGGCGCCTGCTGCGCTGGATCGGACTCGGCACGGTCCTGCTGGTGCTGCTGGGGGCCGGGCTGGGCTGGTGGCTGTACCGGAAGCTCGACGGGAACATCAAGACCGACACCACGGCCACCTCCGAGCTGGAGCGGTACGAGAGCGAGCGTCCGGCGCTCACGGTGCAGGGCGCCCGGAACATCCTGCTGATCGGCTCGGACTCGCGCGCGGGCGCGGACAACAGCCGGTACGGCCGGGACGGCGGCACGGAGCGTTCGGACACCACGATCCTGCTGCACCTGGCGGCCGACCGGAACAGCGCGACGGCCGTCTCGATACCCAGGGACGTGATGACCGAGATCCCGCCCTGCCGCAAGACGGACGGCACGCGCACCGGCACGCAGCTCGCGCAGTTCAACTGGGCTTTCCAGTTCGGTGGCGCCGCCTGCACGATCCGCACGGTCGAGAAGATGACCGGAATCCGGATAGACCACCACATGGTGGTGGATTTCCAGGGGTTCAAGAAGATGGTGGACGCCGTCGGCGGGGTGGAGATCTGCCTGAAGGAGCCGGTGAACGACACCGAGGCGAAGCTGAAGCTGCCCGCGGGCCGGCAGACCCTGCGGGGCGAGCAGGCCCTGGGGTTCGTACGGGCCCGGTACAGCCTGGGGAACGGCAGCGACACCGAGCGGATGGACCGGCAGCAGCAGTTCCTGGCCTCGCTGGTCAAGAAGGTGCAGAGCAACGGGGTCCTGCTCAACCCGGCCCGGCTGTACCCGCTGCTGGACGCGGCGACCTCCTCGGTGACCACGGACCCGGGGTTGGCCTCCCTGCGCGGGCTGTACGAGCTGGTGCGCAGCATGCGGGACGTGCCCACCGAGCGCGTGCAGTTCCTGACCACGCCCCGGCAGCCCTACGCGGCGAACCCGAACCGCGACGAGCTGCTGGAGCCGGATGCGGCGCGGCTGTTCCGGCAGCTGCGGATGGACCAGCCGGTGACCGTGACGGCGGACGCGACGGGCGACGCGAAGACGGCCGCCACGCCCTCCGGGACGGCCAGCCCGGCGCCCACGTTCACGGGGACCACGGCCAGCTCGGCGACCTGCCGGTAAAGCAATCCCAAAAGGCAGACGTCTCACGTAGCGGGATGCGCTGATTGCCCCGTTATAAGGGCAGTGGAGTTTGTCACCAGCATGGTTTGAAGCCGAACAGGGCGGATAAGGTGAGCGATCCGGTGCCCCGGCCGCCACAGACCAGGCCGTGCACTGCCGGATCGATGACCGAGCGCCTGGGGGGAGGCGCTTCGTGTGGCACCGACGGAGGACCAAACAACCGTGGATGCGCAAGGCCGTGGGCGGGCGGAAGAGATCGACCCCGCAGACCAGTGGGTCCTCAACCCTCGCACCGGCAACTACGAACTGCGACTGGACCACTCCGCAGGGCAGCCGAACCCACAACCCGCGGCGCCGCGGCCGGCACCCCGGTCCCGCAGAGCCGCCGCCCCCGGGGCGTCCGCGGCCGGTGCCCCGACCCGTACGCCCGCCGGTGTCCCCGGGCCGAGGCGCGGTGACGGGCCGCCGCCCGGCGGCAGGCGTGGTGCGCGCAAGCGCAAGCAGGAGAAGCCGCGCGGCAAACGCGTACTGAAGATCACCGGCGGCTCGGTCGCCTTCGTGCTGGTCGCGGCCTCGGTGGGCGGCTACCTCTACTACCGGCACCTCGACTCCAACCTGAAGACCACCGACGTCGGCACGGCCGGCAGCGGCGGCTTCAAGAAGGACCAGGCCATCAACATCCTGGTCATCGGCACCGACAAGCGCACCGGTGACGGCAACGAGGGCTACGGCGACAAGAACAGCAAGGGCCACGCCGACACGACGATCCTCTTCCACGTCTCCAAGGACCGGACGAACGCCACCGCGATGTCCATCCCGCGTGACCTGATCACCGACATCCCCGACTGCCCGACCAAACAGGAGGACGGGTCGATGAAGACGATCCCGGGCGAGACCGGGGTCCGCTTCAACACCAGCCTCGGCCAGGCGGGCCGCGACCCGGGCTGCACGATGCGGACGGTCAAGCAGCTCACGGGTGTTCAGATCGACCACTTCATGATGGCCGACTTCAACGCCGTCAAGACGCTCAGCTCGGCGGTCGGCGGCGTACCGGTCTGCCTGGCCAAGGACGTGGACGACGACAAGTCCAAGCTGAAGCTGACCCGGGGCGAGCACCTGCTGGAGGGCGAACAGGCCCTCGCGTTCGTACGCACCCGCAAGGCGTTCGGCAACAAGAGCGACCTGGACCGGATCAAGACCCAGCAGGCCTTCCTCGGCTCGATGATCCGCCAGATGAAGTCCAAGGACACCCTGACCAACCCGAAGAAGCTCTTCACGCTGGCGGAGGCGGCCACCGACGCGCTGAGCGTGGACACCGGGATAGGGAGCATCAAGCGGCTGATGGACCTCGGCCGCGAGCTGAAGGGCGTCAACCCGAAGAACATCACCTTCACGACGCTCCCGGTGGACGACAACCCGGCGGAGCGGGTCAAGGCAACGGTCGTGGTCAAGAAGGAGAAGGCCGAGCCCCTGTTCGCGATGATCCAGTCCGACACCTCCCTGACCGAGGTCAAGCGGCAGGAGAAGGAGGCCAAGGACGCCAAGGAGGCGGCGCAGGAAGCGCTGCTCGAAGGCACCCGGGCCGCCGCCGCGGACGTGCGCGTCAACGTCTACAACGGTGGCGGGCCGCAGGGTTCGGCATCGACCACGCTGAACTGGCTCCAGCTCACCAAGCAGGTGCAGAAGTCGAGCAACCTCGGCAACGCCCCCGAGAAGCGCAAGAAGACCACCCTGGAGTACGCGCCCAACCAGGCCGACCAGGCGCGCGCGCTCGCGGACATGATGGGGCTGCCCGCCGCGGCGCTGAAGCCGGGTACGGCGGACGCCGAGCCGCGGACGCCGATGGTGCTCACCCTGGGCGAGGACTTCAAGGGGGCGGGGATCCCGATCACCGCGCCCGAGAAGGCTCCCGAGGGCATCCAGCGCATGGAAGCCGACGAGGAAGTCTGCGCGAAGTAGCCGACTGCGCCCGGCAGTCGGCCACGCATCACGGCCCGCGACCGCGGCAACCGGCACAATGCCTGACGAAACAGGGCAATCATGGGGGAATACGTGAGGCAGAGCAGTGTGCGGGGGGCGGGTGCGCCCGCCGAGGCGCCCGACGGCATAGCGGACGCGGCGGACGAGGACGGCGGTTCCGGGTCGATACCCGGTGGCCGCCGCGGCGATTCCGGCAAGGGGCCCAAGGCGGGCTCCCACCGGCGTTCTGCCGGCGGCTCCCGCCGCCCGGCCAGGTCGCACCGCCGCGGCGGCCGCCGCGTACTGCGCTGGATGGCGACCGGCCTCGCCGTGCTCGTCCTGGTCACGGCCGGCGCCGGCTACCTGTACTACCGGCACCTGAACGACAACATCCAGACGGAAGCCCTGAACCTCGGCGACGCGAAGATGGGCGGTTCCAAGCCCAACGCCTTCGGCCAGATCCCGCTGAACATCCTCCTCATCGGCTCCGACGCCCGGAACAACGAGGCGAACCAGGCACTCGGCGGCGCGCGGGACACCTTCAACGGCCCCCCGCTCGCCGACGTCCAGATGCTGCTGCACCTGTCCGCGGACCGCAGCAACATGTCGGTGATCAGCATGCCGCGCGACACCCTGATCAAGATGCCCAAGTGCACCGACGGCGACGGCGAGGTCTACGAGGCCAGCCAGGGCGTCAAGCCGACCAACGAGAGCCTGGGCCGCGGCGGTCCGGGCTGCACGGTCGCCGCCTGGCACCAGCTCACCGGCATCCCGATCGACCACTTCATGATGATCGACTTCGCGGGTGTGGTCTCGATGGCCGACGCGATCGGCGGCGTGCCGGTCTGCGTCGAGCAGAACGTCTTCTCCCGTAACAAGGAGGGCAAGGGGTCCGGGCTCAAGCTCGAGAAGGGCGAGACCTCCATCAAGGGCGAGCAGGCGCTCCAGTGGCTGCGCACCCGCTACGGCTTCGGCGACGGCACCGACGTGGCGCGCACCCGGGCCCAGCACATGTACATGAACTCCCTCGCCCGCGAGTTCCGCAAGAACGCCAACCTCCGCAGCCCGCTCAAGCTCAACAGCCTGGCGCAGGCGGCCACCAAGGCCACCGTCGTGGACCCCGGGCTCGACCGGATCGACAAGCTCTTCGACCTGGCCATGGAGCTGAAGAAGATCCCGACCAGCCGGATCACCATGACCACCATGCCGTGGGTGTACTCGCAGCGGCCCGGCCTGCGCTCCAAGGTCGAGCCCAAGGAAGGCGACGCGCAGGCCCTGTTCGCGATGGTCCGCGACGACGTCCCGCTCGACGGCAAGGCCCCGGCGAAGCCGAAGGCGGCGACCCAGACGCCCGCCGTCACCGACCCCGCCGCCCCGGCCGCCGAGATCCCCGTCATGGTCCGCAACGCCACCGGCGGCAAGGACGGCGCCAAGGGCACGCTGCAGGGACGCGCGAAGGACGTCGCGACGCTACTGGGGGGCAAGGGCTTCAAGAAGGCCCTGGCCGACGGCCAGAACGCCGCCGAGGACACGACCGTGATCCGCTACGCCGGCCTCGACCAGGCGGGCGACGCCATGGCCCTCGCCACGGCCCTGGGCCTGCCGCCGACCGCCGTGCAGCGCTCCACCGACGTCTCCGGGGTCACCCTGTTCGTCGGCGCGGACTGGCGCACCGGCGACGCGGTCGCACCGCCCGCGGCGGCGCCGAGCAAGGCCCCGGAGTCCGCGAACGCCCTCAACGGCGACGACGACTCGGCCTGCATGCCGATCCAGCCCGGCTTCACCTGGTAGGCCGGAGCGCCGCGAGAAACATCTCCCTTCCCCCGTACAACCGTTGGCGCCCCTGCGGTGTCAAACCCGTGATCGACAGCTGATCTTCAGTACGAGCACGACGCTCGACGGGGGAAGGAACACACTTCATGGGCAAGCGCGCCCGTACGCACCGCAGCCTGGCCGCGGCCGTGGCCACCGCGGCACTCGTAGTCTCCGGCGGGGCGGTCACCCCGCTGATCGCCGCGGGGACGGCCGCTGCCGCACCGCTGCCGTCCTGGTCCGACCCGGTCAAGGTGGGCCAGACGGAAAGGATCGGCAACATCAAGGCGGCCACGGCCTCGGACGGGACCGCGGTCGCCGCCTGGTGGAAGGGCTACGAGGGCAATTACCGGCTCGTCGCGGCCGTCCGACCCACGGGGACCGCGTACTGGGGGATTCCGCGGTACCTCGGCAGCGCACCCACGCTGCGCAGCACCATGGGCCTCCAGCTGGTCACGGAAACGAACGGCAAGGTCACCGTGCTCTGGGCGGAGCACCCTGGTGACGAGCCCTCGGACACCCCGTGGGAGAACCCGCCCACGGCCACCCGGCTGATGACCGCCACGGTGTCCGGCGGGGTCTGGTCCGAGGCCAAGGCCCTCGTCGACACCCCGGCGGGCCGGTTCCTGGGCACCGCGAACATCGCCGCCGGCCCGGGCGGCACCGCCACCGCGGTGTGGTCCTCCCGCCCCGTCGGCACGGACGAGTGGACGGTCAGTGCCGCCGACCGGGCCGCCGACGGCACCTGGTCGGAGCCCGTCACGGTGGCCTCCGGCGCGGTCAGCGGGGCCGACGTGGCCGTGGACCCGCAGGGCACGACGGTCGTGGGCTACCTGCGGACCACGGACCCGAAGGAGCCGTCCGACAAGTACGACGACGTGTCGGTGGTCGAGACCGTCACGCGCCCGGCCCCCGGTGCGGCCTGGGCCGCGCCCGTGGCCCACACCTCGCCGATCCAGCACGTCCGCGCGCCCCGGATCGCCGCGAGCAATACCGGGATCATGGCCCTGAGCTGGACGAACAGCAACAACGGCGATGACGCGTACCAGTCCGTCAACGTCTCCGTCCGCCCGTCCGCGGCGGCCGGCTGGGGCGCCCCGGCCAAGACCTCCGCCTCCTCGGAGGGAGCGGTGAACTCGCCCGAGCCGCTGGTGGCCCCCGACGGGGACGTGACCGTGCTCTGGACGGAGCTCAGCGACGGCGGCGGGTCGGACGGACTGGACTCGGCCGATCAGGTCGAGACCCTCCGTGCGGACACCGGGGCCTGGCAGCCGGTGACCCTGTCCGCGGGCGGCTGGGACCGCGGGTCCGCCTCGGCCGCCATCGGGCCCGACGGGACCGTGCGCATCGTGTGGTCCGAGAAGGACGGCGGGGACGCACGCCTGCTGCACGTCTCCCGGACCTCGACCGACAACGTGTGGACCGAGCCCGAGGAGGTCCCCGGCACCGCCAACCGCGACGGCGTCCCCACGTACGCCGTGACGGCCGGCGGGGGCGGATCGGCCACCATGCTGGTCGAGAAGGCCTACCGGCTCGGGTACGGGACCCTCTACTCCTCCCGGGCGACCTCCGAGGCCCCGCTCGGCATCGCCTCCTCCAAGGTGCCCGCCACCGCCCCGCTCGCCGGGAGCACCGGTTCGAACACCGTCTGGGCCCCGGCCTGGGACCTCACCCAGCCCGTCAGCGCCTGGTCGGTGACCCTTGCCGACGGCCGCGGCAAGACCCTGGCCACCCTGACCGGCACCGGTGCCCCCACCACCAAGAAGGTCACCGCCGCCTGGAAGGGCCGTACGGAGACCGGTGCACTGCCCGTCAACGGCAGCCTGAAGTGGACCCTCCGCGGTACCGCCGTCAACGCCCCCAAGGCCTCCGTCCTGGGCTCCGGCACCGTCGCCGTCACCGGCGGCGCCTCCGCACCCCGCGACTTCGGCAGCCGCGCCGGGCACCCCGACGGACTGGGCGACCTGCTCCAGACCTCCGCCTCCGGCACGAGCCTGCGCACCGCGTACGGATACACCGGCAAGGGCCACTTCAGCGGCAGCACGACCACCACGGGCTGGCCCAAGGGCTTCCGCCCGATCCCCTTCGGCGACACCAACGGGGACCGCTGCAACGACACCCTCGTCCGCTTGCCCAGCGGCGAGATGCGCCTCTACACCCCCGCCTGCGGGGCCGCCCTCAAGCCCACCACCAAGCACAAGGTCCTGGGCAAGGGCTGGAACGCGTACGACATCCTCACCTCGCCCGGCGACGTGAACAAGGACGGCCGCCCCGACCTGATCGCCCGCGACCCGAAGACCGGCGGCCTGTACCTCTACACCACCACCAAGACGGGCGTCCTGTCCGCACGCATCGGCCTGAGCTACAACTTCAAGAACTACAAGAAGATCGTCGGCATCGACGCCAATGACGACGGCATCGGCGACCTGCTCCTCCAGGACGACAGCGACGAGCTGTGGCGCAGCTTGGGCAGCGGCACCGGCACGTTCGGCTCCCGGGCCCTGCTCGCCACCAACTGGGGCAGCTCGGTCAACGCCCTCGTGGGCGTCGGCGACCTCACGGGTGACGGCCGGAGCGACCTGATCGCCCGGGACATCGCGGGCGCCCTGTGGCGCTACCAGAACACCGGCTACGGCACCTTCGGCAACCGCGAGAAGATCGCCACCGGCTGGCAGGTGTACGCCGGCATCCACTAGCGGCGGACGTGCGGCAGGGCCCGGCGGAGGGATTCCGCCGGGCCCTGCCGTGTGCGTACGTGCCTCAGACCGCCGGGGCCGAGTCCGGGCGGACCGTGGGCCGCCGCGAGGCGATGACCTTGCGCGCCAGGGCCTTGGGGCTGGTCAGGAAGCCGAAGCCCCAGGACATGTGCATGGTCGCCAGGGCCACCGGGATCTGCAGCCGGGCCTTGAGCGACAGCCCCCTGCCCGCGGGGACGGAGCCCAGCGTGATGGCCGCGAGGTAGCCGCCGGGGACGACCAGCGCCCACGGGGTGAGGACCGCGCCCGCGACCAGGCCGGCCGCGATCGCGCACACGGCGGTCGGCGGGGCGAGGTAGCGCAGGTTGATCGAGCCGGAGTGGTAGCGCGCCACCACGTGCCGCCAACGGCCGTAGTCCTTGTACTGCTTGGCCAGGGCGCGCACGCTGGGCCGCGGCCGGTACTGGACCTTGAGCTCGGGCGAGAACCAGATGAGGCCGCCCGCCTCGCGGATGCGGAAGTTCAGCTCCCAGTCCTGCGCGCGGATGAATTCCTCGTTGTACCCGCCCTGCTGCTCCAGCGCCTCGCGCCGGAACACACCGAGGTACACGGTCTCCGCCGGGCCGGCCTGACCGCCGGTGTGGAAGGCGGCGTTGCCGACACCGATCTTCGAGGTCATCGCGGCGGCGACGGCGTCCTCCCAGGCGTTCTCGCCCTCGGCGTGCATGATGCCGCCGACGTTCTGTGCGCCCGTCTCCTCCAGGAGCCGGACGGCGGTGGCGATGTAGTTCGGGGAGAGCATGCCGTGCCCGTCGACGCGCACCACGATCGGGTGGCGCGACGCCTTGATGGCGGCATTGAGGGCGGCCGGGGTGCGGCCGGAGGGGTTCGGGACGGTCTGGACGCGCGCTCGTTCGTCGGACGCGGTCTCGCGGACGAGCTCGGCGGCGATCTCGTCGGTCCGGTCCGTGGACGGGCCGAGCGCGATCACCACCTCCATCTCGCCTGCGTAGTCCTGCCCGAGGATGTGCCGGACGGAGTCGCGCAGATGGCGCTCCTCGTTGAGCACCGGCATGATCACCGAGACTGCGGGCTGCTGGGTGGGCATGTGGTCCTTCATGGGTCGGTAACGGTGGTCACGTTACCGCGTACGGGGGACACGGGTGCGCGCCGGAAGGGCGGTGCGGGCGGGCGTCGATCGTATCGACCTACTGTTCTGACGAATCTCCCCGCCGTCTCCCTGCCGCCCGCGGAGGTGTACGCCGTGCCCCACCCGCACCGCTCCCCCAGTCCGAGGCCCGCGCGAACCGCCCGGCGCGGCCGCCCGGCCAGGCGCGGCGGGCGGCCCCGCTGGGGTGTGCGGCTGGCGGCGGCGGTCTCGGCGGCCGTCCTCGGCTCGGGGGCGATCGGGCACGCGGTGATGACGGGACTGGACACCGGCATCGACCGGGTGGACCCCTTCAAGGACATGAAGAACCGCCCGCAGGCGGGGCACGGCCTGAACTTCCTGCTGGTCGGCACCGACGGCCGCGACAAGATCACCAAGGACGACAAGCGGGAGTACCGCCTCGGCGGCGCACCCTGCCACTGCACCGACACGATCATGCTGGTGCACGTGTCGGCGGACCGGGAGCGGGCGAGCGTGGTCAGCCTGCCGCGGGACAGCTACGCGGAGGTCCCGGCGCACACCGCGCCGCTCACCGGGAAGCACCACGGGCCGCACCCGGTGAAGCTGAACGCCGCGTACGCGGAGGGCGGGCCCAACCTCACCGTGCGGACCGTCGAGAACATGACCCGGGTGAAGATCGACCACTACCTGGAAGTCGACTTCACCAGCTTCATGAAGACCGTGGACGCGATGGGCGGGGTGGAGATCTGCACGGCCAAGGCGATGCGGGACTCCGCCACGGGCCTGGACCTGCCGCCCGGCACCCACAAGCTGACCGGCGGGCAGGCCCTGCAGTACGTACGCTCCCGGCACGTGGACGGGGCGGCGGACCTGGGACGGATGCAGCGCCAGCAACGCTTCCTCGCCGCGCTGATCAAGCGGGCCACCACCAGCGGGGTCCTGCTCAACCCCGTGAAGTTCAAGCAGGTCAGCTCGACGCTGCTGGGGTCGGTACGGGCGGACCGGGGCTTCGGGTCGGAACAGATGCTGGCGCTGGGGCAGGCGATGCGGGACTTCTCCCCGTCGTCGTCCGAGTTCGCGTCCGTGCCGGTCGCCCAGAGCGGGGCACCGGTGAAGGGGCTCGGCTCGGTCGTGCGCTGGGACGGCCCGAAGGCGGCCCGGCTCTTCCAGGCGCTGCGCGACGACAAGCCGCTCGCGCCCGCCCGGCCCCGGCGGCCCGAGCCGGCCGCGCTGGTGGACGTGGCCCCGCAGCAGATCCGGGTGCACGTGGAGAACGGCACCCGGATCGACGGGCTCGGCGGCCGGGTCGACACGGCGCTGCGGGCGACCGGCTTCAACACCACGCAGGCCCCGAGCACCGGGGCGAGCCGGGACGTGAAGCGCACGGTGGTGTCCTACGACCCGCGCTGGGACCGCTCGGCACGGACCCTGGCGACCGCGCTGCCGGGCTGCGAGCTGCGGGCGGTGGCGGGGCTGGGGCCGACGCTGCGGGTCACGGCGGGCTCGGAGCACCGCAAGGTGAACCGGGTGCGGGCCGAGGACCCGTACCAGGGCGAGTTCGGCGTGGCCACCGGCGACCAGGTCACCTGCCAGTGACGACGGGCGCGCGGGGCGGGACCGGCCTGGCGTTCGGGACCGGCCCGGAGGGACCGGCCTGGAGGGTCGTACGGCGGAATCAGTCGTCGAGGCCCTCGGCGGCGCGGCGCTCGCGCAGGTCCATGATGGCGCGACGGCGGCTCAGCCGGTGCGTGCGGCGGATCATCGCTTCCTGGTAGCGGCGCTTGTCCTGGTCGGTCTCGGGGAGCACCGGCGGGACGTGGCGGGGCTTGCCCTCGGCGTCGACGGCCGCGAAGACGAGGTAGGCGCTGCCGACCTGGGTGGCGGGGGTGGATTCGTTCCACCGCTCGGCCAGGACCCGTACGCCGATCTCCATGGAGGAGCGGCCGGTCCAGTTGCACTGGGCCTTCACGTGGACGAGGTCGCCGACCTTGACCGGCGCCAGGAAGGCCATCTCGTCCATGGAGGCGGTGACCGCGGGGCCCCCTGAGTGGCGCCCGGCGACCGCTCCGGCCGCGTCGTCCACGAGTTTCATGATCACGCCGCCGTGCACCGTCCCGAGCAGGTTGGTGTCGTTGGCCGTCATGATGTGGCTCAGCGTGGTCCGGGAGGCCGACGTCGGCTTGCCCTGGAGATCACCGGGTATCGCGTTCATGCAGCCACCTTAAGCCGGTGACAAGGCAGCAGCTGTGCAACAGCCCTGGCACGAAGTGCCCCCCGCCCTGTCGCCCGGCCCAGCGGGCCGGGCATTCTTGTCCGCATGAATGACTGGCCCGATGGGCGGACCGACAACCGCGACCCGTACGGACACGGCAGCGGAAGCACGCAGCCGGAGGGTGCCCGGGCCATGCGGCACGTTCAGCGCCGCCAGCCCCCGCAGCGGCCGGCCGGCCCGCCCCCGGCGGCGCCGCCCGCCTACGGAGTCCCCGCCCAGCCCGCGCAGCAGCACGACACGTTCGCCGGCTACGACAGCGGCTACAACACCGGCCAGGTGTACGGGAACCCCGCCGGCGGTCCCGGCGGCGGCCGTCCCGGCGGCCCGCCCGCGCCCCCGTCGGCGCGCCCCGGCCGTCCCCCGCAGCCCGCACCGGACTGGCGCAAGCGGATCAAGGTCGGCTCGATCGTGCTGGCGTCCGTGCTGGTCGTCACCACCGTCGGCACGTACTTCTGGGCCGACTCCAAGGTGCGCCGCGAGGTCGACCTGTCGAAGGTCATCGAGCGCCCCGAGGACGACGACTGCACGACCTACCTCATCGTCGGCTCGGACAGCCGCGAGGGCATGTCCGCCGAGGAGAAGAAGAAGCTGCACACCGGCTCGGCCGAGGGCAAGCGGACCGACTCGATGATGATCCTGGCCACGTGCTCGGGCGGGACCTCGATGATCTCTCTGCCGCGCGACTCGGACGTGGAGATCCCGTCCTTCGTCGGCTCCGAGTCCGGCAAGAAGTACCCGGCCAAGGGCCTGCGCACCAAGCTGAACGCCGCGTACGCGATGGACGGCCCGGAACTCCTGGTCCGCACGGTCGAGTACAACACCGGCCTGCGCATCGACCACTACGCAGAGATCGGCTTCGCGGGCTTCGCGAACATCGTGGACGCGCTCGGCGGTGTCGAGATGGACATCCCGAAGGCGTTCAAGGACAAGAAGTCCGGCGCCGACTTCCAGGCCGGCAAGCAGACCCTCAACGGCGAGCAGGCGCTGGCCTTCGTCCGCACCCGGTACGCCTTCGCGGGCAGCGACCTGGACCGTACGAAGAACCAGCAGAAGTTCCTGGCGGCGCTGGCCCACGAGGCGGCGACCCCGGGCACGATCCTCAACCCGTTCGCGCTGTACCCCACGCTGGGCGCCGGCCTGGACACGCTGATCGTCGACGAGGACATGGGCCTGTTCGACCTGGGCGAGATGTTCTTCGCGATGAAGGGCATCACCGGCGGCGACGGCACGTCGATGAACATCCCGATCTCCGGCAGCCGCGGCGGCAACCTCGTCTGGGACAAGGCGAAGGTCAAGGAGCTCGTGAAGCAGATCCAGAACGACGAGAAGGTCACCGTCAAGGGCAACTGACGGCGGTACGGGCAGTACGGCGCTACGGGCGGTGCTGCACGGGGCCGGGTCCGGCTCCTGCACCACCGCCCGTCGTGTCGCTCGTTTCGCTCGCGTCAGTCGCGCAGCCTGATGCTGCCGCGGTCGCGCAGCCCGTCGAATTTGGACCGGTCGATCGCCGGCCGGACCTCCGGCTCGGCGGCCGCCAGCCGGATGCTGTCCCGTCCCGCGAGGGCGACCCGCCACTGCCCCAGGTGCGGGCGGGTGCCGTAGTCGCCGGCCGCCTCCGCGAAGAGCCTGCGCACGGCGGCCTCCCGGCGCTCGTCCAGCACCCCGGGTACGAGCGCGAGCGGCGCGCCGGGGCGCACGTACGCGTCCTGGGCGAGGATCCGGCCGACCGCGAGGGCGGCCTTGTAGCGGTCGCTGTCCACCGACACCTGCCCGGGCGGGGCCTTCGGGTCGTTCCAGTCCGGGGTGTCCGCCTGGGCGAGCACCGGCGGCCTGCCCGCGAGCCGCACTCCGTCGCAGTCGAGCAGGTGGACGGCGGGTTCGGGCCGGACCGTCCAGAGGACGTTGGCCTGCGACAGGTCGCCCAGGACGAGCCCCATCGCGTGCAGCCGCGCGAGCAGCCCGGCGAGGGCCGTGGCGAGGGCGAGGCGCTCGGCGGGACCGGGCTGGACCACCGCCTTCCAGGCCGCCTTGGCCGGGTGCAGCAGGTAGGCGAGCTCGGTCAGCCGGGTGTCGCCGGCGCCCGCGGACCAGGACATGGCGGCGGGCGCGCGGTACATCAGGAAGCCGGTGACGCGCGGCCCGTCGACGACCCGGCACAGCGGCCAGGCCGCCTCCGCGTCCAGCCGCGCGCGGTCCGCCGGTCCGAGCGCCTGGCGCACGGCCACCAGGTCGTTGAGCGCCGCCCCGGCGACCCGGTGGGGCTCGCGGTAGCTCTTGTAGAGCACGTCGGGCTGCCCGTCGAGGGTGTGCACCTCGCCCTGGCCGCCGTCCCCGATCTTCCGGAGCGTACGGAGCGCCGCGAGCGGGACGTCGGCGCCGTCGGCGGCGGTCACGGCGTCCCCTCCCACAGGCAGACCGCGGTGCGGTCGTCGTCGTACGACTTCACGCGGAACTGCAGCTGCCACAGGAAGTCCACCGGGCCGGGGGCCTCGCCGCCCCAGGAGTCGCGCAGGAACTCGCGCATCCCCGCGTCCCCGGCCAGCGGGGTGGACAGGCCGTCGGTGCACAGGACGAACACGTCGCCGGGCCGGGCGGGGCCGAGGATGCGGGCCTGGGCGTGCCGGGTGCTGGGCAGGGCGGCGGTACGGGTGTCGATGATCCCGCCCCCGGCCGGGGCGGCACCGGGCAGCTGGGGCGTGTCCACGTCGTGGTGCCAGGTCCCGTCGCGCAGCAGCGCCGCCCCGCCGTCGCCGACCGCGAAGTAGCCGCGGGAGCGGATCTGCGGGTCGAGGGGCACGAGCAGGGCGCGCAGGGTGGTCGCGTAGGCCTCGGGCCGCTCACCGGCGCGGGCGGCGCGCTGCGCCAGGCGCTCGGCGACCGAACCGACGGCGGAGTTGACCAGGGCGGTCAGCGCGAGCGCGTCGTCGGCCCGTACGCATTCGGCGAGGTCCTCGGCGTGCGGGTCGAGGACCTCGGCGATATCGCGGCAGACGGCGCCCGAGCCGATGTGCGAGCGGGCGGCCGAGCCGACGCCGTCCGCGACGGCGAGGAGCAGCAGACCGGTGTGCGGGTCCCCGAGCAGGGCCACGCACAGGGAGTCCTGGCGGGGCTCGCCGTGGTAGCGGTGCGAGTCACCGCGCACGGACGCGGCCCGTACGGTCAGCGGGCCGTGGGTGGCACCGTCCACGACGAGGTCGGGCACCAGGGCGGCGGCCACGTCGGCGCGGGCGGAGACCGCGGCGCCTGGGACCGGGGAGTAGAGCGGCGGCCTGGGGCCGCTGAACCACGGCGTGCCGAGGACGGGCGGCGCCGGGCGGGTGGGCACGGGCCCGTCCGCGGGACCGGTCCCGGGCTCGGGAACGGACAGCCGCGGGGGCTCGGGGGCGGGCTGGGGGACGTACACGGGTGCGGGGACGGCTGTGGGCTCCGCGGCGGGGGCGGGCGCGGGCGCGGTTCCGGGGGGCGTCGCGGTGACGGGCGTCGCCGTGATGGGCGTCCAGTAGTCGTCTTCGTCCGGGGCGGCGTCCTCCCCGGCCGGCGGCACCGGCCCGGCGGCGGGTGCGCCGGGTGGCCCGGCCGCCGGCTCGGGGACATGCCCGGCAGCCGGATCGGCGGCGTGGTCGAAGGGCTCGGTGAACGTCTGGGTGGCCTGGCCGGGTGCCTCTCCGGCAGCCGCGTCGTGCCAGTCCACCGGCGCGGGCCGGCGCGGATCCGGCGAGGGCGCCTGAGCCGAAGCCGGACGCGACGCGGGACGCGGCCCGGCGATGCCCTCGGGAAGCGTGTCGAAGGCATCGCCCACCACGTCGCCCACCGCGTCCGCAGCGGTGTCCGGCGTCGGGCTCTGGCTCGCGTCCACTGCCTGGTGTTCCTCGTGCATCGTCGCCTCAGAGCTTGTCGAGGGAGACGGTGGTGAAGCCGGGCACGGTGTCGTCCACGGCGAGGTTGAAGCCGCCGCTGCCGTCCGCCGCGATGCTGTTGGCCGAGCGCACGATCGAGCGGGTGAGGCTGGCCGCGAACTCGCGCAGGGCGGCCGCCGGGGAGACGTTCTTGTCCTCCTGCATGAAGGCGCGGAAGTTCGCGACGTGGCCGATGGTGGCCCGGTCCGCCTCGCCGATGCCGAAGGCGATGATGTTCGGCCGGTAGCGCGCGTCGGTGAGCTCCTTGTGGGCCTCCATCCAGCCCTCGTCCGTCGGGCCGCCGTCGGAGAGGAAGAACACGACGGGCCGGTAGACCTCGTGGCCCTGGGCCTTGAGCGCCTCCACGTCGGTCTCGATGCTGCGCAGCAGGGTCCGGAACGCCTGGCCGTACGCCGTCAGTCCGCCGGCCGCCAGCGCGGGCAGCGAGTCGATGTCGCTCAGGTCGACCAGCGGCTGGAGGACGGTGGCGTCGTCCGAGAAGCCGATCAGCGCGAACCGGGTCTTGTCGGCGACCGTCGGGTTGGTGCTGATCTCCTTGTGGAGCTCCGGCAGCGCACTGTTGATGCTGTCGAGGGGGTCTCCGACCATGGACCCCGACTCGTCGCACACCAGGTAGAAGGGAAGGATCTGCACGGCCGCACGCCTCCGGTTTGTCAGTAGGTGTAGAAGTAGATCTCGATGTCCGCGTGGCCACCCGAGGAGCCCTGGACGAAGAAGTCCCGCGTGGTCGCCCCCGTGAACATGTCCGGACGGGCCTTGACCAGCAGGGAGTTGATCCTGCGGGCGTAGTCGACGCCGCCGCCGACGTCCGGGTTGCGCCCGAAGGTCAGCACGAAGGCCGCCTTGCGGCCCTCCCAGCGGGCGGTCTTGTCGCGCAGCTGCCGCAGGATGCGGTCGGTGTCCCCGGCGCCGGCGTCGAGGGAGAGCTCCTTGGCCGTACGCACCACCGCCCGCGGGCCCTTGGGCTTCGGCGGCGGCCCGGGGCTCGCGGAGGCGCCCGGCTTCACGGACCGCGCGGCCTCGGCCGCCTTCACCGGATCGCCCTGGTCCCCCATTGCGACGAGCGCGAGGACGAGGAGCATGTCGGCGAAGAGCCAGCCGGCCAGGTGCAGCGGGTTGAACCGCAGCCGCGGCCGCCGCCCCTTCACCGCGTGTCCCGCGGCACCGCGTCACGGGGTACGGCATCACGGGGTACGGCATCACGGGGCGCGCTGTCCCGGGGTACGGCGTCCCAGGGCGCCGGACGCATGGCGTCCCGGGGCCCGGCATCCCGCGGCGGGGCCTTCTCCAGGTGCACCCCGGACCCCGCCGGGGCCCCCGGCCCGCCCGGGCCCGGCTGCGCCGGCACCGCCGCCTGCACCGGCAGCGCGGCCAGTGCCTCGGCCAGTCCGGCGAACCGCTCGGCCGCCCGCCGCAGCGCCCCGGTCTGCTCGTCGAGCCGCAGCACGGCCTGCTGCGAGGACGCGACCGCCTCGGCCGTACGGTCCGTCACCTCGCCCAGGCGCGAGAGGACCTGCGCCGAGACGTCGGTGGCCAGTTCGGTGCTCGTGGTGAACGAGCGCTGCGCGGCGGCCAGTACGGTCACCGACCCCTCGACCCGGTCCCCGGCCGCGCTCACCGCGTCCCGGACCTCGCCGTTGACCGTCCGTACGCCCTCCAGGGCCTGGCGGACCATGGCCCCGCTGCCCTGCACGGCGGCCTCCAGGCGCTCGCCGTTCTTCTCCAGCGGGCCGCTCAGCGAGGCCACGGCCTGCTCGATGTCGGACGCGTTGCCGATCACGGCGGCCTCGACCCGGCCGACGGCCTGCTCCAGCGGGCGGACGGCGGACTCGACGTGGGCGATGCGCTCCTCGGCGCTCTTCACGGCGGTCTCGACGGCGCTCGCGGCCGCGTCCAACTGCTTGTGGACCCGCAGGGCCTTGTCGCCGAGCTTGCCGAGGGTGGTGGCGGCGCCCGCGAGCTCCGCGGCGAACCGCTGCGGGGAGGACAGCCGCCGGTCGTTGAGCAGCAGCTGCGCCCGGGTGAGGACGGGGACCAGCTCGGCGAGCAGGGCGTCCGCCGTGCGCTGCCCTTCGTCGGCGCGGCGCTCGGACTTCGCGCGCCGCACGCCGTGCACCGTTACGAGGACGAGGAGCAGCAGGATCGTCAGGCTCGCGAAGAGGGCCACGTGCCCGAAGGTGAACACGCCCGTCAGGCGGCCCTCGAAGCCGGACTGCCACAGCTGGAGGAAGGGCCGGGCGGCGGCCTTCGGGTCGGCGCCGACCAGGGCCTCGTACGCGCTGGTCGCCCGCGTCAGGCCGAGCCAGGTGACCAGCAGCGGCACGAACACCAGGGCGCCGATGAAGGTCTCCAGCCGGGACCACCACACCGCCTCGGGCGGTTCCGCACCCAGGGCGCCGACGCTCTCGGGCCGGGCGAAGGCCTGGAGCAGGTCCAGTTCGGTCCAGGGGTCCACGTCCCCGTCCCCCAGGCCCTGGAGGGCGTCCGCCAGTGATGCCAGCTCGTCGCGGCGGGAGGCGAGTCCCGGGCGGCCGGCCATGTTCCTGAGCTGCGCGGCGACGTCAGGTGCAGTCGCCAGTGCCCCTACGGGCATTCCCCACCCCCATGACAGAAAGCCGTCGGATCATAGCTCACACGGACGGGCCGTCATATGATCATCCATCAGATCGGAAGGTGGGTTAATGAGTTCGGACAACCGCCCCAGAGGGGTCATCCCGCTGCGCGGAACGGGCGCCGAACGCCCGCTCCTGACCAGGGCCGCGCCACAGGCGCGCATCACGGGCCGGGGCACCCTCCAGGCGAACCTCAACTGGCTGCCGGGAACCCGCGCGGACGTCAACCTGTGCGCGCTGGTCTCGTACCGCGACGGCACCGCGACGGTCGTGCAGGCGCTGGGCGACTCCTTCGGCTCGCTCGACGCGTGGCCGTACGTCGCGCTGGACCACGACGACCGTACGGGCGCCAGCGCCGACGGCGAGACGCTGCGGGTCAACCTGCGCCACCGCGAGCTGTTCGACCGCCTGCTGTTCTTCGTCTACATCTACGAGGGCTCGGCGGACTTCCGGCGGCTCGGGGCCTCGGTGACGGTCACCGCGCCGTCCGGGCCGGGCTGCCGGATCCTGCTCGACGACTCCCCCGCCGGAGCGACGGGCTGTGCGATCGCGCTGGCCGCGCCGGAGGCGGGCGGCCTGTCGGTGCGCCGCGAGGTCGCGTGGTTCACGGGGACCGGCGAGTGCGGGCCGCACGAGGACATCGACCGGGCGTACGGCTTCGGTCTGGAGTGGACGCCCGGCTACAAGCCCCCGCGCGATGGCGGGTAGGCCGTCCTAACCTGGTGGAGGGACCCCGAGTGAGGCGGTGGTTACCGTGGCCGAGGCGAGCAAGTTCTGGGCGTCCGGGAACTGGCGGGTGTCCGAGGGCAGCGAGACCGAGTTCGTGGAGCGGTGGACGGCTTTCATCGAGTGGACGAAGGAGTCCGCCGACGGCTTCCTCTTCGCGCGGCTCCTGCGCGACCTGAACCAGCCCGCGCACTTCGTGTCGTTCTCCTCCTGGCGCGATCCGGACGCGATGAACGCCTGGCAGCGCTCCCCGGAGTTCGCCGAGCACTTCGGCGCCTGCCGGGCGCTGTGCGACGACGTACAGAGCGGCGGCTTCACCCTGGCCCGCGCGTCGGACGCCTGAAACACCGCGGAGGCACCCCCGCGGGGGTGCCTCCGGTGTACTGCGTGCTGCGCGCGGGGCGCTACGGCAGGTTGCGCGCCATGACGATGCGTTGGACCTGGTTGGTGCCCTCGTAGATCAGCGTGCTTTACGGCACATCCGCCGCTGACCTGCACGGACACCCCCTATGTAGGGGGACACCCCAGGATTCCCCCATGATCGCCAGCTCGCTGCGCCAGGTCCGAGCCGATCAGGCAGTACGCCTGATCAGGGTCTTCTACTATCCGACCCTACTCGGGGGCGCGGCTGTATCGCTCCAGCGTCGCCTTCGATGTGGACTTGTCCACAAGCCGCAGTTCCCACGGCCCCGTGTTCACGTCGAAGTCCTTTCCGAAGCCGACCCACTTCCCGGCCATCCGTCGGCCAGTCGGCTCGACCAGGAGCTGAATGGCCCCGTGGTAACGAGCCCCGTTGTAGTAGCCGTCCGAAGCGGTCTGCTCCACCCATGACCCTGTGACCACGTTGCGGTCAACGGTCAGATCGAGGGTGAGCGGGCTGTCCGGGTTCGAGGACGCCCCCGGCAGGCTCTGAGCAGTCAGCCGGTTGCCGTGCTGGACGATCACCACGTAGTGCTTGCCCTCGTATGTGTCTCCCCGGCTGGACGAGTAGAACTCGTACCGGCTGAGCCACACCCCCGAGAACGTCTCCCCGACGCTCTGTGCAGCCGACTGCGCCCCTACGGCGGCGGAGGTGACACCCTCTGCCCCTGTATCCATGTCGTGCCCTCCTGTCCCGTCTGCGTGGACTCTCGCCATCGGCACGGGCAGGGAGAACCCCAGGGCCTCGACGGGACGGCCCGTGACCCGCTCTAACGCCCTCGCGTACACGCCTCGGGGTGTCTTGCTCGTACCTGACTCCCAGCGCTGTACCAGACGCTTCGACGCTTCGTTGGGTTCTCCCAGCTCTTCCCCTGCCCGGCGCAGAGCCTTGGCAAAGTCGTCTTGGCTTAAGCGCAGGCCGATACGCACGGCCCGCAGCACATCATTCGGCACCACGGCGGTCGTCGTCATGACGTCAAAGCTAGACCCAACCCACTTGTAATGACACCGGTTTGACGCCCCTGGGGGCGCCATTGACGCCCGGTCGAGTGACGCCTAGGTGACGCCCGAAGTGTCGTCGCTCTGCCCTTCCGGTGGCAGGAACATCTACCTCACGAACCAGGCAACCGGACGAGAGGGCGAGTGATGGCCAGCCATAACGACGGAGCCCCCGGAGGGGGGCCCGGAGCAGCCGTAACCCTCTCCATGCCGGTACTTCAGCCCGCCCCCGTGGAGGGCTGCGAGATCTGCGGAGAGCAGGCAGCGCAGCGGTCGGCCGCGCACCAGCGTGGGGACTACTCCGCCGTCAGCGACGCGAATGTCAGGCTCCGCAATCACAAGTACCACCGGGCCATCCGGTGACCCTCACCGTTCGGGTCTCCCGCGACTCCGGCCGGACGTGGGAAGGCTCGGTGACCTACCCGAGCAACAGCGCCGAGAAGCCTCTCACCGCCATGGCGTCCGCCGCATGGCCCCCGTGCAAGTGCCCCCGATGTTCTGCACCGACAAGGAAGGCACAACAGTGACGATCACCCAGCACGACACCACCAGCACCCTCAACCTGATCGGCCCCAGTCTGCGGGCCGACCTCATCACCATGGTCCGTGAGGACTACTGGCCGGAGATCACCGACGACCAGGGCAACCGGGGCGTGGAGCAGCTCGCCGCGTTTCTCGCCGTCGCCACGACGACCACGGAGAAGGTGACCCCCAGCCTCCGCGTGGACCTGTTCTGGCACGCGTTCGTGCTGCACACCAAGGCGTACGCCGACTTTTGCAGCGCGCTCGGCGGCGGGTTCATCCACCACGTCCCGGACCGCAACAGCGGCCACAACCCCGAAGAGGGCCGGGCCGCGATGCGCCGGACGGCCGGCCTGATCCGCGAGGCCGGGTACCCGACCGACCCCGAGTTCTGGCCCCTCGACGACGCGGCTGACTGCACCCAGTCCTACGCCGGGTGCTCTGACAGCCCCGTCAACAAGTAACCAGTCCCACCGCTTCAGCCGCCCGGTATCGTGCCGGGCGGCTGTCGCCATGACCGAGAACGGACACCGATGACTGACGCTCGTAGTGACGCATGGGATACCTATTCGCAGAGCAAGCCCCAGCGAAGGGTGACCAACGCCAAGGGTGAGACCACCTGGTTCAACTGGACCCAGTACGCCGACCACGGCCCCGGGGCCGAAGTACTGGCACTCAACCCGGGTGACACCGCACTCGACCTCGGTTGCGGGTCCGGCGGGAACCTCGCCCACCTCGCCACCCTCGGTATCAAGGCCATCGGCGTGGACATCTCCGCGAAGCAGCTCGGCAAGGCCCGAGAGCGGTGGCCGGACGTGGACGGCATGGAACTGCACCAGGGCGAGGCCCTGGCCTACCTCGGCGGGACCTTCACCATTTTCGACGCCGTTTTCAGCGTCTTCGGCGCCGCCTGGTTCACCGACCCCGGCCCACTGCTCCCCATCGTTCACGCCACGCTCAAGCCGGGGGGCGTGTTCGCCTTCTCTCAGCGGCCGCCCGTCGAAGGCTGCTACGGGTGCCAAGCCTCGTACATCCCTCGCGGCCCCGAGGAAGACCCCGCCATCGTGAAGCGGTGGGACTACCAGCCCGACATCTGGTGTTCGCTCCTCAAGGAATACGGGTTCCCCGAAGTGACCGCGACCGTGCTCCCAGCCCCCGAGAAGGAAAAGCGCACCACGGGCACGCTCCTAGTCCGCGCCGTACGGGGAGACCAAGCCCAGCTCTTTTAGAAGGCGAATCGGCGGGAGAGCCTCCTCGGCCACCTCGGCCACCGTCAACAACTTCACCAACACGACCTCCACATATGAGAAAGCCCCGAGTCACCTCGGGGCCATCGAGTATGAATTATGAAAAATGCGGGCTGGGTTAGTCGTCAGTGCTCCCCATGGATTCCAGCGCCGCCCTGGCCTTGTCGGTCACCTCTCCCCCGGCTTTGCCCGCCACGGTGCCCAGGTAGCCGTCCCGCCGCGCTTTCTTCAAGTGGTCCTTGATCGTCTCTGGGCGACGCTCAATGAGTCGCGCCAGCCACGGGACCGGCGCCGGGGCGCCACTCTCGGCCATGGCGGCGTACGTCGCCGCCAGCAATGCCAGGTATCGGTCCGAGACACCCTCAGCCGCTAGCAGGCGGCCAGCAGCCTCCCCCGAGGCATCCAGTTCACGCGTGACGTCCTCCAAGGTCTGCTGCGCCTTCGGCGCCATCTTGGCCAGGTTCACCGCAGCCGCAAGGTCGAGCCTGCGGAGCACGGTCGTGGAGATACCACGAACCACGTCGCGGGGCTCGGCGCCCTCGCCTGGTTGCACCGTCATGCGCTGCGGGCCTCCCGTAATCGGCCCTTCCGGCCACCACATCCGGATCACCCAGCCCCCCTGCTGCTGAGTGATCTCGAATCCGCTCTCGTCCTCTCGCATACCCCGACCATACACCACCTGGTGTGGTCCACCCCGTGTTGACAACCCAGGGTGGACCATGCGAAAACTGTGGCCGAGGGCGAGCCACGGCAGGTGGGGCCCACGACGGGAAAGGCCGGCTCAGACGTGGCGAGAGCATGGGTAGCGCGCTCCAAGGACGACGCGAAGAAGTGGACGGCCTTCTGGTACGACCCGGACGGGAAGCAGCGCCAGAAGTCGTTCGAGACCAAGAAGCGCGCCGACGACCACCGGAAGCGGAAGGAGCAGGAGCTAGATGCCGGGGCCTACCTGGACGACAAGCTCGGGAAGCAGCCCGTGACGGCCGTGTGGGAGCAGTGGACGAATCAAAGGAAGCTGACGAACAGCACGAAGAAGCAGTACCGCTCGATCCAGAACACGACGCTGGAACCGTTCTTCAAGGCTCGCTCCATCGTGTCCTTGAAGGTCGCAGACATTGAGCAGTGGCTCCTGTGGATGGAGCAGGACCGCAAGCTTTCTGCCCGCACACGGCGTCAACGGTTCTCGTTCTTCTCCGGGATGATGGATTGGGCCGTCGTAAACGAGATCATCGGGCGCAATCCGTGCAAGAAGATCAGGCACGCGGGCAGCCGCGCCAAGGAGATACGCGAGCACAAGAGCAACGCCCGGCGGCTGACGACTCGGGAAGTCCTAGCCATGCTGAACGGGGCCCCGCCCCGGTACCGGGCGATGCTCTGGCTCATGGCGGGATGCGGTCTCCGCATCGGCGAGGCCATGGCGGTCTCACGCGACCAGATCGACTTCCAGGCGAAGGTCCTGCGCGTCGTTTTCCAGATGGCGGAGGACGGCGAATCCGAGTCTGGGAAGAACAGCGCGCTCCAGCGGCGCCACGTCAAGGCCAGAGACGAGGAGGAACCGGGGCGCGTTGTGCCCCTTCCACCGAACGTGGCGTTCGAGCTGCGCAGGCACATCAAGAACCACGGCGTGTGGGGACCTGAGCGCCTGCTGTTCCCGAACGTAACCCGGACCGGGTACCTGTACGCGTCGTACTTCTACCGGCAAATCTGGCTGGTCGCCCTGACGAAGGGCGGGGTGACCTACTGCAAGCCGCACTCCATGCGGCACTACTACGGGTCCCGGTTGCTCTATGCGGGCGTGCCTGAGAACGACGTGGCCGACTGGATGGGACACAGCAGCACGGACGTGCTCCGCGAGCACTATCACTACATCTTCGAAGGGGCCGAGCAGCGCGGGCGCGCAGCCATCGCGAGCATGCTGACCCCCGGCGCGGACGACCCCACCGAGCGGGATGAAGTCGCCTGATCCAACCCACACGAAAGGCCCCCGGCATCATGCCGGAGGCCTTGTCGTTTGTACAGGTCAGCACAATGTTTCCAACCCAGTGTCAGCCCAGGATTTCCCCAGTATGACGCCCAGGAACACCCCGGAACGGACCCGAACGGACCAGAAGCCGATCAGGGCCGCCGGATCGGCCGAGTGGGCCGGTGACCTGCGAAAACCTTGCTACGGCAGGTTCCTTGCCATCACGATGCGCTGGACCTGGTTCGTGCCTTCATAAATCTGCGTGATCTTGGCGTCGCGCATCATGCGCTCGACCGGGTAGTCACGGGTGTAGCCGTAGCCGCCGAGCAGCTGGACGGCGTCCGTGGTGACCTCCATGGCGACGTCGGAGGCGAAGCACTTGGCAGCGGCGCCGAAGAAGGTCAGGTCGCCGTCCACGCGCTCCGACTTGGCGGCGGCCGCGTACGTCAGCTGGCGGGCGGCCTCCAGCTTCATGGCCATGTCGGCCAGCATGAACTGGACGCCCTGGAAGTCGGCGATCGGCTTGCCGAACTGCTTGCGCTCCTGGACGTAGCCCTTGGCGTAGTCCAGGGCGCCCTGGGCGATGCCGAGCGCCTGGGCCGCGATGGTGATGCGGGTGTGGTCCAGGGTCTTCATGGCCGTCGCGAAGCCGGTGCCCTCCTCGCCGATCATGCGGTCGGCGGGGATGCGGACGTTGTCGAGGTAGACCTCGCGGGTCGGCGAGCCCTTGATGCCGAGCTTCTTCTCCGGGGCGCCGAAGGAGACGCCCTCGTCGGACTTCTCCACGACGAAGGCGCTGATGCCCTTGGAGCGCTTCTCCGGGTCGGTGACGGCCATGACCGTGTAGTACTCGGAGACGCCTGCGTTGGTGATCCAGCGCTTGACGCCGTTGAGCACCCAGAAGTCGCCGTCGCGCACGGCGCGGGTCTTCATGCCGGCGGCGTCGGAGCCCGCGTCGGGCTCGGAGAGGCAGTACGAGAACATGCCGTCGCCCTTGGCGAGCGGGCCCAGGTACTTCTTCTTCAGCTCCTCGGAGCCGGAGAGGATCACCGGGAGGGAGCCGAGCTTGTTCACGGCCGGGATCAGCGAGGAGGAGGCGCACACGCGGGCGACCTCTTCGATGACGATCACGGTGGCGAGGGCGTCGGCACCCGCGCCGCCGTAGCTCTCCGGCACGTGGACGGCGTGGAGGTCGTTGGCGACCAGCGCGTCGAGGGCCTCCTGCGGGAAGCGGGCCTCCTCGTCGACCGCGGCGGCGAACGGCGCGATCTTGGCCTCGCAGAGCGCACGGACGGACTCGCGGAGCATGTCGTGCTCCTCGGCCGGCCGGTACAGGTCAAACTCCGACTTCGCAGAACCCGCCAAGGTCTCTCACTCCCCAAGGTCATGCTAACTACCGTTAAGTAACCACAGCTGCAGTGCCAGCTTAAGGGCCCCGTCCCGTGCAGGGATACGAGAGCCGCACGTGAGCTGCATGACAGCAGGGGGCCTCGGGGGGAAACGTCCCCCGAACGGGCCCGACTATGCTCGGTGGCCGCACACCGCACCGCACCTCCCAGGAGCACGCATGGCCCTCAAGATCACCGTGATCGGCACCGGCTACCTCGGCGCCACCCACGCCGCAGCCATGGCCGAACTGGGGTTCGAGGTGCTGGGGCTCGACATCCTCCCCGAGAAGATCGAGATGCTGGCCGAAGGCCGCGTCCCGATGTACGAGCCCGGGCTCGAGGAGCTGCTCAAGGCGCACGTGGCGGGCATCGAGGGCTCGACCGGCCGGCTGCGCTTCACCACCTCCTACGAGGAAGCCGGCGCGTTCGGCGACGTCCACTTCATCTGCGTGAACACCCCGCAGAAGCACGGCGAGTACGCCTGCGACATGTCGTACGTCGACGCCGCCGTCGACTCCCTCGCCCCGCACCTGGCCCGGCCGGCGCTCGTCGTCGGCAAGTCCACCGTGCCCGTGGGCTCCGCCGAGCGGCTCGCGGCGCGCCTCGCGGAGCTGGCCCCCGCGGGGGACGCGGTGGAGCTGGCGTGGAACCCGGAGTTCCTGCGCGAGGGCTTCGCCGTCCAGGACACCCTGCGCCCGGACCGGATCGTGGTCGGCGTACGCAGCGAGCAGGCCGAGAAGCTGCTGCGCGAGGTGTACGCGACCCCGATGGCGGCCGGGTCCCCGCTGGTCGTGACGGACTTCCCGACCGCCGAGCTCGTGAAGACCGCGGCCAATTCCTTCCTGGCCACGAAGATCTCCTTCATCAACGCCATGGCCGAGGTCTGCGAGGCGGCCGGCGGCGACGTCGTCAAGCTCGCCGAGGCCATCGGCCACGACGACCGGATCGGCGCCAAGTTCCTGCGGGCCGGCATCGGCTTCGGCGGCGGCTGCCTGCCCAAGGACATCCGGGCGTTCATGGCCCGCGCCGGGGAGCTGGGCGCCGACCAGGCCCTGACCTTCCTGCGCGAGGTCGACTCGATCAACATGCGGCGGCGCGGGCACATGGTGGAGCTCGCGCGGGACGCGGTCGGCGGCGCGTTCCTCGGCAAGCGGGTGGCCGTCCTGGGCGCCACCTTCAAGCCGGACTCGGACGACGTCCGGGACTCGCCCGCGCTGAACGTCGCCGGGCAGATCCACCTCCAGGGCGGCCAGGTCACGGTGTACGACCCGAAGGGCATCGAGAACGCCCGGCGCGTCTTCCCCACGCTCGGTTACGCGGACTCGGCGCTGGAGGCGGTGCGCGGAGCCGACGTGGTGCTGCACCTGACCGAGTGGCGCGAGTTCCGCGAGCTGGACCCGGCGGAGCTGGGCCGTGCGGTGACCCGGCCGCTGATCCTGGACGGCCGCAACGCGCTGGACGCGGAGGCGTGGCGCGAGGCGGGCTGGACGTACCGCGCGATGGGCCGCCCGCGCGCCTGATCCCCCTGCGTCAGGCCCGTGGAGCCGGGGGGCCGTCCCCCCGGCGGGCGCGGTAGCTGCGCATCTTGGCGCGGCTGCCGCAGACCGACATGGTGCACCAGCGGCTGCGGCCCGCCGGGCTGCGGTCGTAGTACGCCCACCGGCAGTCCTCGGCCTCGCAGGCCTTGAGCCGGACCCAGGTGCCGTCCGCCACCGCGGCGGCGATCGCCGCCGCGATCCGGGACCGCAGCCCCTCGCCGACGGCGGTCAGCGCGGCGGTCCCGTCGGCCGCGACCCGGACGGTGAGCGGGGCGTCGGCGAGCAGGGTGTTCAGGGCGTCGAGCCCGTGATCGGGGATGCCGTGGCCCGCGTGCGCCAGGCACGCCGCCCGCAGGGCTTCGCGCAGCTCGGCCGCCTCGGCGAGGGCGTCGCCCGCGAGGCCGAACTCCGCCGCAAGGCGGTCCTGTCCGGTGTCCACGCTGAGCGTGTTGACCAGCGCCTCCACGAGCGCGAGGCCTCCGGGTGCGGGCGCTCTCTCCGTCATACACGCGACGTTACCTCCTTGGCAGCAGTACCGGTAACGCCTAGGGTGGGCGTTACCGGTACATGCGTTGTTCAGGTAACGGAGGAGAGATCATGGCCATCGCCAAGCTCGGCACCGTCGTGTTGGACTGTCCGGACCCGCTGGCCCTCGCCGGGTTCTACGCCGGCCTCCTCGGCGGCACCCCGGCCGTCGAGGACGACACGTGGGTGCAGCTCTCGGGCCACGCGGGCACCCCGCTGGCCTTCCAGAAGGCCAGCGGGCACGTGCCTCCGCAGTGGCCCTCGGCCGAGGCCTCGCAGCAGTTCCACCTGGACCTGACCGTCGAGGACCTCGATGCCGCGGAGGGCCGGATCCTCGCCCTCGGCGCCACACCGCTCGACGCCGCGGACAAGGACCGCACCTGGCGCGTCTACGCCGATCCGGCGGGGCACCCGTTCTGCCTCTGCGCGTGCTGAACCCGACGGACGGAGTCCGGCGCAGCCGCTCGAAGCCAGTGAGGCGCCCCGGCGCCGAAACCCGCGGGAGCGGCGTCGGGAAATGGGTCCCGGCGGGGCACCCGTTCTGCCTCTGCGCGTGCTGAACCCGAGAGAGGGGTCAGGCCGGGTGGCGGTGGCGTTCGGCTCGGGCGGTGAATTCCGCGTCGCGCAGGACGCGCTGGGCGTTGCCCCAGGTCAGGAGGGACACGTCCGGCTCCGTCCAGCCGCGGTCCAGGAGTTCCGCGACCAGGCGGGGATAGCCTGCCGGGTCGGTCAGGCCCTCAGGGCGGGGGGCGCGGGGTTCGGCGCCGAAGGAGCCGCCCAGGCCCACGCAGTGCGGCCCGGCGACCGTACGGAGGTGGTCCAGGTGGTCGGCGACCATGGCGATCCGGTCTCCCACCTGGTCCGCCGCGAAGGTCACCATGCACAGGCCGTTCCCGGCGCGCAGCGCCACCAGCACCTCGTCCGGGACGTTCGCCGGATGGGGCACGAGGGCGGCCGCCGCGGTGTGCGAGATCAGCACCGGCGCCTTCGAGGCCGCGATGATGCTGCACGCGGCCGCGGGCGCGCAGCCCGTCAGGTCCAGCAGCACCGCCAGCCGGTTGGCTTCCCGTACGACCTCGTGCCCGAAGGGCGTCAGGTCCGGCTCGGCCCAGGCCGCGCCCGCCGGGGCCAGGCTTCGGACGCCGAGGGCGTGGAAGGCGCGGAGGATGCCCAGCGAATCGGCGAGCGTCCGGCCCGGCACGGGGCCGAGGAACGACGCGATCCGGCCCCGGTTGCGGGCATCGGCCATGTCGTCCGCGCAGAGCGCGAGGCACAGCGCGTCGGGATGGCTCCGGACGAGGTTGCGGCCCACGTCGATCTGCTCGAGGGTCTCGGCGACGATCCGGTCGCCGCCCGGCGGGCCGGCTTCCGTATCCGCCCCGGGCACGAGGAGCGACCAGAACTGGGCGCCCACACCACCCGCCCGCAGCCGCGGGATATCGGTGTCGACGCCCGTGTCGGGGGTCGAGATGTCGTGGTACGGACTCTGGCGCAGCGTCCACGGGAGGGTGTTGAACCCGTCGGCGACGGGGTGCACGGCGAGCAGTGCCGCGGCGCGGTCGGCCGCGTTCATGCCCGGCGTGCCGGGATCCGTGCGGGTGTCGGTTCCGGCATCGGTGCCGGGGTCCGTCCCGGTCTCGAAGGCGGGCGGGTCGTCGGCTCCGACGGCCCCGGGCTCCGCCCCCACGGGGGAGGTTTCGTCCTGCAGGTCGGCCATGGCGTTCGCTCCGGTCTCGGAGGCAGCAGGGAGTTGTTGCCACCGTGACACGTGGGACGCGTGGGTTCTCGTGGGATGTGGCGTTCGGGTGCCCCGCCCTGGAACGGGGCACCCGGAGTACGCTCCCCGACTCGCCTAGAGCCGGACGTTCGACGGCGGCAGGGCGGCCTGCGCGGACGCCACCGCCTCCGCGTCGCGCAGCACCCGGACGGCGTTCGACCAGGTCAGCTTCGCCAGGTCGGCACGGGACCAGCCGCGGGTCAGGAGCTCCGCGACCAGGTTCGGGTAGCCCGCGACGTCGTCCAGGCCCGCCGGGGTGAAGGCCGTGCCGTCGTAGTCCCCGCCGATGCCGATGTGGTCGATGCCCGCGACCTCGCGCATGTGGTCGAGGTGGTCGGCCACCGTGGCCGCCGTAGCGACCGGGCGCGGGTTGACGGCCTCGAACGCCCGGTGCAGGGCCATCGCCTCGGCGGTGGTGTCCAGGTGGTGGAAGCCGTGCGCGCGCAGGTTGTCGTCCGCCGCCGCCGTCCAGGCCACCGCCGCGGGGAGGATGAACTTCGGCACGAAGGTGGCCATGGCGACGCCGCCGTTGCCGGGCAGCTGCGCCAGGACGTCGTCCGGGATGTTCCGCGGGTGGTCGCAGACCGCCCGCGAGGACGAGTGGCTGAAGATCACCGGCGCGGTGGTGACGGCCAGGGCGTCACGCATCGTGGTCGCCGCCACGTGCGAGAGGTCCACCAGCATGCCGATCCGGTTCATCTCGCGGACGACCTCGCGGCCGAAGTCCGTGAGACCGCCGTGCCGCGCCTCGTCCGTCGCCGAGTCGGCCCAGTCGATGGTGTCGTTGTGCGTGAGCGTCATGTAGCGCACGCCCAGCCGGTGCAGGGCCCGCAGGGTGGCGAGGGAGTTGTTGATGGAATGGCCGCCCTCGGCACCCATCAGGGAGGCGATCCGGCCCTCGGACCGGGCCTTCTCCATGTCGTCCGCCGTCAGGGCCCGTGCCAGGTCCCCGGGGTGACGGTCGATCAGCTGGCCGACGATGTCGATCTGCTCGAGCGTGGCGCTGACCGCCGTGTCGCCGGCGTAGTCGGACCGTACGTACACGGACCAGAACTGCGCCCCCACCCCGCCGGCCCGCAGCCGGGCCAGGTCGGTGTGCAGGTGGGCGGACTGGTCGGCGGCGATGTCGCGCCGGTCGAGGTCGTAGCGGACCTGCTCGCGCAGGGCCCACGGCAGGTCGTTGTGGCCGTCCACGACGGGCGCCTCGGCCAGGAGCTCGCGGGCCTCGGCGAGCCGGTCCGCCGCGCTCACTTGCCGAATCCGAACGACTCCTGGCCCGCGGCCTTCGCCCGCAGCCGCTTGCCCTTCTCCGTCGCCTGGTCGTTCAGCTCCTGCTGGAACTCCCGCATCCGGGCCAGCAGGTCCGGGTCGTGCGCGGCCAGCATGCGGGCCGCGAGCAGGCCGGCGTTGCGCGCGCCGGCCACCGAGACGGTCGCGACCGGCACGCCCGCCGGCATCTGCACGATCGAGAGCAGCGAGTCCATGCCGTCGAGGTACTTCAGCGGCACGGGGACGCCGATGACGGGGAGCGGGGTGACGGAGGCGAGCATGCCCGGGAGGTGGGCGGCGCCGCCGGCGCCCGCGATGATCGCCTTGAGACCGCGCTCGGCGGCCTCCTCGCCGTACGCGATCATCTCGCGCGGCATCCGGTGCGCGGAGACGACGTCGACCTCGTAGGGAATCTCGAACTCGTCCAGCGCCTGCGCGGCGGCCTCCATGACGGGCCAGTCCGAGTCGGAGCCCATCACGATGCCGATGAGGGGAGAAGTGCTCATTCCGTGATCGTCCCTCGCAGGTAGCCGGCAGCGTGACGGGCGCGCTCCAGCACGTCGTCCAGGTCGTCGCCGTAGGTGTTCACGTGGCCGACCTTGCGGCCGTGCTTCACGTCCTTGCCGTACATGTGGATCTTGAGCTGGGGGTCCCGGGCCATGCAGTGCAGGTACGCCTGGTACATGTCGGGGTAGTCCCCGCCGAGGACGTTCGCCATGACCGTCCAGGGTGCGCGCGGGCGCGGGTCGCCGAGCGGGAGGTCGAGCACGGCCCGGACGTGGTTGGCGAACTGGGAGGTGACCGCGCCGTCCTGGGTCCAGTGCCCGGAGTTGTGCGGACGCATCGCGAGCTCGTTGACGAGGATCCGCCCGTCGGTGGTCTCGAAGAGCTCGACGGCCAGGTGGCCGACGACGCCGAGTTCCTTGGCGATGCGCAGGGCCAGCGCCTGGGCCTCGCCCGCGAGCTCCTCGGAGAGGTTCGGGGCGGGGGCGATGACCGTGTCGCAGACGCCGTCCACCTGGACGGATTCCACGACGGGGTAGGCCACGGCCTGGCCGTGGGGGGAGCGGACGATGTTGGCCGCGAGTTCGCGGACGTAGTCCACCTTCTCTTCGGCGAGGACGGGGACACCTGCGCGGAAGGGCGCATCTGCGTCCTCGGCCGTACGTACGAACCACACGCCCTTGCCGTCGTAGCCGCCGCGCACGGTCTTGAGGATGACGGGGAACCCGCCGGCCTCGTCCGCGAAGGCTGCCACGTCCTCCGGATCGCTCACGATCCGGTGGCGGGGGCTGGGCGCGCCGATCTCGTCGAGCCGGGCGCGCATCACCCCCTTGTCCTGGGCGTGCACCAATGCGTCGGGCCCCGGCCGGACGGGGATACCGTCCGCTTCCAGGGCCCGCAGGTGTTCGGTGGGTACGTGCTCGTGATCGAAAGTGATCACATCGCAGCCGCGCGCGAAAGCGCGCAGCGTCTCCAGGTCGCGATAGTCGCCGATGACGACGTCGCTCACGACCTGGGCCGCCGAGTCCTGTGGGGTGTCACTGAGGAGCTTGAATCTGATGCCGAGGGGGATACCCGCCTCGTGGGTCATGCGGGCGAGCTGACCGCCGCCGACCATGCCGACTACCGGGAACGTCACTCCTCCAGGGTATCCGCCGCAGAAACCGGCCCGGGTCCCCGGCCGTCCGAGGCCCCCGCCGGCGCGCATCGGCCCCCTGAAGCGCCCCTCCAACGCTCCTCCGGCCCCGCTCCGGCCTCCCTCCGGCCCCTGATCAGGCACCCCCGGGCGGCCCGCTGGGGCGCCGTCTACGATGGCTTTGTTGACGCAATCGACTGACAGGGGCTGAACGATCACCATGAGTGCATCGAGGGCGGCCCTCGTCCACAGGGCCCGCGGCCTCGCCCGGGAGATCGCCAAGTTCGGTGCCGTCGGCGGTCTCGGCCTGCTGGTCAACCTGGGCGTCTTCAACCTGCTCCGGCACACCACCGAGCTCGCGGTGGTGCGGACGAGCGTCATAGCGACCGTCGTCGCCATCGTCTTCAACTACGTCGGGTTCCGCTATTTCACCTACCGTGACCGCGACAAGAGCGGCCGCACCCGTGAGATGACGCTGTTCCTGCTGTTCAGCGTGGTGGGCCTGGTGATCGAGAACGGCCTGCTCTACGCGGCGACCTACGGAATGGGCTGGGACAGCCCGCTCCAGAGCAACGTGTTCAAGTTCCTGGGCATCGCGGTGGCCACGGCATTCCGGTTCTGGTCGTACCGCACCTGGGTGTTCCGCGCCCTGCCGCAGCCCGCGGACGCCGCCGGGGCTAGCGGACCGTCTTCTCCGGCTCCACGTGCTCCGGTGCGGTCCGGCTGAGGAAGATCGCGAAGACCGGCGGCTGGGTCTGGAGCAGCTCCAGCCGGCCCCCGTCCGCCTCGGCGAGGTCGCGGGCCACGGCCAGGCCGATCCCGGTGGAGTTGCGGCCGCTGATGGCCCGCTCGAAGATCCGGTTGCCGAGGTCCGCGGGAACGCCCGGGCCCTCGTCCGTCACCTCGATGACCGCCTGGTTGCCGGTGACACGGGTCCGCAGGGCGACCGTGCCGCCCCCGTGCATGAGCGAGTTCTCGATCAGTGCGGCCAGCACCTGGGCCACCGCGCCCGGGGTGCCCACGGCCCGCAGGCCCTGCTTGCCCGAGCGGACGATGGCCCGGCCCGCGCTCCGGTAGGCGGGGCGCCACTCCTCGACCTGCTGCTTGACGACCTCGTCGAGGTCGAAGGGGACGGCGGAGCCGGTCCGGGGGTCGCGGGAGTTCGTCAGCAGCCGCTGGACCACGTCCGTGAGCCGCTCGACCTGCGCGAGGGCGATCGAGGCCTCTTCCCGTACGGTCTCCAGGTCTTCCGTGACGGTGATCTCCTCCAGCCGCATCGACAGCGCGGTCAGCGGGGTGCGCAGCTGGTGGGAGGCGTCGGCGGCGAGGCGGCGCTCGGCCGTGAGCATCCGCCCGATGCGTTCGGCACTGGAGTCGAGCACGTCCGCGACCCGGTCCAGCTCGGGCACGCCGTACCGCTTGTGCCGGGGCCGCTGGTCGCCGGAGCCGAGCCGCTCGGCGGTCTCGGCCAGGTCGGTGAGCGGCGAGGCCAGCCGGTTGGCCTGGCGTACGGCGAGCAGGACTGCCGCCACGACGGCGAGCAGCGCCACGGCCCCGACCACGGCCAGGGTCCGGCCGATCTCCTTGGTGACCGTGTCGCGGGGTTCCTCGACGACCACGGTCTCGCCCTGCCCGCCCTCGGCGGTGGCCCGGATGACGCTGCCGTCGATGCGCTTGCCGATCTCGACGGGCAGGCTGCCGGGGACGGTGATGCGGGCGTAGCGGCCCGCGTCGAGGACCTCGGCGAGCGCGTCGGCGTCGACCGACTTCTTCTCCAGGACGTCCGACTCGACGATGCCGACGAGGCTCAGCGCCTGGGAGTCGACGCTCTCCTGGGCGCTGTTGGTGATGGTCCGGGTCTCGACGATGACGAGGGAGACCCCGAACACGGCGATCACGACGAGCACCACGGCGAGGGTGGAGCTGATCAGGCGGCGGCGCATGGCGTGGCTACAGCTCAGCTCTTCTCGAAGCGGAAGCCGACTCCGCGCACGGTGGCGATGTAGCGCGGGTTGGCCGCGTCGTCGCCCAGCTTCTTGCGGAGCCAGGAGATGTGCATGTCGAGGGTCTTGGTCGAGGACCACCAGGTGGTGTCCCAGACCTCGCGCATGAGCTGGTCGCGGGTGACGACCCGGCCGGCGTCGCGGACGAGGACGCGCAGCAGGTCGAACTCCTTCGCGGTGAGCTGGAGCTCCTCCTCGCCCATCCAGGCGCGGTGCGACTCGACGTCGATGCGGACGCCGTGGGTGGCGGGGGGCTGCGCGGGCTCGGTGGCGCCGCGCCGCAGGAGGGCCCGTACCCGGGCGAGCAGCTCGGCGAGGCGGAACGGCTTGGTGACGTAGTCGTCGGCGCCGGCGTCGAGGCCGACGACGGTGTCGACCTCGTCGGCGCGGGCCGTCAGCACGAGGATCGGGAAGCCGTGGCCTTCGGCACGCAGGCGGCGTGCGACCTCCAGGCCGTCCATGCCGGGCAGGCCGAGGTCCAGGACCACGAGATCGACGCCGCCCTGCAGTCCGGCGTCGAGGGCGGTCGGTCCGTCTTCGCGGACCTCGACCTCGTATCCCTCCCTGCGCAGGGCGCGGGCCAGGGGCTCCGAGATGGATGCGTCGTCCTCGGCGAGCAGTACACGCGTCATGTGGGTGATGGTAGTCCGCGGCGGGTCAGCCCCGTCGTGCGATCACCAAGGGATCATGTTGCCCTGCGGATGTGGGCACTTGAATGGTCCGTACCCTTCGAATTGCCGGAACGGTTCCCGCCACCACCTGTGATCCATATCTCAAGTCCTTCCATATCCGGCAGTGTCGTGTCGTATGGTGGCGAGACGCCTGATGCACTACCCGGGGACCTTTGTGCCGTAATCGCGGTCGAAGGTCTCTATTTCTGTCCGAGCCGGACCGACAGCCTTCTGGAAGGCCCCGTCCGGTTCCCGGGCAGCGAACGACCTGTGGGCCGGGCCCTGCACGCAACGACGCGAGCCGGGCGTGGATCCCGGTAGGGACTGTTCCTCCGCGCCGTACAACGGAGCGGGACCCCTGGGCGTGGGGTGCGGAGCCTTCCCCCGCCGGTGCCGGCCACCCCCCACCGGGCGCCGACGAGCTCACGAGGCGCGGCGTCCCGAGCAAGCAAGGATCGACCATGGCTTCCAGCCTGACGAAGGACTCGCCGAGCGCCGCTCACGAGAAGACCTTCCTCGGCCACCCGATCGGCCTGGCCACGCTGTTCATGACCGAGATGTGGGAGCGGTTCTCCTACTACGGCATGCGTGCGCTCCTCGTCCTGTACCTGGTCTCCGGCGGCGTCGACGCCGCGAAGGGCAGCCAGGGCGGCGGGCTGGCATACACCGCGGCGACGGCCACGGCGATCTACTCCGTCTACGTGGCCATGGTCTACCTGATGGCCATGCCCGGCGGCTGGTTCGGCGACCGCGTCTGGGGCGCCCGCAAGACGGTCACCATCGCCGCTTTCGTGATCATGGCGGGCCACGTGTCGCTCGCGCTGCCCGGCCAGATCGCGTTCTTCATCGGTCTGCTGCTGGTCGCGATCGGCTCCGGTCTGCTCAAGGCCAACATCTCCACGATGGTCGGCCACCTGTACGCGGGCAAGGACGGCGTGCGCCGCGACAGCGGGTTCACGATCTTCTACGTCGGCATCAACCTGGGCGCCCTCCTGGCCCCGGTCGGCATCGGCATGGTCGGCGAGCTCGTCAACTGGCACCTGGGCTTCGCCCTCGCCGCCGTGGGCATGGGCCTCGGCCTGGTGTTCTTCCTGGCGTTCGGCCACACCCTGAACCCGCAGAGCAGCGTCGTCCCGAACCCGCTGACGGCCGCGGAGCGCGACAACGTCATCCGCAAGAGCGTCTTCGCCGTCCTCGCCGTCGCCGTGTTCTACGGCGCCGTGGTCGCGCTGGACATGTTCACCATCAAGTGGGCGCTGTACCCGATCACGATCGCCGGCCTGGTCATCCCGGTCGCCGTCCTCACCCGGATCAGGCGGGACAAGGACCTGAGCTCCGAAGAGCAGACCAAGATGAGCGCCTTCATCTGGTTCTTCGTGGCCGCCGCCGTGTTCTGGATGATCTACGACCAGGGCGGCTCGACGCTCTCTCTGTTCGGCAGCGACAACTCCGAGCGCGGCCTGTTCGGCTGGGAGCTCCCGAACGTCCTCTTCCAGTCCCTGAACCCGTTCTTCGTGGTGCTGCTGGCCCCGCTGTTCGCGTGGATGTGGCTGGCCCTCGCCCGCCGCAACCGCGAGCCCAGCACGATCGTCAAGTTCTCGATCGCCCTGGTCATCGTCGGCGCCTCGTTCTTCGTGTTCTGCATCCCGCTCAGCCAGACCGCAGGCACCGACACCAAGGTCACCATGTGGTGGCTGGTGCTGATCTTCCTGATGCACACCGTCGCCGAGCTGTGCCTCTCCCCGGTCGGCCTCTCCGTCACCACGAAGATGGCCCCGCAGAAGTACGCCTCCCAGATGATGGGCGTGTGGTTCCTGGCCGTCACCGCCGGTGACTGCATCACGGGTCTGCTCGGCCTGGCCGACGTGAAGCTGAACGGCGTCGGCGTGGTCGCCTTCGAGGCGTTCGCCGCCGTGCTCGCCGGTGTCGCGATCTTCATGTACCGCAAGAAGGTCAACGCGCTGATGGGTGACGTGCACTGACGCACTCCCCCTGCGGCACGGGAACGGCCCGGCACACCACCAGGTGTGCCGGGCCGTTCCCGTGTCCGGGCCCCTGCGGGCGCGTTACCGGGTGCCGCGCAGGCGGCGCCACGGGGTGAAGGTGAACACCGCGCCGCCGAGCAGGATCACCGTGCCCGCGACCAGGGCGAGGGCCTTGATGCCGCCGTCGTCGCCCGCGCCGGTCTCGGCGAGGCCTTCGGTGGTGCTGCCGTTGCCGGAGGAGTTGCCGGAGGTGCCGGTCGTGCCGGCGCTGCCGCCCGGCTGGGCGGCGGTGTCCAGCTCGACGGAGACTCCGCTGCTGACGGCCTTGCAGGGCACCTTGATGCTGCCGGAGACGGTGATGAGCAGCTCGTCGGGGCTCAGCGTGACCTTGCCGGACTTGCCGGGCTTGTAGGTGCCGGTCATGTCGGCGAGGTCGACCGGGTCGCCGGCCTTGACGGCGGTGGTGTTCGCCGGACCGCTGACGTCGACCGTGCCGCTGTCCGCACCGCCGAGCTTGATCTTCATGGACGGCTTGAGGGCGCCCGCGGCGAGGTCGGCCGGGCTCTTCATGATGCCCTTGCCGGTCTTGACGGTGAGGTTCCAGCTGCCACCGCTCTTCTTGGCGTTGATGGTGGCGGGGGCCTTGATCGCCTCCTGGACGAACGGCTTGCAGTCGTAGGTGACGGTGACCGCCTTGCCGGCGACGTCGCTGGGGCCGCCGGTGCCGGCGGTGGTTCCGGACGTGGTGCCCGAGGTCGTACCGGACGTGGTTCCGGCGGTCGTCCCGGACGTCGCACCCGAGGTGGTTCCGGACGTCGTACCCGAGGTGGTTCCGGACGTCGTGCCCGAGGTGGTTCCGGACGTCGTGCCGGACGTGGTCCCCGACGTCGTGCCGGACGTCGTACCGCCGCTGGAGCCGCCCGTCACCGTGATGGTGTGGGCCGTCGAGACCGTACCCACCGGCGCGCACTTCGTGGTGAACGTGCCGAAGGAGAAGGTGACCGCCACGTCGTACTTGGCCGGAGTGAGCGTGATCTTGCCGGCCTTGGTCAGCTTGAGCTTCCCCTTCATGTCGGACATGACCATGGGGGCCTTCTTGGGGATCGGCGGGTTCTTCTTCTCGCCGACCAGCTTGAGCTCGCCCATCCCGCCGCCGACCGTCAGCCACCCGGTGGGCTGGACCGCGTCCTGCGGGATGTCCATCAGGTCGGTGTTGTTCGAGGCCGGCTTGACGGTCTTCCAGACCACCTCGACCTCGTCGCCGACCTTCGCGGTGGCCGGTGCCGTGATCCTGGCGGTGGTCTCGCCCTCCACCGGCCCGCCGCCGCCTGCCGGCGGCACGCACTTGACCTTGAAAGTGATCTCCGCCGCCTGGGCCGGCGTGGCCACCATCAAGATGCCCGCGCCGCCGAGCAGCAGCGCGACGGCCGCCGCGCTCACCCTCCGTTGGGTTTTCACTGGTGTCCCTTCGTCATGGAACGGTTCTCAGACGGTGCGGACGTCTGTGGTGCCTGCGCTCCCGGCGCGCTGTCCGGGGTGAACCACGGCAGGGCCGCCGTGGGGGTCTCGGGGGCCTGCGCCGCGGGCACCGGCTGCTTCGGCGCGCGCGCCGGGATCCGCGGGAGCTTCGCCGTGACCGCCGCGGCCGCCTCCGGGAGCCTGGCCGCCCCGCGGTGCCGTCCGCCCGCGCCGGTGCGCGGCCGCACCCGGTCGACGACGGCCATGCCGATGCGGAAGAGCCCGGCCGGGACCACCACGCACAGCAGGATCCAGAAGAGCGTCACCCCGTACGGCCGGTCCACCCCCCAGGGCTGCACCACGAGGAGCTTCTCGCCGTACTTGAGCGAGACGGTGTAGTCGCCGTGGGCGCCCGCGGTCAGCGAGGTCTTCAGCTCGATACGGGCCTTCGCGCCGGGCGGGACGGTGCCGCGCCACTGCTGTTCCTCCCAGACCGGCGCGAACACCCCGTGGGAGGTGCCGACCTGGAAGACGGGGTCCTTGACGGGCGCCGAGCCGAGGTTGCCGACGGTGACGACGAGGGTGCGGGAGGGCGGGGCGCCGAACCAGGTGAGGACGCCGTCCTCGCCCTCCAGCCGCGCGGCCGCGAGGACCGCCAGCCGGGCGGTGCCGGTCTGCGAGGGGAGGGCCGCCACGGGATGGTCGGTGATCTCGAGCGGAACCTGCACCTGCGCCTGGTCCCCGGTGACCGTGGCCACCGCCACCACGCAGGGGCAGGGCTTGGGCGGCGCGACCACGGGCAGCTGCTTGCCGAAGCGGCCGAGGTCGTCGGTGGTGACGGCCCGGCCGTCGGCGTTGGCGCAGCTGTTGGTGCCGCCGATCATGTTCTGTCCGCAGACCAGCAGGGTCAGCAGGGTGCGGGGGCGCCAGCCGGTGCCTGCGACGGTGACCTCCGTGCCCTTGGCGACCTCCTGGAGCGAGAGCTCGACGGCGGGCCTGCCCTCGGCCGCGGCCGCCGGGGCGGCGGGCAGGGCGACCGCGAGCGCGGCCAGCAGGGCCAGGGCGAGGGCCGTCAGCCCGTACCCCACGCACCGCGTGCACCGTACGTACGCCGCGCGCGGTGCGCACCGGCCCGTCCTGCGTCCCCGGAACCGGAGCCCGACCTCGCCGCTCACCCGACCGCTCCCGTCAACTCGGCTTCCGGAGCCGGCCGTCCGGCCCGCCCGGTCTCGTCCGTCCCGGCACCTTCCGGCGCCCGCGCGGGCTCTGCGGGCTGCGCCGTCGGCCCGCCCGCCGCCGCCCGCCGGGCCCGTGCGGTGCGTACGAGCAGCAGCGCGACCGCGCCGAGGCCCAGCAGCCCCGCGCCGGTCCCGGCCACCGCTCCCCAGGGCACGAACCGCGCCCCGGCCGTGCCCGTCGCGCGCGCCCCGCCGCCCGCGGTGACGGTGAGGGTGAGGTCCACGGCATCGAAGGCCGGTGCCCCGGGCCAGCGTTCGGTCAGCTCGACCCGCTGGCCGGGCAGCAGTTCCAGGGGCAGCGCGCGGGCCGGGGGGCCGGGCAGCTCCCCGAAGACTCCCTCGGCGCGGACCGCGAGCTGCGGGGCCAGGACGGTGTTGCCGCGGTTGACCAGCGCGTACCGGATGACGGCCGCCCCGCCCGCGCCGGTCACGGCGACGTCCTCGACGGTGAGCGCCGACAGGGTGGGGCCGCTGACGCGCAGCTGGATGCGGACCCCGGCCTCCCGGCCGCCCTCGGAGGCCACGACCGCGGCCGGGTGGTCGCCGGGGACCGCTGCGGGCGGCACGGTGACGGTGAAGGGGACCACGGCCCGGGTCCGCGGCGGGATCTCCACGCGGGTGTCGGCGAAGCGGATCCAGGCCCCGGCACCGGTGGATCCCGCCGCGGGGCGGACCGCGAGGGCGCCGCCGGGGGCGTTGTACGCGTCGGCCCCGCGCAGGGTGACGGTGCGCGGCCGGTCGGAGGGGTTGGACAGGGCGAGCCGGTCCTCCAGCACGGTGCCGGGTACGCCCTGGAGGTAGAAGTACGGGCGTTCGTCGCCGCTGCCGGGGCGGGTGGCGGCGCCCGCGGCGGGGGCGGCGGTCCAGCCGGGTTCCGCCCGGGCCTGCCCGGGTGCGCCCAGCAGCACGCCGACGGCGGCCAGGACGGCCGCGACGGCCCCCACGGCGGAGGGTGCGCCACGACGGGCCGCGGGGCGGTGGGCACGGCCGGTGCGGCTGCTACGGCTGGTGCGGCTGGTGCGCGACGGCATGGCCGGTCCCCCTCGTCCTCCGGTCAGACCCGCGCGTGCCGGCCGCGGCGGGTGAGCCAGAGGACGCCCGCGGCACCCGAGAGCAGGACGGTGCCGCCGAGGGTGCCGAGGGCGAGCGCGGAGTCCATCGGGCCGGTCTGGGGCAGGGTCCCGGTCTTGCCGGCGGGGTTGGCGGCGGTCTCCTTGCCGCCGCCCGCGGCCGTGACGTCCAGTTCCAGGGCGGGCCCGGGGCTGTTGCCGGGGGTGCAGGTCGTGACCGTCATCAGGGCCTTGATGGTCAGGACGCCCGGGGTGAAGGTGACCTTGCCGCTGCTCTTCGGGGTGTACGTGCCGGAGAGGTCGCTGATCTTGATGGGGGTGTTGGCGGGCGCGGCCGCGGCGTTCGGCGGCCCGGAGACCGCGACGGTACCGGTCTCCGCGCCGCCGACCCGGATCACGGCGCTCGGGTTCATCGCGCCCTTGCCGAGCTCGATCGGGCTGGAGGAGACGCCCTTCTGGAAGGACATCGTCAGCTTGTAGGCGTTGCCCGTCTTGACTGCCGTGATGTCGATCGGCGAGACCGCCGATTTTGGACCGATCGGCGTCTTGCAGTCGTACTTGACGTCCACGACGTCGGCGTGGGCGACGGGGGCGGCCGCCAGTACCGCCGTACCGGCCAGCGCCGCTGCCAGCGCCAGCGCGGCGGAGCGTTGCTGCTTGGACACCTCTGCGTCTCCCTCGGGCCAAAGTTCCTGACTCAACGTCAGATTGGGCGCCAAGGTACGCCTGGGACCTTGCCGAGGGAAGACAAAGGACGGCCCGGATCGGGCGCCCGGTCAGAGCACCCGGTCACCCCGCTGCCACACGGCGGAGACGAGCGGGACGCCCGGGCGGTACGCGAGGTGGACGTGGCTGGGGGCGTCGAGCAGGGCCAGATCCGCGCGGGATCCCGGGGTCAGCACGCCGATGTCGGTGCGGAGGAGGGCGCGGGCGCCGCCCGCGGTGGCGGACCACAGGGCCTCGTCCGGGGTCATGCCCATGTCCCGGACGGCGAGGGCGATGCAGAAGGGCATGGAGCTGGTGTAGGAGGAGCCGGGGTTGCAGTCCGTGGACAGGGCGACGGTCGCTCCGGCGTCGAGCAGGCGGCGCGCGTCGGGCCACTGCGCGCGGGTGGAGAATTCCGCGCCCGGCAACAGGGTGGCGACCGTGGACGACTGCGCGAGGGCGTCGACGTCCGCGTCGGTCAGGTGGGTGCAGTGGTCGGCGGACGCCGCCTCCAGCTCCACGGCCAGCTGCACTCCGGGGCCGTGGGAGAGCTGGTTGGCGTGGATGCGCGGGACGAGGCCCTTGGCCCGCCCGGCGGTCAGGATCGCGCGGGCCTGGTCCCCGTCGAACGCGCCCTTCTCGCAGAACACGTCCACCCAGCGGGCGTACGGGGCGCAGGCGTCCAGCATCTCGCCGGTGACGAGGTCGACGTAGGCGGCCGGGTCGTCGGCGTAGTCGGGCGAGACGATGTGTGCGCCGAGGTAGGTGACCTCGTCGGTGTGGGCGGCGGCGATGCGCAGGGCGCGGGCCTCGTCCCCGACGGTCAGGCCGTAGCCGGACTTGGTCTCGAAGGTGGTCGTGCCCTGGCGGCGGGCCTCGTGGAGGTGGCGCAGCAGGTTCGCTTCGAGCTGCTCGTCGGAGGCGGCGCGGGTGGCGGCCACGGTGGTGCGGATGCCTCCGGCGGAATAGCTGCGGCCGGACATGCGGGCGTTGAACTCGGCGGTGCGGTCGCCCGCGAAGACGAGGTGGCTGTGGGAGTCGACGAAGCCGGGGATGGCCGCGCGGCCCTGGGCGTCGTACGCCGCGTCCGCGGCCGGGGCCTTGGCGGCTTCGCCGACCCAGGTGACGGTGTCGCCTTCGATGACCACGGCCGCGTCCTGGATCAGGCCGAGGGGGGAGCCGTCGCCGAGGGCGGGGTCGTTGGTGACGAGGCTGCCGATGTTGGTGATTGCTGTGGTGGTCATGGTTCCTCGCGATGGTCGAGTGGTTTGCTCCCCCACCCCTCCCCTTCCCGAAACCGGGGCTGCGCCCCGGCCCCGGGGACGGTGGGAGGGCGGGTGGGCGTCAGCTCCGCACGGCCGCGATGGCGGACGCCAGGGCGGACGGGACGTCGGGGACCAGGGTGTGGTGGCCGTCGCGGACGACGTGCCGGCCGCCGACCACGGTGTGCCGGACGTCCGCGGCCGAGGCCGCGAAGACGGCCGTCTCGGCGCCGAGGCGCGGCACCGGGCCCGCCGTCCTGACGGAGTCGAGGGCGATCGTCGTGAAGTCGGCGAGCCGGCCCTGCTCCAGGGCGCCCGCTTCGGTCCAGCCGAGGGCGGCGTGGCCGTCGGCCGTGGCGGCGCGCAGCAGCGCGGCGGCGGTCCAGTGGCCGCGGGTACGGCTGCGCAGGCGCTCGTTGAGCTCCATCGCGCGCGCTTCTTCCAGCAGGTCGATGACGGCGTGGCTGTCGCTGCCGAGCGAGAGCGGGCTGCCGGCCTGCTGGAGGCGGACGGCCGGGCCGATGCCGTCGGCGAGGTCGCGTTCGGTGGTGGGGCACATGCACGTGCCGGTGCTGGTGCCGCCGAGGAGCGCGATGTCCTCGTCGGTGAGGTGCGTGTTGTGGACGCCGGTGGTGTGCGGGCCGAGCACGCCGTGGTCGGCGAGCAGCCGGGTCGGGGTGCGGCCGTGGGCGGCCTGGCAGGCGTCGTTCTCCGCGGTCTGCTCGGAGAGGTGGACGTGCAGCGGGGCGCGGCGCTCCTCGGCCCAGCGGGCGACGGTGGTCAGCTGGTCGGCCGGCACGGCGCGCACGGAGTGCACGGCGGCGCCGATCCGGGCGTGGTCGCGGCCCTTGAGGGCGGCGGCGCGCTCGGCCCAGGCTTCGGCGGTGCCGTCGGAGAAGCGCAGCTGGTGCGGCTGGGGCGGTTCTCCGAAGCCTGCGGACAAGTACGCGGTGTCGAGGAGGGTGATGCGGATGCCGGCTTCGGCGGCGGCCGCGATCAGGGCCTCGCCCATGGCGTTGGGGTCGTCGTAGGGGGTGCCGCCGGGCGCGTGGTGGAGGTAGTGGAACTCACCCACGGCCGTGATGCCGGCGAGGGCCATCTCCGCGTACACGGCGCGCGCGAGCGTGTAGTACGAGTCGGGGGTGAGGTTCTGGGCGACGCCGTACATGATCTCGCGCCAGGTCCAGAAGGTCCCGGAGCCGACCTGTACGGTGCCGCGCAGCGCCCGGTGGAAGCAGTGGCTGTGCGCGTTGGCGAGGCCGGGGACCGTCAGGCCGCGCAGGACCTCGGCGCCTGGCGGGGGCGTGTCCACCCCGGTGCGGACGGCGGAGATCAGGCCGTCGGCCACGTCCAGGGCGACGCCCGGCTCGACGTGCGTGCCGAGCCAGGCGTGCTCCAGCCAGAATGTCTTCACCTGCACGCGAGACCTTCCAGTACGTCGGCGAGGGCGAGGACACCGGCGATGCAGTCGTCCTCCGCGGCGAATTCCGCCGGGGAGTGCGAGACGCCGGTGGGGTTGCGTACGAACAGCATCGCGGTCGGGACCGATCCGGAGAGGATTCCGGCGTCGTGTCCCGCGCCGGTGCCGAGGACGGGGACGGATCCGCCGAGGATCCGGGCCAGCTCGTCGCGCAGGGCGTGTTCGAACTCCACGACGGGGGTGAAGGACTCGCGCACGATCCGCAGGTCGATGCCGTCGCGCTCGGCGCGCTCCCGGGCGGCCTTCTCGATGGCCGTGACGACGGTGTCCAGGGCTGCCTGGTCGGCGGCCCGGGAGTCGAGCCAGCCGCGCACCAGCGAGGGGATGGCGTTGACGCCGTTCGGTTCGACGGAGATCTTGCCGAAGGTCGCCACGGCGCCGGCGAGCCGGGCCTCCTCGCGGGCGGCGAGGACGGTTGCGGCGTACGTGAGCATCGGGTCGCGGCGGTCTTCCAGGCGGGTGGTGCCCGCGTGGTTGGCCTCGCCGTGGAAGTCGAACCGCCAGCGGCCGTGCGGCCAGATCGCGGAGGCGATGCCGACGCGGTCGCCGGAGAGGTCGAGGGCGCGGCCCTGTTCCACGTGCAGTTCGACGAAGGCGCCGATGCGGGAGAGGCGTTCGGGGTCGGCTCCGAGGGTCTCGGGGTCGTACCCGGCGGCCTCCATGGCCTGCGGCAGGGTGGTGCCGTCGCCATCGCGGAGCTCGTACGCCTTCTCCCGCGTCAGCTGCCCGGCGGTGAGCCGGGAGCCGACGCAGGCGAGCCCGAAGCGGGCGCCCTCCTCGTCGCCGAAGTTGCTGATGGCGAGCGGCCTGGTGAACTCCGCACCCCTGTGGCGCAGTTCGTCCAGGGCCGCGAAGGAGGACACCACGCCGAGCGGGCCGTCGAAGGCCCCGCCGTCGGGGACGGAGTCCAGGTGCGAGCCGGTGACCACGGCGTCCCCGGCGAGGGGGTCGCCGAGCCAGGCCCACTGGTTGCCGTTGCGGTCGACCTCGTACGTCAGGCCGCGGGCCTCGGCCTGTGCCCGGAACCACTCCCGGCAGTCGGCGTCGGCGCCGGTCCACGCGAACCGGCGGTATCCGCCGGAGTCCGCGTGGCGGCCGATGGGCGCGAGGTCGGCCCACATCTCGTGGAAGGTCACGCCTGGTCGCCCTCGCGCATGGGGACGCGGACGCCGCGCTCGTCGGCGACGGTCTCGGCGATGTCGTAGCCCGCGTCGACGTGGCGGATGACGCCCATGCCGGGGTCGTTGGTGAGGACCCGGCGGATCTTCTCGCCCGCGAGCGGGGTGCCGTCGGCGACGGTGACCTGGCCGGCGTGGATGGAGCGGCCCATGCCGACGCCGCCGCCGTGGTGGAGGGAGACCCAGGAGGCGCCGGAGGCGACGTTGACCATGGCGTTGAGCAGCGGCCAGTCGGCGATGGCGTCGGAGCCGTCGAGCATGGCCTCGGTCTCGCGGTACGGCGAGGCGACGGAGCCGCAGTCGAGGTGGTCGCGGCCGATGGCCAGCGGGGCGGCCAGTTCGCCGCTCGCGACCATGTCGTTGAAGCGCTCGCCGGCCTTGTCGCGCTCGCCGTAGCCGAGCCAGCAGATCCGGGCGGGCAGGCCCTGGAAGTGGACGCGCTCGCCGGCCATCTTGATCCAGCGGTGCAGGGACTCGTTCTCCGGGAAGAGGTCGAGGATCGCCTTGTCGGTCTTGTGGATGTCCGAGGCCTCGCCGGACAGGGCCGCCCAGCGGAAGGGGCCCTTGCCCTCGCAGAAGAGGGGGCGGATGTAGGCGGGGACGAAGCCGGGGAAGGCGAAGGCGCGGTCGTAGCCGGCCAGCTGGGCCTCGCCGCGGATGGAGTTGCCGTAGTCGAAGACCTCGGCGCCCGCGTCCATGAAGCCGACCATGGCCTCGACGTGCTTGGCCATGGACTCGCGGGCGCGGGTGGTGAAGCCCGCCGGGTCCTTGGCGGCGTAGTCGGCCATGTCGTCGAAGTCGACGCCGGTCGGCAGGTAGGCGAGCGGGTCGTGGGCGGAGGTCTGGTCCGTCACGATGTCGATCGGCGCGCCCTCGGCGAGCATCTGCGGGAGCAGGTCGGCGGCGTTGCCGAGCAGGCCGATGGAGAGCGGCCTGCGCGCGTCGCGGGCCTCGACGGCCAGCTGCAGGGCGTGCTGGAGGCTGTCGGCCTTCACGTCGAGGTAGCGGTGCTCGATCCGGCGCTCGATGGCGCGCGGGTCGACGTCGATGCAGATCGCGACGCCGTCGTTCATCGTCACGGCCAGCGGCTGTGCGCCGCCCATGCCGCCGAGGCCGGCGGTGAGGGTGATGGTGCCCGCGAGGGTGCCGCCGAACTTCTTCGCGGCGACCGCGGCGAAGGTCTCGTACGTGCCCTGGAGGATGCCCTGGGTGCCGATGTAGATCCAGGAGCCGGCCGTCATCTGGCCGTACATGGTCAGGCCGAGCTGCTCCAGGCGGCGGAACTCCTCCCAGTTCGCCCAGTCGCCGACCAGGTTGGAGTTGGCGAGCAGGACGCGCGGCGCCCACTCGTGGGTCTGCATCACGCCGACCGGGCGGCCGGACTGGACGAGCATCGTCTCGTCCTGCTTGAGGGTCTGGAGGGTGCGGACCATCGCGTCGTACGAGCGCCAGTCGCGTGCGGCCTTGCCCGTGCCGCCGTAGACGACGAGCTTGTCGGGGTGCTCGGCGACCTCGGGGTCGAGGTTGTTCTGGAGCATCCGCAGCGCGGCCTCCTGCTGCCATCCCAGGGTGCTGAGCTCGGTGCCTCGCGCGGCACGTACGGGGCGGGGTCCTGACATGGCGGTGCCTCCTCCGATGTTGGTCAATCCATTCACATCCTTACCTGCTGAATAGAAGTAGTCAACGGCTGCGGCCGGGCCTGCCGGATGATTGGCTGGCGGACATGGCCGATGACGTGCTGACCGAAGGCGCCGCCGCGCGCCGTGACCTGGCCGTACGGGCCGCCGTCGAGCAGGGTCTCGTCGGCGGGGCCGATGGCGTGGACCCCCTGGTCTGCCTGCTGGACGCGGCGGGCATCGAGGCCTCCGCCGCCGCCCTCCGGGCCGCCTTCGCCGCCGCGCTGCCGCCCGGCACCCCCGTCCTGCACTCCTTCGCGGTCAAGGCGGCGCCCCTGGTGCCCGTCCTGCGGCTGCTGGCGGCCGCCGGCATCGGCTGCGAGGTGGCGAGCCCGGGGGAACTGGCCCTGGCCAGGGCCGCCGGCACCGCTCCGGAGCGGACCGTGCTCGACTCCCCCGCCAAGACCCCCGCCGAGCTGCGCGAGGCACTCGCCCTCGGCATCGCCGTGAACGCCGACAACGCCCAGGAGCTGGAGCGCATCGACGCACTGATGGCATCGGCACCCGGCCGCTCCACCGTGGGCCTGCGGGTGAACCCGCAGACCGGCGCGGGCACGATCGGCGCCACCTCCACGGCCACCGCCACGTCCAAGTTCGGCTTCGCGCTGCGCGACGAGGGGGCGCGCGCCCGGATCGTCCGCGCCGTCCTGGACCGCCCCTGGCTGACCCGGCTGCACACCCACTCCGGCTCGCAGGGCGTGCCGCCGGCCCGGCTCGCCGAGGGCGTCCGCGCGGTGTGGGAGCTGGCCGAGGAGATCAACACCGCCGCCGGGCGCACGCAGATCGACACGCTCGACATCGGCGGCGGGCTGCCCGTCAACTTCACCTCGGACGCGCAGACCCCGACGTACGCGCAGTACGTCGGGGCGCTCCGGGAGGCCGTCCCGGGGCTGTTCGAGGGGCGGTACGGACTGGTCACGGAGTTCGGCCGGTCGCTGCTGGCCAAGCACGGCCTGCTGATCGCGCGGGTCGAGTACACGAAGAGCTCCGGGGGCCGCCCGATCGCCCTGACCCACGCGGGCGTGCAGGTCGCGACCCGCACCGTCTACGCCCCGGCGTCCTGGCCGCTGCGGATCCTCGCGTACGACGCGAAGGGCCTGCCGCGCACCGGGGAGCCGGTGGGGCAGGACGTCGCCGGGCCCGCGTGCTTCTCGGGCGACCTCCTGGCGGAGAACCGGCCGCTGCCGCTGCTGTCCCCGGGCGACCTCGTCGTCGCCCCGGACACCGGCGCGTACTTCTTCACGGCCCACTACGGCTACAACAGCCTGCCCCGCCCCGCGGTCCACGGCTTCCGCACCGACGGTCCGGGCCGGGTCCGCTTCAGCCTGGTCCGGCCCGCGCAGCAGCTCTCGGACCTGGTCGCCGAGGCCGGCGGCGGCCACGCCGACGCGCTGCTGGACGGGGCGTAGGACGGCGCGCAGGACCGGGCGCGGCGGGCGTCACTCCACGAACAGGCCCCGCGCGGCGGCCGCCGTGTCGAAGGCCTCCAGGCGGGCCTGCGCGTCGGGCAGGGCGTCCGCCATGGCCTCCAGCAGGACCCGCCCCAGGAGCATCGGGGCACAGGCCGTGTCGAAGGCCAGCCCCGTGCCCACCGGGGCCGGGATCAGCAGGTCGGAGTGGCGGGCGACCGGGGCGAATGCGGAGTCCGCGACGGTGACCACCGTCAGCCCGGCCGCGCGGGAGTACTCCAGCGCCTCCACGACCTCGCGGGGGTGCCGCGGCAGGGCGAAGCAGATCAGCGCCGTCGCCCCCGCGGAGCGGGCCGCGTCGATCCGGTCGGTCAGCATCGAGCCGCCCTCGTCGAGCAGTCGTACGTCCGGGTGGACCTTCGCCGCGAAGTACCCGAAACCGCGCGCCTGCGAGGACGCCGCGCGCAGCCCGAGGACCGGCAGGGGGCGGGAGGCCGCGAGCACGCGGCCCGCCTCCGCAACCGGCGCGGGGTCGGCGAGCAGGGCCGACAGGTGGCGAAGGTTCTCGATCTCCGCCTGCACGGCCTGCTGGTAGGAGTTGTACGTATCGCTGTCCGCGGCGGGCCGCGGCCCGGCGGGGGCCACCTCCCGCAGGTGGCGGCGCAGGGCGGGATAGCCGTCGAAGCCGAGGGCGACCGCGAACCGCGTCACCGACGGCTGGCTCACCCCGGCCAGCTCCGCGAGCTCGACGCTCGACAGGAACGGCACGTCGGCGGCCCCGCGCACCATGCAGTGGGCGATCCGGCGCTGCGTCGGCGTGAGCCGGTGTCCCTCGAACAGCTTCTGCAGCCGTGCGGCCGGGCTGTCACCCGCCCCGCTCGTCGCGCTCGTCGCGCTCATCCCGTCCCCTCCATTCAGTCTGGCAGCAGCCTGCATGCATCTATGCAGGACGGCAAGCGGCGCCCGTTCCGCGAGACCCGGCGGCCGGCCGGGCGGGCCGCCGGATTGGGGGGTTAGCCCTACCGACCGGCGGCCGTGCGCGTCCCTACGGTGGACCCATGAACGCTCAGGCTCAGAACCCCGGGCTCGCCGAAGACGCCGAACTCCGCAAGGAACTCGACGCCACGCTCCAGGCGCGGCGCGAGCTCGGTCCCGAGTACGAACCGGCGCTCGTCGAGTCCTTCCTCGCGAAGATCGACTCCCGCCTGGACTCCGAGGTGCAGACCCAGGTCCGGCGCCGCCTGGCGGAGCAGCGCACGGCCGCGGCCCGCGGCGCCCGCGAGCCGGCCGACGCGACGGCGGCCTTCGGCGCCCGCTACGGCTTCGGGATCATCAGTCTGGCCATCGCGGTCCCGCTCTCCGCGATCGGCGTCGTGAACGCCGGCGTCACGGGGCTGCTGATCAGCTGGGGTGGCATCCTGGGCGTCAACTTCGCCCACGCGGCCAAGTCGCGTTCCCGCCGCGGTGCGCAGAAGTCGGAGTGGGACGGCTGACCGTACGCCGGTCCGGCCGGGCGTGAGCCGCTCGGGGCCTTGAGTACAGGGGTGTTGCGCGGGGACCGCCGCACCCCCGGTCTCCCGGGGGGCGGGACGACGGCGGTCCCCGCGAAGGACACGGGCCGGGTCAGGGCCGGTTGTCCGCGTCCGTGGCGCCGACGGGGTCCGGGAGCCGCTCCGGAAGTCCGTGACGCCGTTCGGTGGTGCCGGCCGGATCCCGCCGGGTCGTCGTGTCTTCCCGTGGGCCCTTGCCGACAACCACCACTGTGCCGGAGGCGTGTTAAGCGGGTGCTGCCGTGACGTGTCGCGCTCGTACCGATTGCGCGACCGCAGCACCACCGGCGGACGGCAGGCCCCCCGTCCGGGTGAACCTGCCGCCCGCAGCGGCTACTTCGCGGTGCGCGCGAGGAACGCGAGCAGGTCCTGACGGCTGACCACACCGGTCGGCTTGCCCTCGACCAGCACGATCGCCGCGTCGGCCTCGCCCAGCGCGGCCATCAGGTCCGCGACCGGCTCGCCCGAGCCGACCTGCGGCAGCGGCGCGCTCATGTGCTTCTCCAGCGGGTCCGTGAGCGAGGCGCGCTGCGCGAACAGCGCCGCCAGCAGCTCCTTCTCCACGACCGAGCCGATGACCTCGGCGGCCATCACGTCGGGGTGGCCCGCGCCCGGCTTCACGACCGGCATCTGCGATACGCCGTACTCGCGCAGCACCTCGATGGCCTCGCCGACGGTCTCCTCCGGGTGCATGTGGACCAGGGACGGCATGGCGCCCTCCTTGTCCGCCAGCACGTCGCGGACGCGCGCCGAGGAGCCCGCGTCCTCCAGGAAGCCGTGTCCGGACATCCACTCGTCGCTGAAGATCTTGCTCAGGTAGCCGCGGCCGCTGTCCGGGAGGAGCACGACGACCACGTCGTCCGGGCCGAGGCCCTCGGCAGCCTTCAGCGCGGCGACGACCGCCATGCCGCAGGAGCCGCCGACGAGGAGGCCCTCTTCCTTGGCGAGGCGGCGGGTCATCTGGAAGGAGTCCTTGTCGGACACCGCGATGATCTCGTCCGTGACGTTCGGGTCGTAGGCGGTCGGCCAGAAGTCCTCGCCGACGCCCTCGACGAGGTACGGGCGGCCCGAGCCGCCGGAGTACACCGAGCCCTCGGGGTCGGCGCCGATGACCTTGACCTTCCCGCCGCTGACCTCCTTCAGGTAGTTGCCGGTGCCGGAGATCGTGCCGCCGGTGCCGACGCCCGCGACGAAGTGGGTGATCTTCCCGTCCGTCTGCTCCCACAGCTCGGGGCCGGTGGTCTCGTAGTGCGAACGGGGGTTGTTCGGGTTGCTGTACTGGTCGGGCTTCCAGGCGCCGGGCTCTCGCGCGAGGCGGTCGGACACGTTGTAGTACGAGTCCGGGTGCTCGGGGTCGACCGCGGTCGGGCAGACCACGACCTCGGCGCCGTACGCGCGCATCACGTTGATCTTGTCCATGGACACCTTGTCAGGGCAGACGAAGATGCACTTGTAGCCCTTCTGCTGGGCCACGATGGCGAGTCCGACACCCGTGTTGCCACTGGTCGGCTCGACGATCGTGCCTCCCGGCTTGAGCGCACCGCTCTGCTCGGCCGCTTCGATCATGCGTACGGCGATGCGGTCCTTCACGGAACCGCCCGGGTTGAAGTACTCGACCTTGGCCAGGACCGTCGCCTGGATACCTTCGGTCACGCGGTTGAGCTTCACCAGCGGGGTGTTGCCGACGAGGCTGATCATCGAGTCGTGGAAATGCACCATGTTCTCCAAGGAGGGGACTCCACGGGTTCTCCGGGAGGCACCGCCAGAGTAAGCGGAAAGCGATTGGCCGACCGGCAGTACGGGGCAGGTAGAGGGCGTGTGACGCCACGTACGGCCGGGTCGCGTCGAGGAGGTGGCTGGAAGAGTGTCGAGGGCGAGGACGGCGCGCCGGATCGCGGCCGGCGCGGCTTACGGCGGAGGCGGGATCGGCCTGCTCGGCGCGGCGGCGGTCGGGCTGGTCCTGGCGGAGGTGCAGCTGGCCAAGCGGACGGTGGGCAGCGTGCTGTCGGATCCGCCGCGGACGAACGGCCGCTACGGCACGGAGTTCGGCGGTCCGGGCGCGGAGCCGCTGCGGCTGGCCATGCTGGGCGACTCCACGGCCGCGGGACTGGGCGTGCACCGGGCGAGACAGACACCGGCGGCGCTGCTCGCGTCGGGCCTGGCGGCGGTGGCCGAGCGCCCGGTCGAGCTGCGCAACGTGGCCCAGTCGGGTGCGATGTCCGACGACCTCGACCGGCAGGTGCGGCTGATCCTGGACGACGTGGGCTTCCTCCCCGATGTGACCGTGATCATGATCGGTGCGAACGACGTGACGCGCCGGATGCCGCCCACCCAGTCGGTGCGGCTGCTCACGGCGGCGGTCCGGCGGCTGCGCGGTGCGGGGTCGGAGGTGGTCGTCGGGACCTGCCCCGACCTGGGCACGATCGAGCCGGTCTACCAGCCGCTGCGCTGGGTGGCCCGGCGGGTGTCCCGGCAGCTGGCCGCCGCGCAGACCATCGGAGTGATCGAGCAGGGCGGCCGTACGGTCTCGATGGGGGACCTGCTGGGGCCGGAGTTCGCGGCGAATCCGCGGGAGATGTTCGGGCCGGACTCGTACCACCCGTCGGCCGAGGGGTACGCGACGGCGGCGATGGCGGTGCTGCCGACCGTGTGCGCGGCGCTGGGCCTGTGGCCCGAGGCGGACCGCCTCGACATCGCCCGGAACGAAGACATGCTGCCGGTGGCGAAGGCCGCTTCCGCGGCGGCCGGACAGGCGGGTACGGAAGTCACGGCGGCCCGCGCCCCGTGGGCCCTGCTGAAGTACCGCAGGCGGCGCCGGGTGCCGGAGTCGGACCCCGCGGGGGCCGCGTGGAGGCCCGCGTAAGAGGGCCGGGTAAAAGGCCGGGGACGGGGAATGGGGTACGCGTCACACGGTGAGGGCGGTGACCTCGACCGTACGGACCGGTAACTTCACATGCGGTCCTGCCCGAATCCGTACACCTCCTTGGAGCCGTGATGCCCGAAGCCGTCATCGTTTCCGCAGCCCGCTCGCCCATCGGCCGCGCCTTCAAGGGGTCCCTCAAGGACATCCGCCCGGACGACCTCACCGCCACGATCATCCAGGCCGCGCTGGCCAAGGTCCCCGAGCTGGACCCGCGCGAGATCGACGACCTGATGCTCGGCTGCGGCCTGCCCGGCGGCGAGCAGGGCCACAACCTCGGCCGGATCGTGGCCGTGCAGATGGGCATGGACCACCTGCCGGGCTGTACGGTCACGCGCTACTGCTCGTCCTCGCTGCAGACCTCCCGCATGGCCATGCACGCCATCAAGGCGGGCGAGGGCGACGTCTTCATCTCGGCCGGCGTCGAGATGGTCTCCCGGTCCGTGAAGGGCACGAGCGACGGCCTGCCGGACACCCACAACCCGCTCTTCGCCGACGCGGAGGCCCGTACCGCGGCCGTCGCGCAGAGCGAGGGCGCGTCCTGGCACGACCCGCGCGAGGACGGCCTGATCCCCGACGCGTACATCTCGATGGGGCAGACCGCCGAGAACCTGGCCCGCCTCAAGGGCGTCACCCGCCAGGACATGGACGAGTTCGGCGTGCGGTCGCAGAACCTCGCCGAGGCCGCGATCAAGAACGGCTTCTGGGAGCGGGAGATCACCCCCGTCACCACGCCCGACGGCACGGTCGTGAGCACGGACGACGGCCCGCGCGCCGGCGTCACGCTGGAAGGCGTCCAGGGCCTGAAGCCCGTCTTCCGCCCCGACGGCCTGGTCACCGCGGGCAACTGCTGCCCGCTGAACGACGGCGCCGCGGCCCTGGTCATCATGAGCGACACGAAGGCCCGCGAGCTGGGCCTGACCCCGCTGGCGCGCATCGTGTCCACGGGCGTCTCCGGCCTCTCCCCCGAGATCATGGGCCTGGGCCCGGTCGAGGCGAGCAAGCAGGCCCTGAAGCGGGCCGGCCTGACCATCGGCGACATCGACCTGGTCGAGATCAACGAGGCCTTCGCGGCCCAGGTGATCCCGTCGTACCGCGACCTCGGCGTCGACCTCGACAAGCTGAACGTCAACGGCGGGGCCATCGCCGTGGGTCACCCCTTCGGGATGACCGGCGCCCGCATCACCGGCACGCTGATCAACAGCCTCCAGTTCCACGACAAGCAGTTCGGCCTGGAGACGATGTGCGTGGGCGGCGGCCAGGGCATGGCGATGGTGATCGAGCGGCTGAGCTGAGCCGGAGCGGAGGGTAGGGGCTGCCTGAGGAACGAAGGCGGCACCTGCCCGCAGCGGTGGCGAAGCTCAGCGCGGCCAAACAAGCGAGCGGCTGAGCTGAGCCGGAGCCCGAGCTCCAACAGCTTTTTGATGTGGGTGATCGTTCCGGCGGAGCCGGAACGATCACCCACGGTCAGGCTCACCCCAAGGGGCACTTGGGGAGGGCGCGTATCGGGGCGCCCGTACTGACGCGCGGTCCAACCCCGCCGCGGCCGACCCGTGACCGAATCTCCCCCAGGATGTGACTTTTATCCTGGGGTTTTGTCTTTCCCCAGGTCAGGCCGGTGGGGCCTAAACCTCCGGGCCAAAAGACCTGTCCAATTCGTGACGTAATGCACTGCACGCCATTCCCAGGTCGGGACAAGCTGATGTAGGAAGTCGGGGGACCGAACACATCAGGAGTTAGTCAGTGAGCGCCATGTCTCTTGCCCTGCTGCTGACCACGGCCGCTGCCACGGCCGTGGGCGCTGCTGCGCTGCACGCAGTCCACGGTCTGCGCAAGCAGGTCACGGCCCTGCGCGGCGAGCTCGCCGCGACGGTCACCCACCGTGGGACGACCGTCCCGCACGCCCGCAGCACCGTCGAAACCCCCGCTGCCGAGATACGGGCCGCCGTGGCCGAGGCCCTTGCCGAGGAGCGCGAGCGCGAGCTGGCCGAGGCGCGTGCCTTCTGGGCGGCGCAGGAGGCCCGCGACGCCGCGGACGCCCCCTCGCTCCTGGGCGGCCTGCCGGGGCTCGGCGAGGACAACCCGCTCTTCCTGCCGCGCCAGGCCGACATGGTGGGCCTGGAGCCGCTCCTCGACGAGGAGCCGGCCACCGAGTTCCCCGAGGACTCCCCCGAGCTGGCTGCGGCCCGCCGCCGGCACCCCTCGCACCCCGACTTCGTTCCGGTCCAGCCGTCCCCGAACGCCGACCACGAGCGCACCGTGAGCCGCCTCGAGGAGCTCGCCGAGGCCCGTACCGCGCTCGCGGACGTCCGTCCCGGCCCGCTGGGCACGCTCGACGTGTACGTCTTCACCGACGGCACCACGCTCTGCATGACCCCGGGGCACCGGGAGACCGCCGAGCGCCTCGCGGAGGCCCTGCGCTCGGGCAGCGCGCCGGTCCTGCTCGGCGGCTCGGGCATCTCGGGTGCGTACGCGCTGACCTTCTCCTGCGGCGGCGACGACGCCGACGCCGAGAACCCGGCGAACAACGTCTACATCCTCGCGGACCGGGTCATCGCATCGCTCTGACCTCCGCCTGCTCCACCAGCGTCACGGCCTCGTCCAGCAGTGCGGACGGGGCCGTTTCCGCTGCCTGGAGCGCCTCGGCGAGGTCCTGGCCGGCCACGGCCACCTGATCCCCGACGACGAAGACGCCCGCGTCCGGCATCTCGCGCGGGGGCTGCCCGTGCGGGTGCCCCTCGAGGGCCTGTGCGCGCCGCGAGAGCTCGCGGGCCAGCTCCAGGGCCTCGGCGGCGGCTCCGCGCTGGAGGCGGCTCTGCGGGGCCGCCCTGAGCCGGTCGGCGAAACGTTCCACGGCGGCGGTCAGCGGTGAGGTATCGAGCACGCCGCGACCCTACGCGCCCGTCCGGCACTGTTGCCAACGGGCGAACGGTCGGGCACGGTGGCGTGAAGAGAACAAGGCTCGTCGCATGCCTCCGGAGGCGCCCATGTCCGTAGAGTTCTCCGAGCAAACCCACCGGAACATGATCTCCAGAATCCCTCAGTCCACCGGTCGTGACATCTCCGACTGGCTCCGCGCCGTCGACGAGGGCCCTTCCCTCATCGACTTCCACGAGAAGGTCAGCTGGCTCCGCGGTGAGCACGAGCTCTCGTACGGCCAGGCCAAGGCGATCATCCACGAGTACGACCTCCGCCGCGCCGCCCGCAGACTGGGCTAGGCCCCGCTCTCTCCCTCTCCACTCTCCTATCTCCCTCTTCTTTTCTCCCTCTTCATCCCGCCCGACATGCGGGAAGGCCCCGCGGGCACTGCCCGCGGGGCCTTCCTGTTCGGACCGGTGCGCTCGGCACCGGTCCGACTAGTCGTCGCCGGAGAGGATCGAGAAGAGCCGCAGCATCTCCAGGTAGATCCACACCAGGGTCATGGTGAGGCCGAAGGCCGCCAGCCAGGACTCCTCGCGCGGTGCGCCGTACGTCACGCCGTCCTCGACCTGCTTGAAGTCGAGGGCGAGGAAGCAGGCGCCGAGGATGACACCGATGACACCGAAGAGGATGCCGAGGCCACCGCTGCGGAAGCCGAGGCCGTCGCCGCCGCCGAAGACGCTGAAGAGCAGGTTGGCGACCATGAGGAGCATGAAGCCCACCGCGGCGGCCATGACGAAGCCGTAGAAGCGTCGGGTCACGCGGATCCAGCGCATCTTGTACGCGAAGAGCACGCCGGCGAAGACGCACATCGTGCCGAGGACGGCCTGGATGACCACGCCTGAGCTGATGTACGTGCTCACGGCCGAGCTGATGACGCCGAGGAACACGCCCTCGAAGGCCGCGTAGGCCAGGATGACCGCGGGAGCCGGCTTGCTCTTGAAAGACTGCACCATCGCGAGCACGAAGGCGACGAGCGCGGCGCCGATGGCGATGCCGTACGACTTGTTGACGTTGGCCGGGTCGACCGGGAGGAGGACCCAGGACAGGACCGCCGTCAGGACGACCGTGCCGAGCGTCATGGCCGTACGGCTCACGACGTCGTCGATGGTCATCACGTTGCCGCGGGGCGGCGCCGCCGGCATGCCGGTCTGCGCGTCCACGGCGTACGGGTTGGTCGCGTACGGGTTGGTCGCGGTCCCGGCCTGCACCTGCTGCGCGTCAAAGCCCGCGTAGCCGTTGTCGCGGCTGAACCCCCGTCGCGAGAAGACCGGGTTGCTGCTCCTCATCCTTCACTCCTCTGTGGCCACCGTGCGCGGCCTTGCGTACAACAGTAATGCGTTAGCAAAGAATCCACCCTACTGCTCAGGGAGGATCTTTTCAGCCGCCGTTCGTCCCGGCATCCCGGGCGGCGGCTAGAAGACGGCCGTGTAGACCGGGGTGCCCGGGTAGTCCTGGCGGAGGGTGTAGCGCCCGCTGATCGGCTTGGTGGCGTCGCCGGTGGAGCGGTACAGGTAGTCGGTCCTGGCGTTCGAGGCGAAGAGGTCCGGGCGGCCGTTCTGGTCGCCGTCTCCGAGGCCCACCAGGTGCGGGAGGCCGCCCCAGCCGGACTCGATCTTGACCCGGGGGGCGAAGGTGCCGTCGCCCTTGCCCTGCATGAACCACAGCACCCCGGCGGTGTCCCGGGCGACCAGGTCGCCCGCCTTGGTGCCGGCGATGTCGCCGACGGACAGGATCTTGTTGTAGCCCTGCCAGCCCGCGCCCGCCTTCTTGCGGGGGAGGTACGGGGTCTTCCAGGAGCCCGTGCCCTGGTACAGCCACATCACTCCGGCGGCGTCGGTGGCCAGGAGGTCCGCCCTGCCGTCGTTCGTCACGTCGCCGAGGGCGGTGAGCTGCTTGTAGATCTGCCAGCCGGCGCCGACCTTGATGCGGGTGTCGAAGGTGCCGTCGCCCTTGCCGAGGTGGAGCCAGAGCGCGCCCGCGGCGTCCCGGGAGACGAGGTCGCCCGCGGCGGCGCCCGCCGCGTTGCCGGCCGCGACGATCCGGTTGTACCCCGCCCAGCTGCCGGGGACCTGCTTGCGCTCGCGGAACTCGCCCGTCGGGTAGTACTTACGTCCGCTCGGGTTCCAGACGGAGTCGTACAGCCACACGCGGCCCGCGGAGTCCCGGTCCAGGAGGTCCGGGGAGCCGTTGTTCGTGTAGTCGTGCGGGTGGGACTTGCGGGTGACCTTGAAGGCGCCGGTGGTGCTGGTGGCCGGGCCGATGCCGTTGACGGGGGTGAAGGTGGCCTTCCAGGTGTAGTCGCCGTTGGGCGCCGAGAGCGGGCGGCCGGGGGTGGCGAGGCTCCGGGCCCAGTCCAGGGTCACCCAGCCCGGCCCGGGCTGGGGGCTCCACGGGCTCGGGTGCCAGGTGCCCGTCTGCTTGGTGGCGGTGTGGGTGATCGTGACGGTGACCTTCACGTTCAGCCGGGACAGCTTCCAGCGCATCCGGTGCGAGCGCTCGTCGAGGGCGACGGCCTTCTCGACGTCCGTCTCCATGATCTCGACCTTGGTGGGCTCGCCCGTCGTGGCGGCCAGGGAGACCGCCGCGGTGCCATCGGCGCCCGGGGCGATCTTGTACAGGCCCTCGCCGGAGGCGGCCGTGCCGCCGCGCACCAGCAGGCCGCCGTCGGGGGTCCGGACGAGCGAGGTCGCGTGGTCGAGGAGCTTGCGCGGAGTGCCCCCGGCGAGCGGGACCGTCTTGAGGGAGAGGTCGTCCTTGGCGGTGCCCTCGTACACCGTGGCGCGCCGGCCGTGCACCAGCTGGTCCCCGACCAGTCCGAGGGCGCGCGGGACCTCCTTGCCCGTCGGTGCCTCGGTGACCTTCTCGGCGCCGGTGCGCAGGTCGACGGTGCGCAGCAGGGTCCGCTCCCCGCTCCCTTGCTCGTTCTCCGCCGTGTAGACGAAGGCGAGGCGGTCGGCGGACATGGCCTCCTCGGGCTGCTCGCCCATGTCCCCGTAGCCACCGACGTACCGGGCCTTCGCCAGGTCGATCAGGTAGTAGCTCGGGGGGATGTCGTCGTAGTACGAGACGTAGAGGAGGGCGTGGCCGGGGGTGGCCTGCACGATCGAGATGCCTTCGTCCGATGCGCCGAAGCCTTCGACCTTGCGGGCCGGGGCGCCGGCGCCGGACCCGTCGAGGAGGTAGAAGCCCTCCCCTTCTTCGTCGTGGCGCTCCGCGAGCACGGTCCGGCCCACGGTGCCGACGTAGTCGTAGCCGGTCAGGTCGAGCACGGTCGTCCGGCCGGTGCGGGTGTCGGTCAGGGCGACCGAGTGGGCCGAGCCCGCTTTCGTGTACTCCGCGACGACGTCCTCGACCGCGCCGAAGTCCTCGCCGCCCCAGGTGTTGCTCGCCTTGCCGAACCGGGTCCGGGATCCGTCGGCGTACTTCGTCCAGACCCGTCCGTCGGCATCCTGGGTGAGGAAGCCGGTGGGGCCCGCGCCGAGGACCTCCGAGCCCGGGGCGACACTCGGGACGGACGCCGGGACGGACGCGGCGGCCGGCGTCCGGGCCTGCGTCTGCCCCGCCGCGGGGGCGGCGAGGGCGGGCGCCGCGAGCGGACTTGCGGTGGCGGCCAGGGCCACGGCGACGGCCGTCCCCAGCAGGCGTCCGGAGATCCGGAACTGGTGCATGAGCTTCCTCCCGTGAATACGTACGGATGCTCGACCGCCGACGGAGTCGAATGGTTGTACGCGGGAGGGGAGGGAAGCGCTGCGTGCCCGGAGCCGGACTTGAACCGGCACGGCCCAAAGGCCAGCGAGGTTTAAGCTCGCCGTGTCTGCATTCCACCATCCGGGCAAGGCGGGCGACTCCGCGAGGAGCCTTGCAACGCAGGGTGAGCCTATCCGGAAGCCGGCATCCGATCAGAGAAGATCGTTCCGATGTTGTCTGATTTTATTGGCGCTTGAGGGTGCGTCAGACATCAGAACGCGCGGTCCACCCGCTGCCCGCAGCTCCCCGCCATCGCGAACGTCTGTAGGGAAATGACGAGATTTCGATGGCCTTCGCCAGGCCTTTGCGCCACCCAACGCCACCCCACCGCTCCAGGGGGCGGAGTCATACCAGAGGAGGAGGGCCAGACCTCCGGGTCAGACTCCAGTGGGCCGGAGAACGGGCTCGGCGGCTGATCCCCCGGCGGCCGGCGGCGGTGAGGATGGAAAGGTCCCGCAGACCGACCGCCGTTCCCCAGGAGCCTCCGTGACCACCATGAACTTCGCCCCCCGCACCACCGCCGTGGCCGCCCGCGCCGCGCAGCTGTCCAAGGTGTACGGGCAGGGCGAGACCCAGGTGGTCGCGCTCGACAACGTCTCCGTCGACTTCGTCCAGGGGCAGTTCACCGCGATCATGGGGCCGTCCGGCTCCGGCAAGTCCACGCTGATGCACTGCGTCGCCGGCCTGGACACCTTCTCCAGCGGCTCCGTCCGCATCGGCGACACCGAGCTCGGCAGCCTCAAGGACAAGCAGCTCACGCAGCTGCGCCGGGACAAGATCGGCTTCATCTTCCAGGCGTTCAACCTGCTGCCGACGCTGACCGCCCTGGAGAACATCACGCTCCCCATGGACATCGCCGGCCGCAAGGCCGACAAGCAGTGGCTGGACAAGGTCATCGAGATGGTGGGCCTGTCCGGGCGCCTCAGCCACCGGCCGACCCAGCTCTCCGGCGGCCAGCAGCAGCGCGTCGCCGTCGCCCGCGCCCTCGCCTCCAAGCCGGAGATCATCTTCGGTGACGAGCCCACCGGAAACCTCGACTCCCGCTCCGGCGCCGAGGTCCTGGGCTTCCTGCGCAACTCCGTGCGCGAGCTGGGCCAGACCGTCGTCATGGTCACGCACGACCCGGTCGCCGCGTCCTACGCCGACCGCGTCATCTTCCTCGCCGACGGCCGCATCGTCGACGAGATGCTGCGCCCGACCGCCGACAGCGTGCTCGACCGCATGAAGGCCTTCGACTCCAAGGGCCGCACCAGCTGAGGCCGTTCCACCCCTGACTCCGGCCCCGGCCCACCTCGACCTCCTGGAATCCTCCACCATGTTCCGTACCGCCCTGCGCAACGTCCTTGCGCACAAGGCCAGGCTCCTCATGACGGTCCTCGCCGTCATGCTCGGCGTCGCCTTCGTCTCCGGCACCCTCGTCTTCACCGACACCCTCGGCAAGGCCCTCAGCGGCCAGTCCGCCAAGAGCTACGACGGCGTCGCCGTCTCCGTCACCTCCTACGGCAGCGTCCGCGAGGAGAACGGCACCAAGAGCGAGCCCGGCCTGAGCCAGAAGACGCTCGACAAGGTCGCCGCCCTGAACGGCGTCCAGTCCGTCTCCGGCCGGGTCAACGGCTTCGCGGGCGTAGCCGACGCCAAGGGCAAGCTGATAGGCAACGGCTGGGCCAACAACGGCTCCAACTTCGCCCCCGCCAAGGACGGCGAGGACCCGCGCTACACCTTCACCGAGGGCAGCGGCCCGGCGTCGGCCGACCAGATCGCGCTCGACAAGGAGACCGCCTCCAAGGGCGGCTACAAGGTCGGCGACCCGGTCCGCGTGGCCACCAACGGCCCGGTGAAGGAGTACACCCTCGCCGGTGTCTTCACCACCGAGGACGGCCAGGTCAACGCGGGCGGCAGCCTGGTCCTGTTCGACACCCCGGTCGCCCAGAAGCTGTACCTGAAGCCGGGCTACTTCTCCGAGCTCACCGTCTCCGCCACTGCCGGTGCGAGCGCCGACAAGCTGCTGTCCGAGGTCAAGCCGCTGGTCGGCGACCACGCCACCGCCGAGACCGGTGCCGCCCTCGCCGAGCGCAACGCGAAGGACATCGAGGAGGGCATGAGCGGCATGAACCAGGTGCTGCTCGCCTTCGCCGCCATCGCACTGTTCGTCGGCATCTTCCTCATCTACAACACCTTCACCATGCTGGTCGCCCAGCGCACCAAGGAGCTCGCCCTGCTGCGCGCCGTCGGCGCCTCCCGCAGCCAGGTCAAGCGCTCGGTGCTCACCGAGGCGCTCGTCGTCGGCGTGATCTCCTCCGCCATCGGCCTGGTCGCCGGCATCGGCCTCGCGATCGGCCTGCGCTCCGCCATGGGCAGCTTCGGCGCCAAGATCCCGGACGGCCCGCTGGTCATCGCACCGTCCACGATCCTGACCGCCGTCGTCATCGGCATCGTCGTGACGATGCTCGCCGCCTGGCTGCCGGCCCGCCGTACCGCCAAGATCGCCCCGGTCGCCGCCATGGGCAGCGCCCACCTCCCGGCGACCATGAAGTCCCTGGTGCTGCGCAACAGCATCGGCGCCGTGCTGACCCTGCTGGGCCTGGGCGCCGTGGTGGCAGGTGCCGCCTCCGGCTCCGACGGCCGCATGACGATCGGCGCGGGTGCGTTCTTCGCGCTGATCGGCGTGATCATCCTGATCCCGATGCTGTCCCGCCCGGTCATCGCCGCCGTACGGCCGCTGCTCCAGCGCGTGTTCGGCGTCGCGGGCAAGCTGGCCGCGCAGAACGCCGTGCGCAACCCCCGCCGCACCGGCGTCACCGCCGCCTCGCTCGCCATCGGCCTCACCCTGGTCACCGGCCTCACCGTGCTCGGCGTCACGGTCGGCAAGGCCGTCGACCGCATGACCACCGACGTGATCAAGGCCGACTACATGGTCACGATGGCCAGCGGCGACAGCCTCGACAAGTCGGTCCTGCCGGCCCTGGAGAAGGCCGCCGGCGCCGAGGCCGTCTCCCCGCAGCAGGCCGGTTACTTCAAGGTCGGCGAGGAGTACCACTCGGCCTCGGGCGTCAACCCGAAGGGCATCGACCAGCTCCTCAGGCTCGAGGTCCTCAGCGGCTCGACCGCCTCGCTCGGCGAGGGCAAGGTCGCGGTCGACGAGAAGACCGCCAAGAGCGCGCGCCTGTCCGTCGGCAAGACCCTCGAGGTCCAGTTCGACGACGGCAAGAAGGAGACGCTGACCGTCGGGGCGATCTACGAGCCCAACGAGTTCGTCTCGCCGTACGTCCTCGACGCCAAGATCCTCGACCGCCACTCCGACGGCGAGCGCTCCGACATCCGCCAGGTCTTCGTGAAGATGTCCGGCGGCGAGTCCGCGGCCAACGAGCAGAAGATCGTCGACGCGCTGGGCAGCAACCCGGCCGTGAGCGTCCAGGACCAGACGGACATCCGCAACACCTTCGGCGGCATCATCAACATGATGCTGAACATCATGTACGGCCTGCTCGGCATGGCGCTGATCATCGCGGTTCTCGGCGTGGTCAACACCCTTGCGATGTCGGTGTTCGAGCGCCAGCAGGAGATCGGCATGCTGCGGGCGATCGGCCTCGACCGCGGCCGGGTCAAGAACATGATCCGCCTGGAGGCCGTGGTCATCTCCCTCTTCGGCGCAGTCATCGGCATCGGCCTCGGCACCTTCCTCGCCTGGGCCATCGGCCAGACCATCAAGAACTCGATCCCGGGCTACTCGCTCGTGATCCCGTTCGACCGGATCGGCATCTTCCTGCTCCTGGCCGGCCTGGTCGGCGTCCTGGCCGCCATGTGGCCGGCCCGCAGCGCCGCCCGGCTGAACATGCTCACGGCCATCAAGACCGAGTAGCAGGACCGGAGTACCGGACAGGGGCCCCGCGGCAGTGTGCCGCGGGGCCCCTGTGCGTCCGTCAGGCCCCTGTCCGTCTCAAGGCCCCCGTGCGTCCGTCAGGGCCCTGCAAGCACGCTCAGAGCGCCTTCCACTCGCGCGTGCGCAGCGGCAGGCCCGAGGCGCCGCCGGGGCCCGGCCGGACCGCCAGCACCTGGTTCACGCCCAGCCGGTTGTGCTCGAAGCCCAGCGCCGAGGCCGCCATGTACAGCCGCCAGACCCGGGCCCGGCCCGGCGAGGTGAGGCGGACCGCCTCCTTCCAGTGCTCCTCCAGCCGGGCCACCCAGGCCCGCAGGGTCAGCCCGTAGTGCTCGCGGATCGACTCCACGTCCCGCACTTCGAAGCCCGCCCGTTCCAGCTCCCCGACCGTCGTGCCCAGCGGCGACAGCTCGCCGTCGGGGAAGACGTACGCGTCGATGAACTCGTCGAGGCGGTACGCCGATTCGTCCGGCTCGGGGAGGCGCGCGATCTGGTGGTTCAGCAGCCGCCCCTCGGGGCGCAGCAGGGCGAACAGGGTGCCCGCGTACTCCCGGTAGCGCCGGGAGCCCACGTGCTCGGCCATCCCGATCGAGGAAATCGCGTCGTACGGACCGTCCTTGACGTCCCGGTAGTCCTGGACCCGGATCTCGATCCGGTCCGCGAGGCCCTCCTCCGCGACGCGTTTGCGGGCGTACGCCGCCTGCTCGCGGGACAGGGTGATGCCGGTGACCCGGGCGCCGTGCTCGCGAGCCGCGTGCAGGGCCATCGAGCCCCAGCCGCAGCCCACGTCCAGCAGCCGGTCGCCCTCCGCGAGGGCCAGCTTGCGGCAGACAAGGCCGAGCTTGTCGTACTGCGCCTCCTCCAGGGTGGCGTCCGGCCGCCAGTACGCGCAGGAGTACACCATCGAGGGCCCGAGGACGCGCTCGTAGAAGTCGTTCCCCACGTCGTAGTGGTGGCTGACGGCCTGCCGGTCGCGGCGCCGGGTGTGCAGCGGCCCGATCCGCCGGCCCGCCTCCTCGGGCGGCGGCGCGGGCTGCGGCCACGGTCCCGCGAGCCGTACGAGGTCCCGCAGGGCCGCCCGGACCTGCGGGTCGCGCAGCCGGGCCCGGACGGGTTCCACGGGCGCCGGGGCGGCAGCATCGGCCTCCTGCCGGGGCTGCTCCCACAGCAGGCCGCCGAGGCCCGCCAGCAGCTCGTACAGGTCTCCTTCGACGTCCAGCTCCCCGGCCACCCAGCCGCGGGCCAGCCCCAGCTCCCCGGGCTTCCACAGCAGCCGGCGCAGCGCCCTGCGGTGCCGGACGACCAGCGCCGGAGCCCCCGGCGGCCCGGATGCGCTGCCGTCCCAGGCCCGGATGCGGATGGGGAGGGGCGCGCCGAGCAGGGTCTCGGCGAGTGCGGTCAGCCGCGGAGCGGCGTCGGTCATGGCAACACCTCCAGTGGGCTCCAACCCACCGAGCTACCCCACCGCCGCGCCCGGTAAGCGGAGCGAAACGCCGGGAGCCGCCGGGAAATACCCGAAGGGGCCTCCCGCACCACGGATGGCGGGAGGCCCCTTCGGGGTCGTGCAGGTCCTGCGGGTCGTACCGGGTCAGGAGGCCTTGGCCTTCTCCGCCTTCTCGGCGGGGGCCGCGGCGACCGGGGCCGGCTTGGCCGCCTCGTAGAACTCCTCGCGGGGGGTCTCCAGGGCACCGAGGGAGACGACCTCGCGCTTGAGGAACATGGCGAGGGTCCAGTCGGCGAAGACGCGGATCTTGCGGTTCCAGGTCGGCATGGCCATGCCGTGGTAGCCACGGTGCATGTACCAGGCGAGACGGCCCTTGAGCTTGATCTTCATCTTGCCCATGACGATCATCGCGACGCCCTTGTGGAGGCCGAGGCCCGCCACCGCACCCTTGTTGTGGTGCTCGTAGTCCTTCTGCGGGAAGCCCCGCATGCCGGAGACCACGTTGTCGCCGAGGACCTTGGCCTGGCGCAGCGCGTGCTGGGCGTTCGGCGGGCACCAGGCGTTCTCGACGCCGGCCTTGCGCAGGGCCATGTCCGGGACCTGGGCGTTGTCGCCCGCGGCCCAGATGTAGTCCGAGCCCTGGACCTGGAGGGTCGGCCGACAGTCGACGTGACCGCGCGGGCCCAGCGGCAGGCCGTAGCGGCCCAGGGCCGGGTTCGGCTTGACGCCGGCGGTCCAGACGATGGTGTTGGAGTCGACCTCGAGGCCGTTCTTCAGCACCACGTGGCCGTCCACGCAGGAGTCCATGGAGGTGCTGAGGTAGATCTCGATGCCGCGGGACTCGAGGTGCTCCTTGCCCCAGGTGCCCAGCTTGGGGCCGACCTCGGGGAGGATCTTGTCCGCTGCGTCCACCAGGATGAAGCGCATGTCCTCGCGCTTCACGTTGGTGTAGTACTTCGCGGCGTCGCGGGCCATGTCCTCGACCTCGCCGATGGTCTCCGCGCCGGCGAAGCCGCCGCCCACGAAGACGAAGGTGAGGGCCTTGCGGCGGACGTTCTCGTCCGTCGTGGACTCGGCCTTGTCGAGCTGCTCGAGGACGTGGTTGCGCAGGCCGATGCCCTCCTCGACGCCCTTCATGCCGATGCCCTGCTCGGCGAGGCCGGGGATCGGGAAGGTACGGGAGATGGCACCGAGCGCGATCACCAGGTAGTCGAAGGGCAGCTCGTACGCCTCGCCGACCAGCGGCGTGACGACGGCGACCTTGCGGTCCTGGTCGATGCTGGTGACCCGGCCGGTGAGAACCTCAGCCTTGGGCAGCACGCGTCGCAGCGGGACGACGACGTGCCGAGGCGAGATGCTGCCTGCGGCCACTTCGGGGAGGAAGGGCTGGTAGGTCATGTACGACCGCGGGTCGACGACCGTGACGGTCGCCTCGGCGTAGCGCATCTTCTTGAGAATGCGCTTGGCCGCGTACAGGCCTACGTACCCACCTCCTACAACGAGGATCCTGGGACGCTCCGTGGTGCTCATGCCATCGAGTATCCAGCACCCGTTGGAGGGGCGCTCGTGAGCCCCTTCACAAGGAGTGCGAGGCCCTCTGCTACACTGCGCGGCCCACGTGACCCAGGTCATGGTCCGCAACGGGAACCACGGTGTCCGCAAACGCGTTGTACACCCGTCCTGAGCTGGCCTCCAGCCCTCCCGCAGCCCTGGACCACGCGGTTTCGTCGATACCTCCGACCCGGAGGCGGCACGCCCCGGCAATCGCACGAAAGGGGCACGCCGGGCCCGAACGAGCGTCCAACGGGCCCCGATGCACCGCCCGGTTGGGCCGAGGGGCCCAAATTCCTTGTGAAGAACTTCACGAAGTTCGTTCGGCCGACGCCTCAAAACACGGCCGATCACCCCTCCGGAAGGCACCCTCAGAGGAGCCCGACCGCTTCGGCCCCGCGTTTCCTCCGAAGTCCCGCCCGTACGCGAAGGATTCCAAGGACGCCGCAAAACCGGCATTCCACGGACGGCGAGCTCGTCGTCCTCGTCGTCGAAGTCGGCGACCGTCGCGGCGTCTACCGCGGCAGCTGAACGCGGCAGCGGCGCTCCGGTGGGGTCACCGGGGCGCCGCTGTGCGTGGCCGGGCAGGTCAGGAGGGCCGGTGCGCCGATTCCGCCGCGGCTGCGGTGGCGAAGGCGATGCCGTCCAGGATGTCGTGCTCGGAGACGACGACCTCCGAGGCGCCGATGCGCTCCATGATCGCCAGCAGGACCAGGGCGCCCGCGCCGATGACGTCGACCCGGCCGGGGTGCATCACGCCCAGCGCGGCGCGTTCGGCGTGGGTCGAGGTCAGCATCCGCCCGGAGATCTCGCGGACCGTCTCGTACGGGATGCGGGCGTGGTGGATCGCGGCGGAGTCGTACTCCGGCAGGCCCAGGGCGATCCCGGCGACCGTGGTCACCGAGCCCGCCAGGCCGACCAGGGTCCGGGCCTCGGTCAGCGGGACGGTCTCGGCTGCCAGGTCCAGCGCGGCTTCGATGTCGGCCCGGACCGCCGCGACCTGCGCCGCGGTGGGCGGGTCGGTGACGACGCCGTCCACGACCAGGTGCCGCTCGGTCATCCGGACGCAGCCGATGTCGACCGAGCGGGCCGCCCGCACGTGCTCCTCGCCCACCACGAACTCGGTGGAACCGCCGCCGATGTCGACGACCAGGAACGGCTTGTCCAGGTGCGCGGCGCCCGCGAGCTCCTTGGTGGCGCCGGTGAAGGAGAACTCCGCCTCCTGGTCACCGGAGATCACCTCGGGCTCGACGCCCAGGATGTCCAGGACGCCCGCGACGAAGTCGTCGCGGTTCTCGGCGTCCCGGGAGGCCGAGGTGGCCACGAAGCGCAGCCGCTCGGCACCGAGCTCCTTGATCACGGCGGCGTACTCGCGGCAGGCCGCGAAGGTCCGCTCCAGGGCCTCGGGGGCCAGCCGGCCGGTCTTGTCCACGCCCTGGCCGAGCCGGACGATGGTCATCCGCCGGTCCAGCTCGACCAGCTCTCCGGTCTCCGGGTCGCAGTCCGCGACCAGCAGCCGGATGGAGTTCGTACCGCAGTCGACGGCCGCGACCCGGGTCACTCGGACCCCTCCCCGGCCTTCTGGTCAGCGCAGGGGGTGACGCACGCGCCCTTGGCCCACCACTCGGGCAGCAGCGCGAGGGCCTCGTCGCCGAACGGGTTCACGCCCGGGCCCGCGACCAGGGAGTGGCCGACGAGCACGTGCAGGCACTTCACCCGGTCCGGCATGCCGCCGGCGCTGGGGAAGCCCTGGAGCACCTCGATGGCGTCGCGGCGGCCGATGTAGTCCTCGTGCGCGGCCCGGTAGGCGGCGGCCAGTTCCGGGTCGGTGGCGAGCCGGTCCTGCATCTCCTTCATCAGCCCCGAGCCCTCCAGGGTGCCGATGGCACCGGCGGCACGCGGGCAGGTCAGGTAGTACAGGGTCGGGAACGGGGTGCCGTCCGGCAGCCGCGGGGCCGTCTCGACCACGTCCGGCTGGCCGCAGGGGCAGCGGTGGGCGATGGCCCGCAGGCCGCGCGGCGGGCGTCCGAGCTGCTGCTGGAACGCTTCGATGTCGGCGGCCGTGGGCTCGGTCCGGTCGGTCTGGGGCGGGGGCGTGTCCATGCCTGCTGTGAAGTCTCTTCGTTCGTGGTCGGATTGGTCTGACCGGCATGACCGGTCCGACCGGTCTGGCTAGTCGTCGTCCGGGCGGTCGGCCTTGTCGACTCCGTCCCAGACGTTGGAGTACCAGGGGCGGTCGTTCGTGCCGTCCTCGGCGCGGCGGCGCTCCTCCTCCGCCGCCTCGGGGTCGATCACGGTGTAGCCGATCTCCCCCGGACGCACGTAGTGCAGATGCCGGCGCGCCTGCTGTTCCACATAGGCCGGGTCCTGCCAGCGCGCCTTCTCGTCCCGCAGCTCCTCGAGGCGCTGGCGCGCCTCGTCGGCCGTGCGCTGCTGCTCGGCGATCTCCGAGCGCTGGGAGACGTACTGCCGCATCGGGTAGGCGAGAGCGACGACCAGGGTACAGAGGACGAGGGCGAGCAGGGCCGCACGGCCGGTCAGCCGGCTGCGCCGGACCTGCCGGCGGGACTGCGAGCGGTAGACGTGGGCGGCGGTCCGCTCCCCGAGCTGCTTGAGTCTGGTCGCGGTGGAGAACCGGTCCCGGTTCCCGGCCATGTCCGCCTCCCCTTCTCTAAGCGCCTGCGTCCCCGCACACGGTACGGGACCGAGTGCGGGGACGCAGGGAGGCTCTAGAGGGATCTAGAGGTTCAGCGGGTTCTGCGGTTCAGCCTGTTCGGCCGGTTCAGCCCTTGAACCGCGGGAACGCGGAGCGGCCCGCGTACACGGCGGCGTCGTCGAGGATCTCCTCGATGCGCAGCAGCTGGTTGTACTTGGCGACGCGGTCCGAGCGGGCCGGGGCGCCGGTCTTGATCTGACCGCAGTTCACGGCGACGGCGAGGTCGGCGATGGTGACGTCCTCGGTCTCGCCGGAGCGGTGCGACATCATGCACTTGAAGCCGTTGCGCTGGGCCATCTCGACGGCGTCCAGGGTCTCGGTCAGCGAACCGATCTGGTTCACCTTCACGAGCAGGGCGTTGGCGGAGCCTTCCTCGATACCGCGGGCCAGACGCTCGGGGTTGGTGACGAACAGGTCGTCACCGACGATCTGGACCTTGGCGCCGAGCTTGTCGGTGATGACCTTCCAGCCGGCCCAGTCGTCCTCGAACAGCGGGTCCTCGATGGAGACCAGCGGGTACGCCTCGACGAGCTCGGCGTAGTACTCGGTCATCTCGGCGGCCGAGCGGGACTGGCCCTCGAACTCGTACTTGCCGTCCTTGTAGAACTCGGACGCGGCGACGTCGAGCGCGAGCGCGATGTCCTTGCCCGGGACGTAGCCGGCCTGCTTGATGGCCTCGACGATGAGGTCGAGCGCGGCGCGGTTGGACTCCAGGTTCGGGGCGAAGCCGCCCTCGTCGCCCAGACCGGTCGAGAGGCCCTTGGTGTGCAGGACCTTCTTGAGGGTGTGGTAGACCTCGGCACCCCAGCGGAGGGCCTCGGAGAAGGACTCCGCGCCGATCGGCGCGATCATGAACTCCTGGATGTCCACGTTGGAGTCGGCGTGCGAGCCGCCGTTCAGGATGTTCATCATCGGAACGGGCAGCAGGTGCGCGTTCGGGCCGCCGAGGTAGCGGAAGAGCGGCAGGTCCGAGGCCTCGGACGCGGCGTGGGCCACGGCGAGCGACACGCCGAGGATGGCGTTGGCGCCGAGGGAGCCCTTGTTGTCGGTGGCGTCCAGGTCGAACATGGCCTGGTCGATCAGGCGCTGCTCGGTGGCGTCGTAGCCGACCAGCTCGGGGCCGATCTGCTCGATGACGGCCAGGACGGCCTTCTCGACGCCCTTGCCCATGTAGCGGTTGGGGTCACCGTCGCGGAGCTCGATGGCCTCGAAGGCACCGGTGGAGGCGCCGGACGGAACGGCAGCACGGCCGGTGCTGCCGTCGTCGAGGCCCACCTCGACCTCGACCGTGGGGTTGCCTCGGGAGTCCAGGATTTCCCGGGCTACGACGACGTCGATGGACGGCACGAGCATCTCCTTCTGGGATGTGACGCTGGGTGTGCGGTGGCGCGTGGGCCGTGCGGTGGCCCTGCCGGTCTAGAGCCTAACCGCCCCGGGGCGGTCGGCCGCCCGACCGCCCGGGTCCTGGGACGAAAAAGGGTCCGAATACCCGTGTTCCAGGACAATCAGCCCTTGATCAACTGCCCGGAGACACGCGTCCGCCCGGTGCGCCGGGGGGAAGTGCGCACCGGGCGGGGCCTGGTTGCCGCGGTCCGGCCGGGGGCCGGGGGAGGTCCGGCCGGAGCCGGGCGGGGTCAGGAGAGCTTGAGCATCTGGCCCGGGTAGATGAGGTTCGCGTCGCTCACGATGTCCTTGTTCAGCTCGAAGAGCTTCTCCCAGCCGCCGGACACCTTCTGGGCGTCGGCGATGGTGCCGAGGGTGTCGCCGGCCTTGACCTCGTACGAGCCGTTGCCCTTCTTGTAGCCCGTGGCCGGGGCGGCGGACGGCGCGGAGGCTGCCGGGGCCTTCGAGCGCTCGGAGCGGGTGGTCGGCGCCGACTCCTCGCGGGTCTCCTTGCGCTTCTCGGCCGGCTTCGAGGAGCCGGAGGAGGAGCCCTCGTCCGAGGAGCCGCCGTTCGAGGCGCGGGACAGGCCGACGCCGCAGCTCGGCCAGGCACCCTTGCCCTGGACCGCGAGGACCTTCTCGGCCACGGCTATCTGCTGGGACTTGGAGGCCTGGTGGGCGTTGGGGGCGTAGGCGGTGCCGCCGAAGCCGGCCCAGGTGGACGGGGCGAACTGCAGGCCGCCGTAGTAGCCGTTGCCGGTGTTGATGGACCAGTTGCCGCCGGACTCGCACTGGGCGACGGCGTCCCACTCGGAGGTGGTGGCGGCGCTGGCGGTGCCGGCGGCCATGAGCGGGGCGGCGACCGCGGCACCGGTGACACCGGCGAGGGTCACGATGCGGGTGGCCTTGCTGGGACGACGGTGCTTGCCCTTGCCCGAAAGCAGCATGGAACTTCTCCTCACCGACGCCTGCGAGGTGAGCTGTCGGGTTCGGGCGGATGAAGTCGCCCGGCCGCGCGACTGGCGCGCGGCTTCACCCCAAGCCGTTCCGTGACCGTCTCTCAACGGCCGGGTCCGGCACTTACCTTGGGTCCCCCGCTCCTGCCTTCGGCGCTTGCGCGACGACTGTTCCCCCCGTCCGCCGGCAGGATTCGGCGATGCGGTCGAAGGAGCCCGCGGTGGCGAGCGGTTCAGACCGTAGACAGACGTCTCCCCGATGTTCAAGGTCGGACATCGGGGAGAAAACGCCCTTACCCACCCCTACGCGGGAAGCGTTTGCGCAGGTGAGCGGGTGTATTACGGAACCATCACGGCGGAACTCGCCCACTGACGGGAAGAGATGCATGTCTCACTTCGAAGAAGTCGGACATTTGCTACCGTAACGGGTCATCAGGGCCGCCCGAAGTGCCCCTATTTCTCGCTTAGATCGAGATTCTGGCCAGGCTTGATCAGGTCCGCGTCTTCGCCGATCAGGCGCTCGTTCGCCTCGTACAGAGCGTTCCAACCGCCCTTCACGCCCTTGGCATCCGCGATCTCCGACAGGCTGTCACCCGGCTTGACGGTGTACGAGGGCTCGGGCGTCACCTTCGACGGGTCGTCAGCGCCGAGCGGGATCTCGTCGGCCGGCGCGCCGCGGTGGCGGCCGGTGCCCTCACCCGGAGCGGGGGTGGTGGTGGCGCCGGGGGTCTCCGGCGCGGCCTGGGTGGCGGGGAAGCCGGGGGTGCCGGGCAGGACCGGCGTGCCGGGAGTCCCGGGCGTGAGGGGCAGCGTCGGCGAACCCGGGTCGGTCGACCCCGGGGTGCCGGGAGTTCCGGGCGTGCCCGGGGTTCCGGGAGTGCCGGGCGTGCCCGGAGTGCCCGGGGTCGTGGGCGTGCCCGGGGTGCCGGGCACGGTCGGCGTACCGGGGGTGGCGGGCGTGGTCGGCGTACCGGGCGTCGTCGGCGTGCCCGGGGTCGTGGGCGTGCCGGGGGTGGCCGGCGTGCCGGGGGTGGCCGGGGTCGCGGGCTCCTCCGGCTTCCCGGCGCCGGGGACGACGTGGTCCGGGCGGACCGGGGAGGGGGCCACCGGGCGCGGGGACGCGGCCGAGCCGGGGTCCACGTCGGCGGCGGGGCCGGACTTCGTGAGCCCCGAGGTGCTGCCGCACAGCGGCCAGGCCTCGGGCCCCTTCGAGCCGAGGACCTTCTCGGCGACGGCTATCTGCTGCGAGCGGCTGGCCAGGTCGGCGCGCGGGGCGAACTCCAGCCCGCCCGCCGACTTCCACATCTCCTGGGTGAACTGCAGCCCGCCGTAGGAGCCGTTGCCGAAGTCGGCACTCCAGGTGCCACCGCTCTCGCACTCGGCGACCTTGTCCCACGTGGCGGTGTCCGCGGCCGACGCGTTCGTGGCGGCGAGCAGGGGCAGCGCGAGTGCGGAGCCGGTGACTCCGGCCGTGACGACGAGCGCGGGGGCCTGACGAGGGCGCCTGTGACGGCCGTTCCCGGAACGCATGTGTTGGACCTTTCACGTGGGGGCAAAGGGGCGACGGCGAACGTAGCGGGCTTCGAACGCTTGTCACAAGTCGATGCAGCGCAGATCACGTAAAGGTCACACTCCTGACGCCTTGTCAGGAATGATTGACTCCGGTTCAGTTCGTTTGCGGGGTGAATTCCACGGGAAGTGTGCGCAGCCCGCGCATGATGAGCCCGCCCCGCCAGCGCAGTTCGGACGGATCGACGGCAAGCCGCAGGTCCGGCAGCCGGGTCAGCAGGGTCGCCAGCGCGGTCTGGCCCTCCAGCCGGGCCAGCGGAGCGCCGAGGCAGTAGTGGATCCCGTGCCCGTATCCGAGGTGCTGGTTGTCCGTGCGCGAGAGATCCAGGGCGTCCGGGTCGGCAAAGCGCGCCGGGTCGCGGTCCGCGGCAGCCAGGACGACCAGCACCGGGTCCCCGGCCGCGATGTCCCGGCCGCCGAGGGTGAGCGGGCGGGTGGCGAACCGCCAGGTGGCCAGCTCGACCGGTCCGTCGTAGCGCAGCAGCTCCTCCACACCGGTGGCGAGGAGTCCGGTTTCGCCCGCAGCGAGGGAGGTCTGCAGCCGCGCGCGCTGTTCCGGATTCGCAAACAACGAGTGAACGCCGTTGCCGATGAGGTTCACCGTGGTCTCGAAGCCGGCGAAGAGCAGGATGAAGGCCATGGCGGCGGCCTCGTTCTCCGTCAGGTGCTCGCCGTGGTCGCTCGCCCGGATCAGACCGGAGATGAGGTCGTCGCCCAGGTCGTCCCTTTTGCGGTGGATCAGCTCGACGAGGTAGTTCCGCATCTTCTTGACCGACCGGGCCACTCCCCCGCGCGGACCGCCGCCGTGCCGGATCATCATCCCGGCCCAGTCGCGGAAGTCGTCCTGGTCCTCCCGTGGTACGCCGAGCATCTCGCAGATGGCGTAGATGGGGAGCGGGAAGGCGAACTCGTGGATGAGGTCCGCCTCCCCCCGGGCCGCGAAGCCGTCGATGAGGTGGTCGGTGAGCTCCTGCACCCGCGGGGTGAACTCCGCGACCCGGCGGGGGGTGAAGGCCTTGGACACCAGGCGCCGCAGCCGGGTGTGGTCCGGGGGGTCGATGTTGAGCAGATGCGTCATCAGCTCGGCCTTGCGCTCGCCCGGGATGCCCGTCTTGCCCTTGGCGTGCGCGGGCTCCGCATGATGGGCCGGGTTCTTGCTCAGCCGCTGGTCGGCGAGGGCCTGACGGGCGTCGTCGTACCGGGTGACGAGCCAGGCCTCGACCCCGCTGGGGAGCCGGGTGCGGTGGACCGGGGAGTGCTCGCGCAGCCAGGCGTAGGCCGGGTACGGGTCGGTGGCGAACTCCCAGTCGAACAGGTTCGGGGCCGGGGGTGCGGCGGGGGCTGCGGCGGTCTCTTCGTGCACCACCCGACCGTAACCCGCCAGGCCACCGCACATCCCATATGACTGGTTCGTGACGGCTGTCCGTAGATCGGACAGACCTTGACCTGAGGCGAGCGGCCGTTCCTACTTTCGGTTTTGTGGATGTGAGGATCTTGAAAAGCAGCTTCGCGGTGGTGGAGAGACGGGCCGAGCACGCGGTCAAGTTCTTCTACTCGCACCTCTTCTGGCACAACCCCCACGTCCGGGAGATGTTCCCGCCGGCGTTCGAGGACATGGAGCGCCAGCGGGACCGGCTGTTCGCAGCCCTGACCCATGTGATCACCCACCTGGAGGACGAGGCCCTCGGCCGCTACCTGCGCGACCTCGGGCGCGACCACCGCAAGTTCCTGGCGGGCCCCGAGCACTACGCCGCCGTGGGCACCAGCCTGCTCGCCGCCCTCGCCGAGGCCTCGGGCGACGCCTGGAGCCCCGCCGTGGAGAAGGCGTGGGGCGAGGCGTACTCGGCGATCGCCGACGCGATGATGGCGGGCGCCTCCTCCAGTACGGGCCCGCCCTGGTGGGACGCGGAGATCGTCCAGCACCTCCAGTACGGCCGGGACATCGCCGTACTGACGCTGCGCCCGCACGCACCGCTGCCCTACGTGCCCGGCCAGTACGTCAGCCTCAGCAGCGAGCGGGTGCCGACCACCTGGCGCACGTACTCCATCGGCAACGCGCCACGCCCCGACCACACCCTGGACCTGCACGTCAGCCGGATCGACCGCGGCCGCGTCAGCACCGCACTGGTACAGGACGTGCAGCCCGGGGAGTCGGTCCGGCTGGGCGCCGCGGGCGGGGCGATGACCCTGCGCCGCGGATCGGGGCGCCCGCTGAGCTTCGTCGCCGCCGGCACCGGCTGGTCACCGGTGCGCGCCATGCTGGAGGACCTGGTCCGGCAGCCTCCGGACCAGCGCGTGCGGCTGTTCGTGGTCGCCCGCGACGGCGCGCACCTCTACGACCGCCCGCTGATCGACGCCTGGCAGGACCGCATGCCGTGGCTGTCCGTCACCTACATCACCCCCGCGCCCGGTCAGCACCGCAACCAGGCCACCGACCGGCTCGCGACCGCGCTGAGCAACCGGGGCAGCTGGCCCGACCAGGACGTGTACCTCAGCGGCCCGCCGCTGTTCATCGACGAGACCGCGCACCTCCTGGAGGAGCTCGGCGCGGACCCCGGCCGGACGTTCTACGACTCCGTACCGGCCACCGGCTCGACGCGGACCCGGCCACTGGGCTTCGGCGAGTGGTTCCTCGACCGGCCCGCACCGCACTGGCACAACCCCTCGGGCCGCGCCCCGCGCGATCCCCGGCGCGACCGCTAGGTCTCCCTAGGCCGACGCCTGCCCGCCGACGCCCTCGGCGGCACGGATCGCGTCCCGGTACACCCGGGCCGCCGCGCGCAGCGCGGTCTCCGGATCCACCCCCTGCGCCTCGGCGCGCGCCGCCAGCGCCAGCAGTTCGTACCCGATGCCCTCCCCCTCGGGCAGCGGCACGTCCACGGCACCCGAGCGGACCCGGCCCGCCAGCTTCGCCGCGAGCGCGAGCGCCGGCTGCCCCAGCGGGATCCCCTCGGTCACCGAATCGCGCTGCTTCTCGACCGCTTTGGTGCGCGTCCAGTGGGCCTTGACCTCCTCCGGCGTCTCGGCGCTGGCGTCGCCGAAGACGTGCGGATGGCGGTGTACGAGCTTCTCCACGATCGTCCCGGCCACGTCGTCGATCGAGAACCGCTCCTCGTCTTCGCCGGCCTCCTCCGCGATCCGCGCGTGGAAGACCACCTGGAGCAGTACGTCGCCCAGCTCTTCGCGCAGCGCCTCGCGGTCCCCGTCCTCGATCGCCTCGACGAGCTCGTACGCCTCCTCGATCCCGTACTTGGCCAGGTCCTCGTGGCTCTGGCGGGAGGACCAGGGGCACTCGCGCCGGATCCGGTCCATGACCTGGACCAGGTCGAGCAGCCGGGCGCCGGGCAGGTCGTACGAGCCGGGCAGCAGCTCCAGGTCCGGCATGCTCTGGCGGCCCGAGCCGGCCATCCGGGCCAGCCCGTCCGTGAGCCGCCGGTCGCCCTCGCCGCTCTGGACGACCACCACGGTGTGCCCGCCGGCACACGCCTCGACGAGCTCCCGGGCGTCCAGGAGCTCGTGTGCGACGGCGATGCCCGCCTCGCGCAGGTACGGCAGCTGCGGGTGGCCTGGGTCGGCGCACAGCACGCGGTCCGCGGCGCGCAGGGTCTGCCAGGCCTGCCAGGACAGCAGGCCGGCGGCGACCCGGTGGCTGGTGGTCAGCAGGACGATGCGGCCGGTGGCGGCCGAGGGGGCGGCGGGATCAGAAGCAGTCACGCTTCGAACCTACCTCCGGGCCCCGGGTCATCCCGCCACGGGTACCTCCGGCTCCTGCTGGGGCTTGGTGACCTGGCGGATCCACGGCGTGGTCGCGGGGCCCACGGTGAGCTGGGAGGCGTCCCAGGAGCCGTAGCGCGGGTTGACCTCGACGCCGAGCTCCTTGGCCGCGGCCGCGGCCGGAGCGGCGATCTTGCCCTCGCCGTACTTCTCGTTGAGGCGGGCCAGGATCAGCTGGTCGCGGATGGCCCGGTCGATCTGGTCCGGGGCGAGGCCGCCCTTCTGCAGCGCCAGGGCCTCGAACTGCTCCGTCCCGCCGGATTGCGCGATCCGCTCCTTGCGGGCCGCCTCCAGGTCCGCGGTGGTGATCTCGATCCCGGCGTTCTGCGCGGTCCGGTCGAGCACCTTGCTCTGGATCATCGAGTTGAGCTTGTACTTCTCCAGACCGGCGGTGTCCGAGATGAGCTGCGCGGCGTCGGGAGAGCGGTTCTGGGCGTCGCGCACGTCCTTCATCTGGGCCTGGAGGGCCGAGATCGTGATGCGTTCACCGCCGACGACGGCTGCGGTGCCGGGGCGGGCCTCGCCCGAGCAGGCGGCCAGCAGGGGGGCCGCGGCGAGCAGGGCGGCGGAGACGGAGAGCGCAGTGCGACGGTGCAAAGGAGCCTCCCGGCTAAAGGATTGTGCTTTGGTGCACAAGGCCTTGCGGTGATCGATGGTATGCAGTCGGGGTGGCCTGGGCCACCGATTCGACCAACGATTCGCCGCGGATCCGGGTGCGCCGCCCGATCAGCCGCGCCCTGGTCCTGCCCCGGGCCCGCGCCCGGCCCCGGCTCAGCCGTGGACCTGCCCCAGCCAGTGCAGGGTGCGCCGGATCTCGCCGGTGAAGGGGTGGTGCGGACCGTGCAGCCGCTCGGCGTCGAACAGCAGCCGGGCGAGCGTGTCGCGGGCGCCCGCCCGGTCCCCGAGGGCGAGCAGCAACTGACCGATGCGGCGGCGCACTTCGAGGGGCAGTTCCCGGTCGTCGTTGGCGTACTGGTTCTCGAAGTACGGCAGCAGCGAGCGGTACTCGGCCAGCGCGGCCGCGGGCTCGCCGAGCTGCTCCAGGCACTGGGCGACGTCGTAGCGGAAGCGCAGGGACTGCGGGTCGCCGGCGCCGGAGTCCCGGGCGTACTCGTCGGCGAGGCGGCGCAGCTCGGGCAGGGCGCGCCGGTACTGGCCGTCGTCCATCAGCGTGGCGGCGTACTGCTTGCGCAGGGAGCGGACCACGGGGGACTTCTCGCCGTGCTCGGCGGCGGCGCCCGGCAGGATCCCGCCGAGGATGTCCACGGCCTGGGTGAGCCGGCCCTCGTCGAGGAGCCGCTTGACCTGGTCCACGGCCCCGGCGATGTCGGGGCGGCCGGGCACCGGCGTCTGCTGCCGCACGGGGTTGTCCGCGGGCGCCGCCGCCCGGTCCGGCCAGGGGGCGTGCGGGCGGACGAACGGCCGGGTGGGGTCGAGCGGCCCGGAGGCGGGCGTGGCCCGGGTGGGCAGCAGCGGGGCCAGGGCCTCGTAGACCTCCTGGGCGGAGCCGGGCCGGTGCTGCGGGTCCTTGGCGAGCAGCCGCAGCACCAGCGCCTCCAGCTGGTGCGGCACCTCGGGGCGCAGCTGGCGGACCGGCAGCGGGGGCTCGTACAGGTGGCGGTGCAGGACGCCCAGCGCGGTGGATCCGGCGAACGGCACCCCGCCGCTGAGCAGCTCGTGGAGCAGGACGCCGAGGGCGTAGAGGTCGGTGTACGGGCCGACGGCGCCGCCCATCGCCTGCTCGGGGGCCATGTAGGCGGGGCTGCCGATGGGCGAGCCGGTGTGGGTGAGGCGGGTGGTGTCGGAGTCCATGACGGAGGCCACGCCGAGGTCGAGCACGACGACCGAGCCGTCGGGGCGGACCATGACGTTGCGCGGCTTGAGGTCGCGGTGCACGATCGGCACCGCGTGGACGGCGGAGAGCACCGCGCACAGCTGCGCCGCGACGGAGACCGCCCACGGCCAGGGGTACGGGTCGTGCTCGGCGATGTGGTCGGCGAGGTCGGAGCCCTCGACGTACTGCATCACGAGGTAGAGGTCGTCGGTGTCGCTGCCCGCGTCGTGGACGGTGACCAGTCCGGGGTGGTCGACCTGGGCGGTGACCCGGCACTCGCGGACGAAGCGGCGGCGCATCTCCTCGGCGGCCGTGGAGCCCACCGGGCCGGTGACCTTGTCGGGGCGCAGCAGTTTGACCGCGACGCGGCGGTCCAGCCGCTGGTCGTACGCCGTCCAGACCTGTCCCATGCCGCCCTGGCCGAGCAGGGTGGCGAGCTGGTACCGGTCCGCGATGACGCGTCCGCTCACTGGTCGCGCTCCTGGCGGCGCAGCAGCTCGCTCAGCTCGTCCAGTTCGGCGCGGACCTGGCCGATGCGCTGGGGCGGCTGGGGGGCGGGCGGCTGCGGAACCGGGGTGTGGTGGGGCGGCTGCTGCGGGGCCGGGGTGTGGTGCGGCGGCTGCGGAGCGGGGGTGTGGTGCGGCGGCGCCTGCTGCGGGACCGGCGGGTAGCCGTAGCCGACGGGCGGCATCGGCGGGACTGCGGGCTGCCGGACCGGGCCGTCCGCGGCCGTGTCCAGCTTCTCGAAGTGCCGCAGCTCGGCGTAGAAGTAGTACGTCAGGACGCCCACGGTGTTGACGAGCAGCCAGACGAGGATGACCGCGGCGGCGGAGTCGCTCAGCTCGGCGTTCTCGTCCTCGGGGACGGCGACGCCCGCGAACACGAGCAGGCCGATGTTCAGCGCGATGACCAGGCAGAACAGCGCCCAGTGCAGTGCTCTGCGGGTGACGATCGCCAGCCGCAGCATCGGCACCCAGCCGAGGAACCCGCAGCTGAGCAGGGTCAGCCCTGCGAAGAGGGCGCGCAGCGCGGCCAGAGTGCTGCCGGCGGGGCGCCCCGGCTGAGGGGGTGCATAGCCTTGGCCGTGCATTGCTGCTCCTGACGAGTGCGGATGTGTGGTCGGTCGACGGACCGAGGGTATACACCGACGCGGACAAGCGGCTCCGGGTTGTACCGAACCGTTGTTGAACCGATCAGGCGGGGATGGTGCCGTCGGTCAGACCGTCGTAGAGCCCTTGGACCAGCTGCTCTCCGAGCCGGCCGGCCAGCCGCAGTGCTTCTTCGAACTCGGCGAGGGCGCGGAAGCGTTCACCGTACAGCTGCTGGTCGGCGAGCGGGAGCCGGGGGAGCTGGAGCCGGCGCACGTCGAGCCGGGTGGCGGTGGAGGCGTAGCTGCTGGCCTGACGGTTGTTGGCGGTGCCGCGCAGGAAGCCGGCGAGGAACCACGGGTCGAGCGCGGCCGGGTCGGGGCGCAGCAACTGGAGGCCGCGGCCGAGGGGCTCGCCGGCGGTGGACTCGTCGACGACCCGGGCGACGGAGGTGGCGCCGACGACGGGGACGACCACGTCTCCGGGCGCGGTGAGCACCGGCTCGTCGGCGGCACCGGCCGAGCGCAGGACCAGGGCGCCCGCGCGGGCGAGTTCGCCGAGGGTGGTGGCGGTCCGGCGGACCGCGTCGGCGGGGGCGCCCGCGGCGTCGGCGGCGGGCGGGGCGAGGCGGGTGGCCAGCAGCAGGGTCGCGTCGAGGCGTTCGCGGACGGCGGCCAGTCCGGCGGGGCCGCCGCCCGCGGCGGGCGGCGGGAGGTAGCGGGCCGGAGTCAGGTCGACGTCGTCGTCGAGGAGCTCGATGACGGGCACGGAGCGGCTGACGCCGGGGACCTGCTCGGCGGTGCCGGTGCGGTCGAAGGCGGCCCAGGCCTCGGTCACGGCGCGGTGGACGGCGGGCCAGGAGCCCTTGTCGCGGCCGTCGGCGGCGGCCCGCCCGTCGGAGCCGAGCTCGGCGGTGTCCACCAGGAGCAGTTCGGGTGCGGGTGCGGCGGCGGGCGCGGGCCTGCGCAGCACCCACAGGTGCAGCGGGATGCCGTACGGGGGCGCTGCGCCGGCGGGCAGGGCGATCACGGCGCGCAGTGCGCCGCGGCGCAGCAGGTCGGCGCGGATGCGGCGGCCGGAGCGGCGGGCGGCGACGGCGGGGGGCATCAGCAGGACGGCGGTGCCGCCGTCGCGGAGCCGGGCGAGGGCGTGCTGCACCCAGGCGAGCTCGGACTCGGTGCGGGCGGGGAAGCCGTACTCCCAGCGGGGGTCGTAGGCCAGTTCGTCGTGGCCCCAGTTGCGTTCGTTGAACGGCGGGTGGCAGAGCACGACGTCGGCGGCCGTCCCGGCGAAGGCGTCGGCTCGCAGGCTGTCGGCGGCGGCGGTGCGGACCGTGGCGTCTCCGGCGAGGGCCAGGCGCAGGGCGGTGAGGGCGGCCAGTTCGGGGTGGGCGTCCTGGCCGTACAGGGCGGTGGCCCGGGGGACGGCGCGCAGCAGGGTGCCGGTTCCGCAGGCCGGGTCGAGGACGGAGAAGGGTGCGGCGCCCGCCGCTGCGGTGGAGCCGGAGGAGGCGGCGGAGGACGCGGACGAGGAGGCGAGTGCGGCCATCAGCTCGGCGGGGCCGGGCGGGGTGAGCGTGTACTGCCGCGGGTTGGCGTCGAGGTGGCGGCCGAGCAGGAACTCGAAGGCCTGGCGGGCGCCGAGTTCGGCGGCCAGCTCGGCGGCGGCGCGCATCAGGGGGGCGGAAGCCGGTCCGATGCCGTCCGCGCGGACCGGGGGCGCGTCGCCGAAGCGGGCGGTGAGCACCTGGCCGAGCACCGGCCGCAGCCGGTCGGCCAGCAGCGCGTCGGAGACCGCGGCCAGCTCCAGCCAGTCGGTGGGGCGGTCGCGTACGACGAGGAGCGCGCAGCCCGCGTGGACGAGGGCGGGGACCGCGCCGGCGGGGTGTCCGGAGAGCTGCTGCCAGACGCGTTCGCGGAGCGGGACCTCGGCCAGCTTGCCCTGGTCGCGCAGCCACTGCTCGACCTCGGGCAGGGCGAAGGAGGGGCTGGTCTCGGTGCCGCCGACGGGCTTGGGGAAGTCGGTGTGCCGGCGGCGCCAGTTGCTGACGGCCGCCCGGCCGACGCCGGCGAGCCGTGCGATTTCGGCTGCGGTCACCTCTGCGGTGTTCTCCGGCACTGTCTCGCTCCCCTGGTCAGGCTGGTCAGGCGTCCCGCTGCGTGCCGCCGAGCATACCCGTACACACCTACCAGACCCCTTCACGGCGTGAATCGAAGATTTCCTGTGAACCGCGTTGACTCGGTTCACAGGATCTGTTGTGATTGCCATCGTCACACCGAAGCGTCCGCTCACCCCACTGCACCGCAGGGAGCTCCCCGATGCGCACCACCACCCTCGCCGCCACCGCTCTGGCCTCCGCCGCCCTCCTCGGGCTCACCGCCTGCGGCACCTCCGGCTCCGAGTCCGCGGCGGGCAAGCCCGGCGGCAAGACGGCCGCCAAGCCCGCCGCACAGAGCACCCCGCACGCGGACCTGACCGGTCCTCAGCTGCTCGACAAGTCCCTGGCCGCCACCCGCAAGGCGTCCTCGCTGACCGTCAAGGGCAAGGTCACCGAGGACGGCAAGGCCATGACCGTCGACCTGTCCCTGAGCACCAAGGACGAGTGCAAGGGCAGCATGCGCACGGCGGGCGAGGGCGGCTTCGAGCTGATCAAGTCGACCGCGAACGTCTACGTGAAGGCCGACGAGGCCTTCTACCGCGCCGCTTCCAAGGGCGAGCCCAAGGAGCAGACGGACGCGGTGGTCGAGATGCTCGCCGACCGCTGGATGAAGACCCCGGCCACCTCCCCGGACGCCAAGGACTTCACCGGGATCTGCGACCTGGACGAGCTGCTCAAGGAGTTCGAGGACGGGTCCAGCACCGCCCGCAAGGGCGCGCCGACCACGGTCGACGGGCAGCAGGCCATCCCCCTGACCGTGCCCGTCGACGGCGGCACCGGCACGCTCTACGTGGCCGCGAAGGGCGAGCCGTACCTGATCAAGGCCTCCCAGAAGGACGGCACCGACCCGGGCGAGCTGGCCTTCTCCGGATTCGACCGGCCGGTGAACGTCACCCCGCCCGCCGACAAGGACGTCGTCGACATGTCCAAGCTCGGCTGAAGCCGGACCTGCACGGACCGCGCCGGCCGGTGCAGCCGCCCCGCGAGGGGAGGGCGGCTTCACCGGCCGCGCGACCGGGCAGAACGGTCCCAGGGGAACGGCAGCCTGACGGCACGTCGGCCCCGGGGGCTTGTCCGGGGGGTCGGCTAGTGTCGGCCCTTGCGGGCACACCGCAGTTGCACAGGGGGGATCCACATGCGCATCCGCACGCTGACCGCGGCCGCACTCGCCGCCGCCGCGCTGGCCGGGCTCACGTCCTGCACCGGCTCGAGCGGGTCACAGGACGACAAGGCCGCCAAGGCCGCCAAGGCTGCCAAGGCCGCCGGCTCGGAGAAGCCCGCGCCCGCTTCCTCGGCGCCCGCGAGGCCGGCGGAGCCCTTCGCAGGCCTCTCCGGTCCCGAGATCCACGAGAAGGCCTACGCCGCCACCAAGCGTGCGGATTCCCTGCGGATCGCGGGCAACGTCCGCACCGGGGGCAAGGACATGAGGATGAACCTCGCCCTCAACACCCGCGGCGAGTGCGCCGGCACCGTCGAAATCGGCGGCACGGGCAAGGCCGAGATCATCAAGTCGGCCGACTTCCTCTATTACAAGGGCGACGAGAAGCTCTACCGCTCCCAGGCAGGCAACGCGCCCGCGGACCAGGTGGACGCCGTCGTCGCCATGCTGGCCGACCGCTGGCTGAAGATGCGGTCGAGCAGCGCCGAGGCCCGGCAGTCGGCGCAGATGTGCGACCTCGACAAACTGCTCGCCTCCTTCGGCAAGAGCAGCCCGGTGGCGCGCAAGGGCGGCCTGACCGCGGTGGCCGGCCGGCCGGCGATGACCGTGACCACGGCCTCCCCCGGCGGGCTGGAGACGTACTACGTCGCCACCCGGGGCGAGCCGTACCTGCTGCGGGCGACCAAGACCGGCGAGAAGGACCCGGGGGAGCTCACCTTCTCCGACTACGACAAGCCCGTGAACGTCGCCCCGCCCGCAGACACGGACGTCGTCGACGCCGACAAGCTGCGTCGCGGCGGCAAGACCGCCTGACCCTGCGGCTGACGCGGTCAGCGGCTGACGCGGGCCGGGGCCTCGGTCGGGTTCCCGCCCGCGGGCAGGGCCTGTTCGGGGCAGCGGCCGAGGACGCGCTCCATCGCGTCGCGCTCCCCGCGGGTGACCCACAGCCCGTACTTCCGCTTCACCGCGACCTGCGCGGCGACGTACGCACAGCGGTACTGCCGGTCGGCGGGCAGCCAGGTCGCCGCATCGCCGTCGCCCTTGCGGCGGTTGGCCGAGGAGTCCACGGCCAGCAGGTTCAGCGGGTCGTTGGCGAAGGCGATCCGCTTGCGGCGGTCCCACTTCTGCGCGCCCTTCTGCCAGGCGTCCGACAGGGCGACCACGTGGTCGACGTCTATGCCGGTGCGCCCGCGCCGGAACTCCAGCCGCTTGCCGGTGTACGGGTCGCGCTCCAGGACCCCCGAGGCCACCTTGCAGCGGCCGCCGTCCTTGAACCGGGTGTCCGTCAGGTCCCGCCGGAGGATGTCCTCGCGGGTCCCGCAGCCGTTTCCGTCCGTGTCCAGCCAGGCGCGGCCGAACTGCTCGCGCTCGTACCCCGTCCTGGGCGCCCGGCCCTTGACGGTCAGGGCGCCGACGGCGGGCAGTGCCCTGCCGCCTTCGCCGCCGCGCCCGGCACCGGCTCCCGGGCCGCCCGAGGCCCCCGGCCCGGACCCTTCCGGCTGCGTGCATCCGGTCAGCACGAGGGTGCAGGCGAGCAACAGGGCGGCGGAGGCGGGGAGACGGCGCATGGGGCCCGATCCTAGACACCGTCCGCCGCTCCCCGCGTACGAGCGCTACGAGCGCTACGAACGCTACGAACGCTACGAACCGAGGATCGTGGTGAGGAACTCCCCGGTCCAGGCGAGCAGTTCCCGGCCGACCAGCGGCTTTCCGCCGATCTTGCCGGTCTTCGGACGCGGGATCAGCACCTGAGAGGTCGCCGGCTTGAGGACCGCGCCCGGGTAGAGCCGCTTGAGGCGCAGCTCCTGCGACTCCCGCAGCTCCACCGGGCCGAAGCGGATGTTCGGCCCCTGGAGGGTGATGTCGCCGACCCCGCAGGCCCGCGCCAGCATCCGCAGCCCGGCCACCAGCAGCAGGTTCTCCACCGGCTCCGGCAGCTTGCCGTAGCGGTCGGTCAGTTCCTCGCGGACCGCCCTGATGTCGTCCTCGGAGTTGGCGGCGGCGATGGACCGGTACGCCTGGAGGCGCAGCCGCTCGCCCGGTGCGTAGTCGTGCGGGACGTGCGCGTCGACCGGAAGCTCGATCTTGACCTCGAGCGGCGGCTCCTCCTCCACCGCGCCTTCCAGGGAGGCCCGGTAGTCGGCGACGGCCTCGCCGACCATCCGTACGTACAGGTCGAAGCCGACGCCCGCGATGTGGCCGGACTGCTCTCCGCCGAGCAGGTTGCCCGCGCCGCGGATCTCCAGGTCCTTCATGGCCACGTACATGCCCGCGCCCATCTCGGTGTGCTGGGCGATCGTCGCGAGCCGCTCGTGGGCGGTCTCGGTGAGCGGCTTCTCCGGCGGGTAGAGGAAGTATGCGTAGCCGCGCTCGCGGCCACGGCCGACACGGCCGCGCAGCTGGTGGAGCTGCGAGAGGCCGAAGTTGTCGCCGCGCTCCACGATCAGGGTGTTGGCGTTGGAGATGTCGATGCCGGACTCCACGATCGTGGTCGACACCAGCACGTCGAACTTCTTCTCCCAGAAGTCGACGACGACCTGTTCCAGGGCGGTCTCCGACATCTGCCCGTGCGCGGTCGCGATCCGCGCCTCCGGCACGATCTCGCGCAGCTTGGCGGCCGCCCGGTCGATGGACTCGACGCGGTTGTGGATGTAGAAGACCTGGCCCTCGCGGAGCAGTTCGCGGCGGATGGCCGCGCCGATCTGCTTCTGCTCGTACGGGCCGACGAAGGTCAGCACCGGGTGCCGCTCCTCCGGCGGGGTGGTGATCGTCGACATCTCGCGGATGCCGGTGACGGCCATTTCGAGCGTACGGGGAATGGGGGTGGCGGACATGGTCAGCACGTCGACGTTGGCGCGGAGCTTCTTCAGCTGCTCCTTGTGCTCGACGCCGAAGCGCTGCTCCTCGTCGACGATGACCAGGCCCAGGTCCTTGAACTTGGTCTCCGAGGAGAAGAGGCGGTGGGTGCCGATGACGACGTCCACCGAGCCCTCCTTGAGGCCTTCCAGGGTGGCCTTGGCCTCGGTGTCGGTCTGGAACCGCGACAGGGCCTTCGTGACGACCGGGAACTGGGCGTACCGCTCGGAGAAGGTGCCGTAGTGCTGCTGGACGAGGAGGGTGGTGGGGACGAGGACGGCGACCTGCTTGCCGTCCTGCACGGCCTTGAAGGCCGCTCTCACTGCAATCTCGGTTTTGCCGTAGCCGACGTCTCCGCAGATCAGCCGGTCCATCGGGACCGACTTCTCCATGTCTTCCTTGACCTCGGCGATCGTGGTCAGCTGGTCGGGCGTCTCGGCGTACGGGAAGGCGTCCTCCAGCTCGCGCTGCCAGGGGGTGTCCGGGCCGAAGACGTGGCCGGGGGCCGCCATCCGGGCGCTGTAGAGCTTGATGAGGTCGGCCGCGATCTCTTTGACGGCCTTCTTCGCGCGCGCCTTGGTCTTGGTCCAGTCGGCGCCGCCGAGCCGGTGCAGGGTGGGCGCCTCGCCGCCGACGTACTTTGTGACCTGCTCCAGCTGGTCGGTGGGAATGTAGAGGCGGTCGCCGGGCTGGCCGCGCTTGGCGGGTGCGTACTCGACGAGCAGGTACTCGCGGGTCGCGCCCTGCACGGTGCGCTGCACCATCTCGATGTAGCGGCCGACGCCGTGCTGCTCGTGCACGATGTAGTCGCCGACTTCGAGGGTGAGCGGGTCGATGGTCTTGCGGCGCCGGGTCGGCATCCGGCCCAGGTCCTTGGTGGCGGTGCGCTGCCCGGTCAGGTCGGTCTCGGTGAGCACGGCGAGCTTGAGCCCGGCGTCGACGAAGCCGGTGTCGAGCGCGCCGCAGGCCACGTGGACGAGGGACGGCTCGATCGTGGTCAGGGAGGATTCCAGGCGGGCCGGGATGCCCTCGCCGCCGAGGACCTCGACGGTGCGGGCGGCGGGGCCGTGGCCCTCGGTGAGGTAGACGGTGCGCCAGCCGTCCGCGAGCCAGCCCTTGGTGTCGGCCAGGGCGCGGGCGGTGTCGCCGCGGTAGGCCTCGGCGGCGTGCATGCCGAGCTTGAGGGTGTCGTCGCCGGCGTCCGCGTCGTCCGCGGCGAAGGGGGACACCGACCACCACATCAGGCCGAGCTCGCGGGCGCGGTCGCGGACGTCGGCGATGCCCCACAGCGAGGCCGCGCCGACGTCGATGGGAGCCTCTCCGCCGCCCGCGGTGGCCGCCCACGAGGCCTGGAGGAACTCCTGGCTGGTGGCGACGAGGTCGGCGGCCCGGGTGCGGACGCGCTCGGGGTCGCAGACGACGGCCATGGCGCCCCGGGGCAGTACGTCGAGCAGCAGCTCCATGTCGTCGACGAGGACGGGGGCCAGGGACTCCATGCCCTCGACCGCGATCCCCTCGGCGATCTTGCCGAGCAGTTCGCCGAGCTCGGGGTGCTGCTCGGCGAGCGCCGCGGCCCGCTCCCGCACCTGGGCGGTCAGCAGCAGCTCCCGGCACGGCGGTGCCCACAGGCCGTGCTCGGCGACCTCCAGCGACCGCTGGTCGGCGACCTTGAAGTAGCGGATCTCCTCGACGTCGTCGCCCCAGAACTCGATGCGGAGGGGGTGCTCCTCGGTGGGCGGGAAGACGTCGAGGATGCCGCCGCGCACGGCGAACTCGCCACGCTTCTCGACGAGCTCCACCCGGGCGTACGCGGCGGCCGCGAGCGCCTCGGTGATCTCGCCGAGGTCGGCGCTCTGGCCCTGGCGCAGGGAGACGGGAACCAGGTCTCCGAGCCCCTTGACCTGCGGCTGGAGCACGGAGCGGATCGGCGCGACGACCACGGAGACCGGGCCGGCGGCCGGGTCGTCCTTGCTGGGGTGCGCGAGCCGGCGCAGCACGGCCAGGCGTCGGCCGACGGTGTCGCTGCGGGGCGAGAGCCGTTCGTGCGGCAGGGTCTCCCAGGACGGGTAGTCCACGACCTCGTCGGGGGGAAGCAGGGAGCGCAGGGCGGCGGCGAGGTCCTCGGCCTCGCGCCCGGTGGCGGTGACGGCCAGCACCGTGCGCTCGGTCCGCCGGGCGAGCGCGGCGACGGCGAAGGGCCGCGCGGAGGGCGGCCCGACGAGGTCGACGTGCATGCGGTTGCCGTCGGCGGCCGCCTTGACGGCTTCCCCGAGCGCGGGGTCCTGAATGACGGCGTCGAGCAGACCGTGCAGGCTCATGAGGAGGCTTTCCGTCCGGGGGTGGTCCGTACACAGCGCCTCGCGCAGGGACAACGCGAAGCACCCGACACGTGGAACGGGCCGGGGTTCCCACCCTACGGCGCGGGTCGGTCACTCGCGCGAGGGATTGCCGTCCCACCGGAGAGCGACGGAGCTGGCGGGCATGGAGCCGCTCCCACTACGCTAAGTCCAGCGCTTAGTCCACTCATGTGTGAGAGGCCGCCATGGAAGCAGCCCGGCAGTACAACGTGCACGAGGCGAAGACTCACTTCTCCAAGATCCTGGAAATGGTCGCCACCGGCGAGGAAGTGATCATCAGCAAGTCCGGCGAACCGGTCGCCAAAGTGATCCCGCTGGCAGGCAAGGTGCAGCGCACGGATTACGGTTCCCTGGAGGGCCGGATCGTGATCGCCGACAACTTCGACGAGCTCCCCGATGGGTTCGCCGAGGCGTTCGGAGTCGACGAGTGAAGATGCTGCTCGACACGCACGTCGTCCTGTGGTGGCTCAACGGCGACCTGCCGGATGAGACCCGCGACCTGCTCGGCCGCGAGCGCTGGGTCTACGTGAGCGCAGTGACGCCCTGGGAGCTCTCGGTCAAGCAGGCAACGGGCAAGCTCCAGGCTCCGGCAGACATCGCGGAGCGAGCCAAGAACAGCCAGTTCCTGTCGCTCTCCATCGAGGCCGAACACGGCGTCCGTGCGGGACAGCTCCCGCCCCACCACCGCGACCCCTTCGACCGGATGCTGGTCGCCCAGGCGCAGACCGAGGGGCTCACGCTGGTGACGCGCGACAAGTACATCCCGCTGTACGACGTGCCCGTGCTGGCCGTCTGAGCCGTCCCGCGCGCATTCCGCCCCGCACCGCCCCCGGCTGTGCGGGGCCTTGTCGTGGCCGGGTGGGAAAAAATGTTCCGGCGGGGTGTCAACCGGATCGCGGTGCCAGGCGTATACCCCCTGAGACCGTCCACCACCGGGAGCCCTTTTGACCGTCGAGGAGTTCGAGGAGTTCTACGCTCACTCCGCAAAACAGCTGGTGGGACAGGTCTATCTGATGACCGGCGACCTGCACGAGGCGCAGGACGTGGTCCAGGAGGCCTTCGTGCGCGCCTGGGACCGGCGGGCGCGGATCAGCCGGGACGCCGGGCCCGAGGCGTGGATCCGTACGGTCGCCTGGCGGCTCGCCGTCAGCCGGTGGCGGCGGCGCGGGCGGTCCGCGGACGCCTGGCGGCGCCACGGCGCGCCCGGCCCGGCTCCCTCGCCGGACCCCGGCACCGTCGCCCTGGTCTCCGCCCTGCGCCGGCTGCCCGACAAGCAGCGGCGGGTGGCCGTCCTGCACTACGTGTGCGATCTCACCGTCGAGCAGGTGGCCGCCGAGACCGGCATCTCCGCCGGCACCGTCAAGACGCACCTGTCCCGCGCCCGGGCCGCGCTCCGGCCCCGCCTGGAGGAGGCCCCCGATGCGTGACCCGCTGGCCGAGGCGCTCAAGCGCGCCGCTCAGGACGCGGGGCGGCTGGCCGTGCCCGTGGACGTGTCGTACGTGGAACAGCGCGGCTCGCGCCGCCGCCGGTACCGGCTCGCGCTGGTGGCCGCGGGCGCCGTGTGCGTGCTGGGCGTGAGCGGGGTGCTGGGCGGCCTGGCGCTGCGGTCGCAGCCCGATCCGCCGCCCGCCGCGCCGAGCGCGCCGAGCGAGTCGCCCGCGACCCCGTCGGAGTCCGGCCACTCCTCGCTGCTGCCCACGTCACCCCCGTCGAACGAGCACACGGCGACGTCTTCGGCGTACGGTTCCCCTTCGGCGTCCGACATGTACATTCCGCCCACCGACACCGGGCTCCCCCTGACCTCCCCGACCCCGTCGGCCGGCTGACCCGAGGACCACCCCATGCCCGCCCAGCACCCCACGGGGCCCGCCCCGGCCCCGCCCCTCCCCGACACCGGCCCGCCCGCGCCCGACCCGGCGGCGGCCCGGGGGGGGGGGGGGGGGGGGGGGGGGGGGGGGTGGGGGGGTGGGGGGGGGGGGGGGGGGGGGGGGGCACCGCGCAGGCGGGCGGTTCGGAGGGCGCGGCCGAGGACGCGGCGAACGGACTGCCC
>NZ_JBVJWO010000011.1:117708-119259 GCF_055602345.1 Streptomyces sp. NPDC037401
ACCCCCTCCCCCCCCCCATCCCCCCCCCCCCCCCCCCCCCCCCCCACCCCCCCCCCCCCCCCCCCCCCCTCCCGCCGCCCCCCCTGTCCCTGGTTCGCAGGTCCGTGCCGTCCGGCTGCCCGGGCAGCGGGGGAAGCGGTGGACACGGGGGGCCGGCCTGGCCCTCCGGGCGCCACGGCAGTGGGACCCGTACGCGCTGGCCGCGCTGCTCTTCGCGGCGTACGGCGCCATCAGCGTGCTCCGATACCGCCGCATGGAGACGCTCTCCTGGGACCTCGGCATCTTCGAGCAGGCCATCCGGGCCTACGCGCACCTCCAGGCGCCCGTCGCCGACCTCAAGGGCCCGGGCACGCACATACTCGGCGACCACTTCAGCCCGGTGACCGCCCTGATCGCCCCCGCCTACCGGCTCTTCCCCAGCCCCGTCACCCTCCTCGTCGTCCAGTCCGCCCTGTTCGCGCTCGCCGCTATACCCGTCACCCGCGCCGCCGGCCGCCTCCTCGGCCGGTCCCGCGGGCTCGCGATGGGTGTCGCGTACGGGTTGTCCTGGGGCATCCAGCGCGCCGCCGACTTCGACTTCCACGAGATCTGCTTCGCGGTGCCCCTGCTGGCCTTCTCCCTGGAGGCGCTCCTCGCCCGGCGGCACCGGGCCGCGCTGCTGTGGGCGCTGCCGCTCGTGCTGGTGAAAGAGGACCTCGGCGTCACCGTCGCCGCCCTCGCGCTCGTGGTCGCCCTGCGCGCCTGGAGAAACGATCCTCGAACCGCGCGCTGGGCCCTGGCCGCGGCCGCCTTCGGGCTGGTCGCCGCGCTGCTCACCTTCCGGGTCCTCATCCCCGCCTTCAACACCGGCGGCGACTACGACTACTGGACCAAGCTCCAGGACGCCGGCCCGCTGGACGGCCTGGGGACCAAGTTCCGCACCCTGCTGTGGATCCTGCTCCCGACCACGGCGCTGCTCGCCCTGCGCTCGCCGCTGCTGCTGGTCGCCGCCCCGACCCTCGGCTGGCGCATGCTGTCCGCCGACGACCACTACTGGGGCACGGACTGGCACTACAACGCCGTCCTGATGCCCATCGTGCTGCTGGCCCTGGCCGACGCCGTCGACAGCTCCCGCCGCAGCCCCCGCCCCTGGCTGCGCTCGTACGCCCTCCAGGTGCCCACGGCCGTCGCGGCCGCGGCGCTCGCGCTGACCCCCTCCATGCCCCTGGCCGCGCTCGCGGAGGGCCGTACGTACGAGAAGAGCGAGCGCGTCGAGGCCGTGGAGGCGCTGCTCGCGCGGATCCCGGACGGCGACAGCGTCGAGGCCGACGTCGGCCCCATCGCCCGGCTCACCTCCCGCTGCAAGGTCTTCTGGATCGGCGGCACCAAGGGCGTGGTCCCCGACTGGATCGCCCTCGACAACTCCTCCGGCTGGGTGCCCGACCCGCTGGAGTACTCCCGGCAGCTGCACCCCGGGGCCCGGTTCGCCCCGGCCGGTACGGCCCACGGCTACGTGCTCCTCAAGAGGCAGGACTGAGCAGGGCCCGGTGCGCCGCACTCGGCGCACCGGGC
>NZ_JBVJWO010000011.1:119269-238876 GCF_055602345.1 Streptomyces sp. NPDC037401
TGTAGATCTCCCTCACTTCGTTCTCCTCCCTGATTGAGATCCCACGCTGGTTTTCTTTCCAAAAGAGGAGGGGGCCCCCCCCCCCCCCCCCCCCCCCCCCCCCCCCCGCCCCCTGCTCTCCCCCGAACCCGGACCGGGACGACCCGGACCGGGACGACCCGGACCGGGACGACCCGGACCGGACCGGACCCGGACCGCAGTCCCCGGTCCGGCCCCGTCGGCTAGTCGGTCGCGATCGCGTTCAGTACGTTCATCCGGCCCGCCCGGAAGGCCGGGACCAGGGCGGCGAACAGACCCACGAAGGCCGAGCCCACGAACACCGTGAGGATGGTCGGCCAGGGGATCTCCAGGACGTTCAGGCCCTCCAGCGCCAGGAGCTTCTGCGCGGTCGCACCCCAGCCCATGCCCAGGCCGAGGCCGAGCAGGGCACCGAAGAGGGCGATGACCACCGACTCCAGGCGGATCATGCGGCGCAGCTGGCGGCGGGAGAGGCCGATGGCGCGCATCAGGCCGATCTCGCGGGTCCGCTCGACCACCGACAGGGCCAGGGTGTTCACCACGCCCAGCACCGCGACGACGATCGCGAGGGCCAGCAGGCCGTAGACCATGTTCAGCAGGCTGCCGACCTGGTCCTTGAGGTCCTGCTTGTAGTCGGCCTGGTCGAGCACCCGGTACTGCGGGTAGGCGGCGAGCGCGTCCTTCAGCTCGGCGTACGCGGCCTCGGCCTTGCCGTCCTGCGCCTTGGCCAGCAGCATGAACGGCCGCGACAGGCGGTCCTCCGGCACGTACTGAGCGGTGGTCGCGGGGCCGACGTACATGACGCCCTTGTCGAGGTTGCCTTCGTCGGAGGCGATCGCGGCGACCTTCAGCGTCGCGGTCTTGCCGCCGGTGAAGGCGACCGTGAGCCGGTCCCCGAGCTTGACCTTGTGCTCGTCGGCGTAGAGGGAGCCGATGCCGATGGTGCCCTTGGCGTACGCGTCCGACAGCTTGCCCGCGACCATCTCCCGGCGGACGTCCTCGACGTACGTCGGGTCGGTGACGCTCAGCTCCTCCTTGACGGTGCTGCCGTCGGGGGCGGTGACCTTGGCGTCGACGCCGCGGTAGGTGGTCACGTGGGCGAGGCCGGCGACCTTCCGGGCGGCCTGCTCGGCCTGCGGCATGACGGGCTGGCCCGTCTGCGACGAGACGATGAAGTCCGCGCCGACCGACCGGTCGAGCTCTTCGGTGGCCGAGGCGACCATCGAGGAGCCGACCACCGACAGGCAGGCGACCAGTGCGAGGCCGATCATCAGCGCGGCGCCGGTGGCGCCCGTACGGCGCGGGTTGCGCAGGGCGTTGCGCTCGGCGAGGCGTCCGACGGAGCCGAAGGGGCGCAGCACCACACCGGAGAGGACCTTGACCACGGCGCCCGCGAGCAGCGGGCCGATCACGATGAATCCGATGAGGGTCAGGACCACGCCGAGGCCGAGCCAGAGGGAGCCGGTGGACGCCTTGTCCGCGGTCCCGGCCAGGTACAGCGCACCGCCGCCGACGCCGGTGAGCACCAGGCCCAGGACGGCGCGTACGGTACCGGCCTTGCGGTCCATCGGGCTGCCGGAGTCGCGCAGCGCGGCCATCGGGGAGACCTTGCCGGCCCGGCGGGCCGGGATGTAGGCGGCGACGACGGTGACGACGACGCCGAGGAACATGCCGATGACCGGGGTGGTCCACAGGATGGTGAGGTCGTCGGTGGAGAGGTTCATGCCCAGGTTGCCCATGAGCTCCATGAGGCCGATGGCCAGGCCGACTCCCGCGCCGACACCGAGGACCGAGCCGACGACGCCGAGGAGCAGTGCCTCGACGAGGACGGAGCGGTTGACCTGCTCGCGGCCGGCGCCGATGGCGCGCATCAGGCCGATCTCGCGGGTCCGCTGGGCGACCAGCATGGAGAAGGTGTTGAAGATGAGGAAGATGCCGACGAGGAAGGCGATGCCGGCGAAGCCGAGCATCACGTACTTCATGACGTCGAGGAAGGAGCCGACGTCCTTGCGGTTGGCGTCCGCGGCTTCCTTGGACGTCTGGAGCTTGTAGGTGCCGCCGAGTTCGGCCGCGAGGTTCTTCTTGAGCTGCTCGTCGCTGACGCCGTTCTCCGCGACGACGTTGACGTTGGTGAAGCTGCCGGGGGCGCCGAGCAGGGCCCGCTGGGCGGTCGCGGTGTCGAAGTAGACGACGGCCGCGCCGGGGTTGGTCACCTTGAAGGAGGCGATGCCGGAGATGCGCGCGCGGATGTCGCCGGTGATGGCGACGGTGCGCAGCTCGTCGCCGAGCTTCAGGTGGTGCTTGTCGGCGGTGTCGGCGTCGACCATGACCTCGGTGGGGCCGCGCGGGGCGTGGCCGGAGGTGATCTCCATCGACTTGAGCTCGTTGCGGGTCCAGTTGCCGGCGATGGTCGGGGCGCCGGTGGTGGAGCCCATGTTCTTGTTCTTCGCGTTGACGACCGTGACGGACATCGACACGACGACGCCCTCGGCGGACTGGACGCCGTCGGCCTTGCCGACCTGCTCGACGAGCGAGCCGGGCAGCGACTCCGGCTTGCCGCGCTGCGGGTTCTCGTCGCCGTCCTCCGCGGCCTTGGGGCTGACGGTGACGTCGGCGGAGGTGACGGCGAAGAGCTTGTCGAAGGTGGTGTTCATCGTGTCCGTGAACACGAGGGTGCCGCAGACGAAGGCCACGGACAGCAGGACGGCGACGGCGGAGAGCGCCATGCGGCCCTTGTGCGCGAGGAAGTTGCGCATCGATGTCTTGAGGACGGTCATGACGTCCGCCCGCGCGCGTCGAAGTCCTTCATCCGGTCGAGCACCTGGTCGGCGGTCGGGTTGAACATCTCGTCGACGATCCGGCCGTCGGCGAGATAGAGCACGCGGTCGGCGTAGGAGGCGGCGACCGGGTCGTGCGTGACCATCACGATGGTCTGGCCCAGCTCGTCGACCGAGCGGCGCAGGAAGCCGAGGACTTCGGCGCCGGCCCGGGAGTCGAGGTTTCCGGTGGGCTCGTCCCCGAAGATGATCTCGGGGCGGGCGGCGAGCGCGCGAGCCACCGCGACGCGCTGCTGCTGGCCGCCGGAAAGCTCGGTGGGGCGGTGCTTGAGGCGTCCCGCCAGGCCGACGGTCTCCACGACCTGGTTCAGCCACTGGGCGTCGGGCTTGCGGCCCGCGATGTCCATCGGCAGCGTGATGTTCTCCAGGGCGTTCAGCGTCGGCAGGAGGTTGAACGCCTGGAAGATGAAGCCGATCCGGTCGCGGCGCAGCTGGGTGAGCTTCTTGTCCTTCAGCCCGGTGATCTCGGTTTCGTCGAGGTGGATCTGACCGCTGGTGACCGTGTCCAGCCCTGCGAGGCAGTGCATCAGGGTGGACTTGCCGGACCCCGACGGGCCCATGATCGCGGTGAACTGGCCGCGGACGATGTCCACGTCCACGTGGTCGAGCGCGACGACCCGGGTCTCGCCGGAGCCGTACGCCTTGACGACCTGGCGCGCTCGCGCCGCGACGGCCGTCCGCCCGCCCGTACCCCCGTGCCGGGGAATGGTCACAGCCGTTGTCACGGTTCTTCTCCTCGTTCGTCTGCGTTCGTCTGCGTTCGTCTGCGTTCGTCTGCGCTCGTCTGCGGTTCTCTGCGAAGCGTCGGTGCTGCGGTGTGTCCGCGGTGCGGCGGTGCTTCGGTGCGTCTGCGCGTTTCCGTCTGCGGAAAGTCTGTGCCGGGGAGGGTGCCGGGCACCCTGGTGCCCGGCGGCGTATCCCTCCGGGGGTTAGCCCCACCCCCGGAGGATCGGCCCCCCGTGTCCCCGTAGGAACCAGTTAAGGACGCCGCGCCGCCCGTCTCGTCCTCCGCCGGGACGAGCCGCCCCTGGGCCCAAATGCGGAGTCCCCCCTAGGGGATGTCCGCCCTTCGGACGAGGGGCCCCGGGGGATACCGCTGTCCGGGCCGCGGTGAGAAGGTGTTCCGGGCAACTACGTGCACAGTGAAAGGATCTCGGTGGCCACAGGGGAGAGCGGTCCGTTCACACGCGGCCGGGGTGCGGATGCCCGTACGGACGGCGGACCCGGTGGCGGTGACCGCCCCGCGGGCGGCGGGCCCGCCGCCCGCGGTCCCGGCCGCCCGGTCGTCGCCGCGCTGATGCTCGGCATGGCGCTGGTGGCCCTCGACGGCACCGTCGTCGCCACCGCCGTCCCCCAGATCGTCGGCGACGTCGGAGGCTTCTCCGTCTTCTCCTGGCTCTTCTCCGGCTACCTGCTCGCCGTCACCGTCACCCTGCCCGTGTACGGGAAGCTCTCCGACACCTTCGGCCGCAAGCCCGTGCTCCTCTTCGGCTCGGCGCTCTTCCTCGTCGGCTCCCTGCTGTGCGCCGCGGCCTGGAGCATGGCCGCCCTGATCGCCTTCCGGATCGTCCAGGGGCTGGGCGGCGGCGCCCTCCAGGGCACCGTGCAGACCCTGGCCGCCGACCTGTACCCGCTCAGGGAACGCCCCCGGATACAGGCGCGGATGTCGACCGTGTGGGCCGTGTCCTCGATCGCGGGCCCGGCGCTGGGCGGACTGCTCGCCACGTACGCCGACTGGCGCTGGATCTTCCTGGTGAACCTGCCGGTCGGGGCGCTCGCCATGTGGCTGACGGCCCGCCACCTGCGCGAGCCGGTCCGCGAGCGCGGGCCGCGCGGGCCCGTCGACTGGCAGGGCGCGCTGAGCGTGTTCGCGTGCGGCGGGCTGCTGCTGTTCGCGCTGGTGCAGGGCGGAGTGGCGTGGCCCTGGCTGTCCCTGCCGTCCCTGGGCCTCTTCGGTGCCACCGCCCTCCTCGCGGCGCTCGTGGTGTACGTCGAGCGGCGCGCCGCAGAACCGATCCTGCCGGGCTGGGTGTGGCGCCGGCGCACCATCGCCGCCGTGAACCTGGCCCTGGGAGCGCTCGGGCTGCTGATGGTCGCCCCGATGGTCTTCCTGCCGACGTACGCGCAGTCGGCGCTCGGCCTCGAACCGGTGGCCGCCGGGTTCGTGATGGGCGCCATGACCCTGAGCTGGCCGATCTCGGCGGCCCTGAGCCAGCACGTCTACCGGCGCATCGGATTCCGCAACACCGCGATCCTCGGCGTCTCCCTGGCCCTGCTGTGCCTGGCGTCCTTCCCGCTGCTCCCGCACCCCGCGCAGCCGTGGCAGCCCACCCTGCTGATGCTGGCGCTCGGCGCGGCCCTCGGGCTCTGCCAGTTGCCGCTGATCGTCGGGGTGCAGTCGACCGTGGGCTGGGCCGAGCGGGGCACCACCACCGCGTCCGTGCTGTTCTGCCGACAGGTCGGCCAGAGCGTGGGGGCGGCCGTGTTCGGCGCCGTGGCCAACGCCACCATCGCCGCGCGGCTGGCCGACGCGCCGGTGCCGGGCCTGCCCGGCCACCTCGACGGGGTCGCCCGGGCCCTGGAGCACCCGGAGTCCCTGAGCGCCAAGGCCGCCGACTACCTGCGCGCCGCGGTCACGGAGGCGGTGGACCACGTCTACCTCGGCGCCGCGGCCGCCGCCCTCGCCGCCCTGCTGGTGCTGCTGTTCCTGGCACCGCGCCGCTTCCCCGTGCTGCCGGAGCACCGCGGGTAACGGCGCGCCGTCGCCGGGGCCGTGGCCCGCGGGGCGGGGGACCCGGCCTTGTCATGTCCCCTGACTGCGCGATACCACTGGCACAGGGGACGACGGGGGGACGGACATGCCTGCACTGATTGCGCTCGGATCTCTGCTGCTGACGGCTGCGGTGGGGTACGCGTGGCTGCGCCGCGACCCGTCGGCCATCACCGGCCGCGACGGGCGGCTGTCCACCTCCAAGGCCCTGGCGCTGGTCTGGACGGCGGTCCTCGTCTGGATGCTGCTGTACCTGCTGGTGTACGGGCTGACCGCGGGCGGCGGCATCGGCTGGTTCCGCGGGAAGGACGGCCCGCTGTCCACCCTGACGACGATCTACCTCCCGCTGCTCGGCGGCCCGTACGTCGCCCTCATCGGGGCCAAGGGGGTCGTCGGCGCCCGCCTGCGCAGCGGCACCCTCGTCAAGCCCGGCAAGCCCGGGGCGCCGGCGGCAGCAGTCGGGCCGGGCGGTACGGGCACTGCGGGCGGGCACGGGGCCGCGCGGCACCGGCTGCCGGTCGGCGAGCTCATCGCGAACGACGGCGGCCGCACGGACCTCGTCGACCTCCAGTACGTCGCCTTCAGCGTGGTGACGATGGCGTACGTCGTGCTGTTCTTCCTCCGCGACCCGGGAGCGGGCCTGCCGCGCCTGCCGGAGGAGATCTGGGCCCTGACCGGCGCCCCGGCCGCCGCGTACCTGCTGAACAAGGCCGCCACGCCACCGCATCCGGTGATCACGCGGGTCGGCCGCGAGCACGGCAAGGCGGTCATCGAGGGCGGCGGCTTCGAGCCCGACCCCGCGTACGGCCCGGTGACCGTCTTCGTCGACGGCAGGCAGCAGCCGCACACCCTCGACCACGGCGTGCTGGCCGTGGACCGGCCCGACACCGACCGGGCGCCGTTCACGGTCGTCGTCGCGACGGCGAAGGGCCTGCGCAGCGACCCGTACACCTACCGGGCCGCCCCCGCCGCCCCCGCCGCCCCGGCCGTACCCGCCCAGCCAGCCGCCGCGGACCAGGGCCCGGCGGACCAGGGCGTCACGGACGTGAACGGCACGCCCCACTGAGCCCCTGACGATCCCCGTTCGTCCTTGTGGCGGGCCCTACTGGTCTTTGTGGCGGGCGTAGTAGCGGGCCACGCGGGCCCGGTTCCCGCACACCGAGGCCACGCACCAGCGGCGCCTGGGATGCGCCGGGAGGAAGAGCAGCACGCAGTCGTGGCCCTCGCAAGCGCGGACCTGCCCCAGCCGCGGATCGAGCAGCAGGTCGGCGACCGACTCCGCCAGCGCCGCGGCCAGCCGCCGGTCCTGCGACCCCTCGCGCACCTCCGCCGCCTGCGGCCCTTCGGCGCTCCACCGCAGCTCCCGCCGGGCCGGCGCGCCCGCCAGCGCTCCGTTCAGCACCGACAGGGCCGCCGCGGGCGGCTCCCCGCCCTGCCGGGCCGCCCCGATCGCCGCCGCGGCGGCCTCCCGTACGGCATGGACGGCGGCCACCTCGGCCGCACCCACCGCCGCCGGCGCCGGCAGGCGACCGGCCTGCCCCGCCAGCCAGGCCGCCAGGCCCTGCGGGGTCGCGATCAGATCCACACCCTGCGGGCGGGTGTTGACGAGATCCAGGGCGAGGGGCTCGCCGAGCAGCGGGAAGGACGTCTCCATGCGACTAATGCTACATCGAGCACTTGACTCATTAGGAGATCATCCTGGAGGCTAATGCCTAACAGCAACCAGGAGGCATGTGATGTTCGTTCCCCGCGTCACCCACCGTCACGTCGACGTCCCCGTCGACGGCGACATCGTCCGCGTCTTCTACCGCGAGACCGGCCCCACCGACGCCCCCGTCCTGCTCCTGCTGCACGGCTTCCCCTCCGCCTCCCACCAGTTCCGCCGGCTCATGGACGCCCTCGGCGGCGAGTTCCGGCTCATCGCCCCCGACTACCCCGGCTTCGGCCACACCCAGGCCCCCCGGGGGTTCACCTACAGCTTCGACCGCCTCGCCGACGTCACCGAAGGGTTCACCGAAGCCCTTGGCCTCACCCGCTACGCGCTGTACGTCTTCGACTTCGGCGGACCCGTCGGCTTCCGCCTCGCCGAACGGCGCCCCGAGCGGATCGCCGGCCTCATCGTGCAGAACGCCAACGCCTACGACGACGGACTCTCCGACGCCGCGCGGGAGTTCATCGCCCTGCGCCGCGAGGTCCCCGGCCACGTCGACACCATCCTCGGGCTGCTCACCCCCGACGGCACCCGCTTCCAGTACGAGACCGGGACCACCGACACCGCGCTCGTGTCCCCCGACAGCCTCGTCCTCGACCAGCACTTCCTCGACCTGCCCGGCCGCAAGGACGCCCAGGTCGACCTCGCCCTCGACTACCGCTCCAACGTCGACCGCTACCCCGCCTGGCAGGCCTGGCTGCGCACGCACAGGCCGCCGGCTCTGATCCTGTGGGGCGAGGGCGACCCCTTCTTCACCCCGCCCGGCGCCCACGCCTACCTGCGCGACCTCCCCGACGCGGACCTGCACCTCTTCCCCACGGGCCACTTCGCCCTGGAGGAACACCTCCCCGACATGGCACCCCTCGTCGCCGGCTTCCTCCACAAGACCCGGTGACGGACGGCGCGAGACGGGGCGCTCAGCCCTCCGCCGGCGCCGCACGCCCCGTCAGAGCCGCCAGGCTCGACCGCACATGACTCATGTGCGCCCGCATCTCCTCCTGCGCCTCCGCGTGCTCCCTCAGCACCCGCTCCGTCTCCCGGGCGATCCTCTCCTCCCGCACCCGCGCCTGCGCGATCAGCTCCGCACCCCGCGCCTCCGCGTCCTCCTGGCCGTGCCGCGCCGACTCCTCGGCCGCCCCGTACTCCCGCTTCGCCTCCGTCAGCAGCCCCTGCGCGTACACCTCCAGCTCGGCATGGTGCGCATCCTGCTCGGCCGCCCGCGCCGCGTACTCCCGCTCCGCCGCCTCCCAGCGCTCCGCGTGCTCGCGCTCCTGCTCCGCCAGCAGCGCGTCCGAACGCCGCCGCGTCTCCTTCAGCGCCCCCAGCGCCTCCGACCGCCAGTCCCCCGCATCCTGCCGGGCCGCCGTACGCGTGTCGTCGGCCTCCCGCTGCGCCCGCAGCAGCGCCTGCCGCGCCCGCACCTCGGTCTGCTCCCGCACCGCCTCCGCGTCCGCCCGCGCCAGGTCCGCCACCCGCTCCGCGTGCGCCTCCGCCGCCGACAGGGTCGCCGCCGCGTCCCCGCGCGCCGCGAACCCCAACTCCTCGGCCTCCTCCGACGCCAGCGCCAGGATCCGCCGCGCCCGCTCGCTGAGCAGGTCGTACGACTGCGGCGCGAGCTGCGCCACGACCGACCGCAGGCGCTCCGCGTCCGCCTCCATCCGCTTCGCCAGGACCGTCAGCCGCGCCGCCCGCTCCCAGGCCTCGTCCCGGCTCGCCGACAGGGCGGCGATCCGGCGGTCCACCTGCCCGGTCCGGTAACCACGACCGCGAACCGTCGCGAAACCCTGAGGTGACACGGCTGCACTCATTCTGGGGAGCCCCTTTCGCAGACAACGCAGATAACGCAGACAATGCGGACAACGCGACCCGACGCGAACCACAGCTTCCGCTCAAGGATGCGCCATTTGCTGTCAGAAGCCGGAATCCGGACACGCGAAACGGCCGGTGCAGGGACCTTTTCGGTCCCCGCACCGGCCGCTTCACTCACCCGGTCGGCCTACAGCAGGCCGTCCCACATCTGCTCCAGCAGCACCGACCACCAGTTCTCCGGCGACGCCAGCGCCGCCGGGTCGAACCCGGCCAGATTCGCCTGGAAATCGACCGTCCACCGGCCCGCCTGCTCCGGCGTCAGATGCATCCGAAGCCGCCACATGTGACCCAGCATCGCCAGCGACCGCGCGAACTGCGGCAGGCTCGAGTTCACGAACTGCGGCGGCACCGGCGCACCGCCGGGACCCCCCTCGACCGGCACCGCCACGATGTGCGCCGTGCCGTACTGCACGCACAGCGCCTTGCCGAAGTCACTGCCGACGACCAGGTACGACGCCGCGTCCGAGGCCGCCTGCACCCCGCGCTGCGCCGCCAGCTCCGCCAGCGTAGGCACCGGCTGCCCCGGAACCGCCTGCGCCCAGAAGAACGGACCGAAGTCCACGGGCAGACCCGCCACCACGAGGGTGTGCGCCACGACCTCCGGCACACCCTGCCGGGACACCGCCCGGTGGTCGTAGCGGAACACGCCCTGCGGACCGAAGGCGCCCGCGAGCTCCTGCCCGATGGCCTCCATCGGCACGGCCGGCTGCAGCGGCACCTGCGGCAGCGGAGCCCGCACCGGAGCCGGACGCGCCGGACCGTCCGCGACCTGGTGCAGCTCACCCTGGTGGGTGAGCAGATGCCGCATGCCCTGCTGACGGCCCGCGTGGTCCGTGCCGTACGGCGCGACGCTCGTGATCCGCACCTGCGGCCAGGTCTCCCGGATCATCCGGGCGCAGTACCCGCCGGGCAGCTCGCACGACTCCAGCTCGGTGTGCAGCTCCAACACCTGCTGCGGCGGCACGTTCATGGCGCGCAGCTCGTGCAGGATCTGCCACTCCGGGTGCGGGGTGCCGGGCGCCGAGCGTCGGATGAGCTGCTGCTCGGAGCCGTCGGGCGCGCGGTAGCGGAGCACGGCCTGGTAGCCGGGCCCGACCGTGGGCGCGCCGGACGCCTGCGGCGCCTGCGGCTGCGGAGGTGCTCCGGGCGGACCGGGCGGCGCCGGTACCGCACCGGGCCCCGGACCGCCGGTCACGGGAGGCCCGGCCAGCATGGTCGCAGCGTGGTGCACGTCCCCGCCGGGGGCACCGGGCGGACCCGGAGGCGTCGGCACGGGGGGACCCGCCAGCACGGTCGCGGCATGGTGCGCGTCCCCGCCCGGCGCCCCGGGCGGACCGGGAGGCGCAGGCGGACGGCCGCCCGGTCCACCGGTCACCGGCGGACCCGCCAGCATCGTGGCCGCGTGGTGCACCTCGTCGGAACCCGGAGCACCGGGCGGACCGGGAGGCGCGGGCGGACCCGGAGGACCCGGAGGAGCGGGCGGCGGCGGAACGGCACCCGCACCCGGAGCACCCGGCGGACCGGGAGGAGCAGGCGGACCCGGAGGAGCGGGCGGCGCGGGCGGACCGGGAGGCCGGCCCGGACCACCCGTCACCGGCGGACCCGCCAGCATCGTGGCCGCGTGGTGCACCTCGTCACCGCCGGCGCCCGCACCCGGACCCACCGGCGCCCGGCTCGTCTCCTCGTCCGCGATGTCCACGGGCCGCAGCCCGCCCGCCAGCGCAGGATTCACGACCGTCCGCGGCAGCTGGCTGCCGCCCGCCATCAGCGTCGTCTTCGCCTCCGGGGCCACCCCCGAAGCCGGTCCCTCCTCCACGTCCACACCCGACAGCGGCGGCGCGAACACCGTCGCCGGCAGCGGCACCGACCCCTCGTCGGCCCCCGCCCCGGTGTTGGTGTCCGTACCGGCCCACGGGGTCTGTCCCGCGGGCACCCCGTCCGACGCCGTCGGCTCGTACTCCGCCGCAGCATCCGCAACGGGAACGGGCGCAGGCACGGACTCGGAAGCCGACGCGGGTTCGGAAGCCGACGCGGCCGGCCCGCCGCCCGGAACACCCGCCCGGTCCGCCGCCTCCTGCAACCACTCCGGCGGACTCAGCATGAACGACGTCTGCTCGGAATCGATCCGCTGCGGCGGCACGGACGAATCCCCGCCCGCCACCGGCTCGGCCCCGTACTCCTCCTCGTACCGGCGGATCACCTCACCCACCGGCAACCCCGGCCACAGCGTGACCTCACCACTGTCCCGCGCGATCACCAGCCGCTGCCGGCCGCCACCCGACACCGGACCCGCCGGACGGTCCTCCGCCCACACCACGAAACCGAGCCCGAACTCCCGCACCCGCACCTCACGGTGCTGGTACGCGGGCACGTCCCCGTTGATCCACTCCTCGGCGCGCTCCTGAGCCTGCGCGAACGTCACCATCGGGAACTACCCCTCCACCGGGACGACGTGCGCGAAGCCGCCGTCCACCATCAGCCCGGCCACCGTCTCCAGCTCCGGCGGACTGCCCGCCAGCCGCTCCAGGAAGCCGTCGAAATCCGCACCACACGGCAACAGCAGCCGCTCCACGCGCTCCTGCACCGTCCAGCCGTCCTGATCCCGCGCATCGTCGTACGGGCAGAACCACACCGAACCGACGTTCTCCCCGCGCACCTTCACCGCGAGCAGACCGCCCTGCACGAAAGCCACGGACAGGTAGTCCTTCGTCAGGTGATCCCGCAGACACTTGTTGACGTACACCAGATCGTTCACCGCAGCCTGGTCGCGGACCGTGAAGAACGGCTGGTCCACCAGCAGCCCCAGCTCCGCGTCCAGCGCCACACCCACCGGCGCGCAGCCGCCCGCCACCTTCAGGAAGGACCGGTACGCCTCCGGCAGCCGGTAGCCGAGATCCTCCTCGACACCCTGCACCTGCTGCTCCGACACCGAGACCACGCTCTTCGGCAACCCGAAATGCGCCGGACGACGCTCCTGCAAAGGCCGCGTACCCCGCTTGCCGTGATCCACCGGCGTCGTCACCAGCCCGGCATGATGCCGCAGCAGCGCCTTCACCTCGACCGGCACCAGCTCCAGCCGCCGCGACCCGGCCGCATGGTGCCACGTCCACCCGTGCGGCGTCCCCACCACCGGAACCGTGTCCCACAGCTCGTGCCCCGCGGCGTGCATCGCCGCATTCGCGGACACGTAGTCCGTCAGCCGCAGCTCGTCGACCCCGAACCCCTCCGGAGGCTCGGCGATCTCCACCGCGGCACGTACATACGGAGAGAAGTCGGGATGGCCGTTCCCGTCGATCCGCACACCCCGCGGATGCCGGGCAGCGCGAACCGGATCGGGAAACTGCACGACCTGACCGGAGTACGCGGCGTTGGGTGGCACGGCCTGCTGCCCGAGCCGACCTGTCGTCATGGCGGTAGCCCCCTGCTGGATCTGGCTGGTTCCGCACAGCCTAAGCGGTACGGCAAGAGCACCGGCCTCCCCGTGCACCACCCCCTCCCCCGCGGCCGGGAACATCCGAATTGATACGAATATTCGACCCCGCTTCCGCACCCCCGGACACATTTGGCAGGCTGTCCCAACAGCACGGGGGCGTGCGCGACGGCGGGAACACCGCGGGGGCCACGGGAGGGGAAAGCACCACCATGCACAACACGGCAACACGCAACACCCACGAAGCCGACACCACGGGCGACCCACGCCTGCGCTGGAGCGCCACCGACGGCACCGGCGCACCCGTACTCCGCTTCCGCCGGGACGGCATCCTCCCCACCGTCGCCGCCGCCCTCTCCGTCCGCGGCGAAACCCTCACCAGCACCGCGGGCAAGGGCGACCACCCACCCACCCTGCACCCGCTCGTCCAGGACTTCCTCGACACCCTCACCACCGGACAGCGCGAACGCTTCACCGGCCGATGTCCCGAAGCGATCCTGCTCTCCCGCCACCTCACCATCGCCGAAGCCGGCCGCAGCAAACGCGCCTCCCGCAAGCCCCTCACCCACGGCGAGGCCCGCCGCTCCCTGCGCCACGCCAAACTCACCGCACGCCGCATCCGCGAAGACGGCGACCCCCAGCACGGCACCTACGCACCCCCCTGCCGATCCTGCGACGCCCTCCTCGCCCACTTCGGGGTCCGCCCCGTCGACCTCACCGCACCCGACGACAACACGAAGGGCTGACCCGCCCGATGGCCGCCTCCGCCTCCGCCTCGTACGACCGCTCCTCGGCGACCCGCTTCCCCGTCTCCGTGGACACCGCCCTGCGCACCGCCGGCTGGCAACCCGGCCGCTGGGACATCAAGCAGGCCGAGTACTGGGCCGACGCCCTCCGCGACCACACCACCCCCGCCGGACACCGCCACACCGTCTTCCCCGCCGCCGTCGAAGCCTGGGCCGAATTCGGCGGACTCACCGTCCACCCCGCCGGACCCGGACGCCAGACCGCCCCCACCCCCCTCCGGCTCGACCCCCTCACCGGCCTCCACCTCGCCCGCACCTTCGCCGACCTCGGGCGCGCCCTCGACACCGCCGTCTGCCCCCTCGGCATCGAAGCCGACGGCCACGCCCACCTCGCCATCGACGCCACCGGCCGCGTCTACTCCATCGACCACACCGGCGACTGGTACCTCGGCGCAGGCATCGACGAAGCCCTCACCACCCTCCTCACCGGCCTCCAGCCGACCCGCCTCACCACCGCACCCCCCGTCTAGGCCTCCGCCCCGGCACGGTCAGGCAACACCGCCGACACCCGGAACCCCCCGGCATCCGTCGGCCCCGACACGAACACCCCGCCCAGACCCAGCACCCGCTCCCGCATCCCCACCAGGCCGTTCCCCCCGCTCGGCAGCCCCGCACCCGCCGCCTGCCCGTCCGACGGCCCGTTCTCCACCTGCATCGCCACCTCCCCCTCGCGATGCCCCAGCCGCACCACGACCTCCGCCCCCGGCGCATGCTTGTGGCAATTCGTCAGCGCCTCCTGCACCACCCGGAACGCCGTCTGCTCCACCTCCGGCGGATACGCCCGCGACTCCCCCTGAACCACCAGCTCCACCACCATCCCCGCCGCCCGCGACTGACCCACCAACGCCTCGATCTCCGCCAGCGCCGGCCCGTCCTCCGCCACACCACCACCCACCAGCGCCACCACCTGCGGCACCGGCTGCTTCACCTCACTCGCCCGCAACACCCCGAGCATCTCCCGCAACTCGGTCAGCGCCTGCCGGCCCATGTCCCCCACCAACGCCGCATTGCGCACCGCCTTCGCCGGATCCCGCGCCGCCACCGCCTCCAGCGCCGCCGCATGCACCACCATCAGACTCACCCGGTGCGCCACCACGTCGTGCATCTCCCGCGCGATCCGCGTCCGCTCCTCCTGCCGCGCCCACTCGGCCCGCTCCTCCGCCCGGTCCGCCAGCAGCGACAACTCCCGCTCCAGCGAATCCGCCCGCTCCTGAAGGCTCTCCATCAGACGCCGCCGCGCCCCGATGTACAGCCCCAGCAGCACCGGCGGCGCGGTCAGCGCCACGGCCATGAACACGCTCAGGACCACCACGTACGCGCGGTCCGCCTCCACGTCCCCCTGCGTGCGCACGTACGTCACCACGAACGTCCCCACCAGCGACATCGACGTCAGCACCGCGGTGATCCGCCGCGGCACCTCCGACGCCGCCAGCGTGTACAGCGCCACCACCGACAGCAGGAACCCCATCGCCGCCGGCGTCACCGCGATCCCGAGCAGCACCACCGCCACCGGCCACCGGCGCCGCAGCACCAGCGACGCCCCCACCAGCAGCCCGAACACCACCCCCAGGGCCACCGGCAGCCGCGCCTCCCCCGCGAACGCCACCCCTTCGAACGCACACTCGATCGCGGACACCGCGCCGAGCGACACATCGAGCACGGCACTCCGCCGCCGCTCCCACCACAGAGGCCCGTCCCGCATGACCCCGCCCTGCCGATCCCCCGTACTGGTCATACCGCCACCCTACGGGCGCCCCCCAGCCCGAACGCGACCGGAATTCATGCAAACCAGCGGTATCCGCACGTCCGACCGAACCGTCCACCGAACAAGACCTGAATCCCGCATTCCGGACGACCCCCACCTCGTGAGCAAGTACGCCGACTCCGAAGCCCTCCGCACCCAGGCCGTCACCCTGCCCGGGCGTCGCCCCCCTACTGGGCGGAGGGAAGCAAGGGCAAGCCCTGCCGGCGGGACGAGGGCGTCGCGTTCATCAACAGCGACCCGGGAGTCACCCAGGTCCACCCGGCACGGCTCGACCTGCTCGACGTCGATGCCGAGCGCATCCAGTTCCGGGCATCCATTCACGAATCCGCCGACGTCGCCGGCGCCGACTACCGCGGCTGCCCGATCGTCCGCGTTTCGGCGAGCTGCGAGTTGTACCGTCGCATCGAAGGGGCCTGGTGCGGCATAGTAGGTGCCGTCGACTCGATCAACAGAGGCGAATGCCCGATTCAGTCGGTTTTGCTATCCCCTGTGGTGTAATCGGCAGCACTGAGGTTTTTGGTACCTTAAGTCCGGGTTCAAGTCCTGGCAGGGGAGCACGTACGACGCGGGTCCCGACCTCCACGGTCGGGACCCGCGCTCGTTAACGGCGCTAAAGGCCCCGGTATCCTGCACGGGTCCACCCCCGAAGCCGAAGGGCACACCCGTGAGCGCCAACCGCCCGGCAGCCGTCGTCGTACTCGCAGCGGGTGAGGGCACCCGCATGAAGTCGGCCACTCCCAAGGTCCTGCACGAGATCTGCGGGCGGTCGCTCGTCGGACACGTCGTAGCCGCCTCCCGCGAGCTGGACCCGCAGCACCTCGTCGTCGTCGTGGGGCACGCCCGCGAGCAGGTGCAGGCGCACCTCGCCGAGGTCGACGCCGAGGTCCGTACCGCCGTCCAGTACGAGCAGAACGGCACCGGGCACGCCGTCCGCATGGCCCTCGAGGAGCTCGGCGGCACCGTCGAGGGGACCGTCGTGGTGGTCTGCGGCGACACTCCGCTGCTGACCGGCGAGACCCTGCGGCAGCTGGTCGCGACGCACGACGCCGACGGCAATGCCGTCACCGTGCTCACCGCCGAGGTTCCGGACTCCACCGGGTACGGCCGCATCGTGCGGGACCAGGCGAGCGGCGCCGTGACGGCGATCGTGGAGCACAAGGACGCCACCGACGCGCAGCGGGCGATCCGTGAGATCAACTCCGGGGTGTTCGCGTTCGACGGTGCGCTGCTGGCCGATGCGCTGGGCAAGGTCCGTACGGACAACAGCCAGGGCGAGGAGTACCTGACCGACGTGCTGGGGATCCTGCGGGAGGCCGGGCACCGGGTGGGCGCTTCGGTGGGCGGGGACCACCGGGAGATCCTGGGGATCAACAACCGGGTGCAGCTGGCGGAGGCCCGTGCGCTGCTGAATGCGCGGCTGCTGGAGCGGGCGATGCTCGCGGGCGTGACGGTGGTGGATCCGGCGTCGACGTTCGTGGACGTGACGGTGACGTTCGGGCAGGACGCGCTGGTGCACCCGGGTACGCAGCTGCTGGGTGCGACCCATGTCGCGGAGCGGGCCGAGGTCGGTCCGAACACGCGGCTGAAGGACACGCGCGTGGGTGCGGGTGCGCGGGTGGACAACACGGTGGCGGACCGGGCGGTGATCGGTGCGGCGGCGAACGTGGGGCCGTTCGCGTATCTGCGGCCGGGTACGGACCTGGGTGCGAAGTCGAAGGCCGGTGCGTACGTCGAGATGAAGAACGCGACGGTGGGTGAGGGCTCGAAGGTGCCGCACCTGTCGTACGTGGGCGACGCGACGATCGGCGAGTACACCAACATCGGTGCGGCGAGCGTGTTCGTGAACTACGACGGCGAGCACAAGCACCACACGACGGTCGGCTCGCACTGCCGTACAGGGTCGGACAACATGTTTGTGGCGCCTGTCACCATCGGGGACGGGGCGTACACGGCGGCCGGCTCGGTGATCACGAAGGACGTGCCGGCGGGTGCACTGGCCGTGGCCCGTGGCCAGCAGCGGAATATCGAGGGCTGGGTGGCCCGCAAGCGTCCGGGAAGTGCTGCCGCGCAGGCGGCTCAGTCGGCGGCTGCGCCTGCTGCCGACGAGGGCTGACCGGAAACGGGTACGCCGTCGACGGCGTACCGTGATAGGTGCACGCAATTCGGCTGGCTCACCGTGCTCGGGACGGACGCGCACGGGGGCGAGCAGCTTTCAACACGTCTGAGGAGACAGTGCTGTGACCGGGATCAAGACGACCGGCGAGAAGAAGCTGATGCTCTTCTCCGGCCGCGCCCACCCCGAGCTGGCCGAGGAGGTCGCGCACCAGCTGGGTGTCGGTCTCGTGCCGACCAAGGCTTTCGACTTCGCCAACGGTGAGATCTACGTCCGCTTCCAGGAGTCGGCGCGTGGCGCGGACTGCTTCCTGATGCAGAGCCACACGGCTCCCATCAACAAGTGGATCATGGAGCAGCTCATCATGATCGACGCGCTGAAGCGCGCGTCGGCCCGCTCCATCACGGTGATCATCCCGTCGTACGGGTACGCGCGTCAGGACAAGAAGCACAAGGGCCGCGAGCCGATCTCGGCGCGTCTGGTGGCGGACCTGCTGAAGACGGCGGGTGCGGACCGGATCCTGACGGTGGACCTGCACACGGACCAGATCCAGGGCTTCTTCGACGGTCCGGTGGACCACCTGTCGGCACTGAACGTGCTGGCGGACTACGTGGGCGCCAAGGTGGACCGTACGAAGCTGACGGTGGTGTCTCCGGACGCCGGCCGTGTGCGGGTGGCGGACCGCTGGTGTGACCGTCTGGACGCGCCGCTGGCGATCGTGCACAAGCGCCGTGACAAGGACGTCGCCAACCAGGTGACGGTCCACGAGGTCGTCGGTGAGGTCCGGGGCCGGGTGTGCGTCCTGGTCGACGACATGATCGACACGGGTGGCACGATCTGCGCCGCCGCCGAGGCGCTGTTCGCGCACGGTGCCGAGGACGTGATCGTGACGGCGACGCACGGCATCCTGTCGGGGCCGGCTGCGGACCGTCTGAAGAATTCGAAGGTGAGCGAGTTCGTGTTCACGAACACGCTGCCGGATCCGTCGGACCTGGAGCTGGACAAGATCACGGTGCTGTCGATCGCGCCGATGATCGCTCGTGCGGTGCGCGAGGTGTTCGAGGACGGTTCGGTGACCTCGCTGTTCGAGGAGCAGCAGTAGTCGTAGCGGCTGCTGTGTAGATCGTTTTGGGCTGTGGCCTCCCGGCCGGGTAAACTCATGAAGTTGCTCGGCGAGGGAGGCCACGTCTTTTTGTGGCCGTCCGTTATCGACGCGCTCTTCGTAGCAGGCCGTTCTGTGGCCGGGTGACCCTGTCCGTTTCCGTCACCCCACGAGGAGTGAGCATGTCCGAGGTCAAGCTTTCCGCCGAGACCCGCACCACCTTCGGCAAGGGCTCTGCCCGTCAGGCCCGTCGCGCCGCCCAGACCCCCGCGGTCATCTACGGCCACGGCCAGGACCCGAAGCACGTCAACGTCGAGGCCCACGGTCTGATGATGGCGCTGAAGACCCCGAACGTCCTGATCTCCCTGGACATCGCGGGCGACGGCACCGAGCTGGTCATCCCGAAGGCCGTTCAGCGTCACCCCCTGAAGCCGGTCATCACGCACGTCGACTTCCTGATCGTCAAGAAGGGCGAGAAGGTCACGGTCGAGGTTCCGGTTCACACCGAGGGTGAGCTGGCCGCGGGCCCGAACATGCTGGAGACCCTGCTGACGACCATCACGGTCGAGGCCGAGGCCACCCACATCCCGGAGGCCGTCACCGTCTCCATCGCGGGCCTCGAGGCCGGTGCCGCCATCCACGCCAAGGACCTGGTCCTGCCGAAGGGCACCACCCTGGCCGTCGACGCCGAGACCCCGGTTCTGCAGGTCGTGGCGCCGCAGGCCGAGGAGCCGGCCGCCGAGGCTGCCGAGGGCGAAGAGGCCTGAGCCTCCCCTTCTTGTTGCTGACCGACCGCCGTCCGGCTCCACTGGAGCGGGACGGCGGTCGTTCCTGTTAAGGAGCCTGACATGTCGGACGACGCGGCGCCCTGGCTGATCGTGGGGCTGGGGAATCCGGGACCGGAGTACGCGGGCAACCGCCACAACATCGGTTTCATGGTGGTGGACCTGCTGGCGGACCGGATCCGCGGCAAGTTCAAGGCGCACAAGGCGCGTGCCCAGGTGGTGGAGGGCCGGATCGGTCCGCCGGGTCCGGGGAACCGCCGGGTGGTGCTGGCCAAGCCCATGTCGTACATGAACCTGTCCGGCGGCCCGGTGACGGCGCTGCGGGACTTCTACAAGGTGCCCACGGACCGCATCGTCGCGGTGCACGACGAGCTGGACATCGACTACGCGACGCTGCGGCTGAAGCTGGGCGGCGGGGACAACGGGCACAACGGCCTGAAGTCGATGACGAAGTCGATGGGTGCGGATTACCACCGGGTGCGGTGCGGGATCGGGCGTCCGCCGGGCCGGATGCAGGTGGCGGACTTCGTGCTGAAGGACTTCTCGTCGACGGAGCGCAAGGAGCTGGACTGGTTCGTGGACCGGTCGGCGGATGCGGTGGAGTGCCTGGTCCTGGACGGGCTGGAGCGCGCCCAGTCGACGTACAACTCCTGAGGCCTGGGGAGGCACGGAAAGAGGGCCCCCGCACCGGCACGGTGCGGGGGCCCTCTTTCCGTGTACGGGCGGGTCAGCCGGTGTTGCGCAGGCCGGCGGCGACGCCGTTGACGGTGAGGAGCAGGGCGCGGGCGAGCAGCGGGTCGGGGTCTTCGCCCTGGGCTGCTGCGGCCCGCTGGCGGGCCAGCAGGGAGACCTGGAGGTAGGAGATGGGGTCCAGGTAGGCGTCGCGGACGGCGAAGGTCTGCTGGAGGACGGGCTGTGAGTCGAGGAGCTTCTCGCCGCCGGTGATGCGCAGGACTTCGCGGACGGTGAGCTCGTGTTCGGCTTCGATGGTGGCGAAGACGTGCTTGAGCTCGTCGGGAACGAGGGTGTCGACGTAGTGGCGGGCGATCCGCAGGTCGGTCTTGGCCAGCGTCATTTCGACGTTGGAGAGGAAGTTGCGGAAGAAGTGCCAGCGCTCGCCCATTTCGGTGAGGGCGTCCTCGTGGCCGGCTTCGCGCACGGCCTTGAGGCCGGAGCCGACGCCGAACCAGCCGGGGACGATCTGGCGGGACTGGGTCCAGCCGAAGACCCAGGGGATGGCGCGCAGGCCGTCGAGGCCGGCTCCGGAGTCGGGGCGGCGGGAGGGCCGGGAGCCGAGGTGGAGGTCGGCGAGCTGGTCGACGGGGGTGGCCGCGAAGAAGTACGCGGGCAGGTCGGGGTCCTCGACGAGGCGGCGGTACGCGGAGTGGGCGGCGTCGGAGACGATGTCCATCGCGGAGTCCCAGCGGGCGAGGGCCTCGACGGACTGGCGCGGCGCGGTGTGCAGGGCGGAGGCCTGCAGGGTGGCGGCGACGGTCAGTTCGAGGTTTTCGCGGGCCAGGGACGGGACGAGGTACTTGTCGGAGATGACTTCGCCCTGCTCGGTGACCTTGATCTCGCCTTCGAGGGTTCCCCAGGGCTGGGCGAGGATCGCGTCGTGGGAGGGGCCGCCGCCGCGGCCGACGGTGCCGCCGCGGCCGTGGAAGAGGCGCAGGCGTACGCCGTAGCGGTGGGCGACGTCGCGCAGGCGGCGCTGGGCGCGGTGGATCTCCCACTGGCTGGTGGTGATGCCGCCGAACTTGGAGGAGTCGGAGTAGCCGAGCATGACCTCCTGGACGTCGCCGCGGAGGGAGACGAGGCGCCGGTAGGAGGGGTCGGCGAGCATTTCGTCGAGGATGACGTCGGCGGCGCGCAGCTCGTCGGTGGTCTCCAGGAGGGGGACGATGCCGATCTTGGCCCAGCCCGCGTGGAGGTCGATGAGGCCGGCTTCGCGGGCGAGGAGGGCGGCGGCGAAGACGTCGTCGGCGCCCTGGCACATCGAGATGATGTAGGACTCGATGACTTCGGGGCCGAACTTCTCGAAGGCTTCCTTGACGGTGCCGAAGACGCCGAGGGTCTTCTGGCCGGCGGCGTCGAGGGGTGCGGGGGTGGGTGCGAGGGGGCGGCGGGAGCGGAGTTCCTTGGCGAGGAGCTTCTGCCGGTATTCGCGGGGCATGTCGGCGTAGCGCCAGGATTCCTCGCCGAGGCGGTCGAAGAGCTGGCCGAGTGCGTGGTGGTGGGCGTCGGCGTGTTCGCGGACGTCCATGGTGGCGAGCTGGAGGCCGAAGGCGGCGAGGGTGCGGATGGTGCGGTCCATGCGGCCGTCGGCGAAGAGGCCGCCGCGGTGCTCGCGCAGGGAGGTCTGGATGAGGGTGAGGTCGGTGAGGAGCTCGGCGGTGCCGAGGTAGTCGCGGCCTTCCTCGTGGGGGGTGCCCTTGGCGAGGCGCTCGCGGGTGTTGACGAGCTTCTGCCGGATGCAGGTGGCCTTGAGGCGGTAGGGCTCTTCGGCGTTGAGGCGCTTGTAGCGGGGGCTGATCTCGGGGAGGCGTTCCAGGTCGGCCTGGAGGGAGGTGAGGAGTTCCTCGGTGGCGCCCGCGTAGCGGATGGAGTTGGAGAGGAGTCCGCGGAGGAAGTCGACCAGTTCGAGGGCGTCGGTGATGCCGTGCTCGTGCTGGAGGATCAGGACGTCGCGGGTGACGTCGGGGGTGACGTTGGGGTTGCCGTCGCGGTCGCCGCCGATCCAGGTGCCGAAGGTGAGGGGGCGGGTGCCGGGGGGCAGCTCTACGCCGACGCGCTGGAGTTCCGCGGCGAGGTCCTCGAGGACGTCGCCGACGGCGCCGGCGTGGAGTTCGTCGAGGTAGTAGATGGCGTTGCGGGCCTCGTCGGCGGGCTCGGGCCGGACGACGCGGAGTTCGTCGGTCTGCCAGATCAGGTCGATGTTCTCGGCGAGCCGCAGGTCGTGGCGGCGGCGGTCGCCGCCGCCCGCGACGGGCTCTTCGAGGAGGGCGGCGATGCGGCGCAGCTTGGTGAGGACGCTGCGGCGGGCTGCCTCGGTGGGGTGGGCGGTGAAGACCGGGCGGACGTTGAGGTTCTTGACGGTCTCGCGCAGGTGCTCGGGGTCGGCGTCCTTGAGCATGTCGGCGGTGCGGGCGAGGAGGCCGCCTTCTGCGGCGCGGTGGGCGCGCAGTTCCCGGCCTCGGTGCACCTGTTCGGTGACGTTGGCGAGGTGGAAGTAGGTGGAGAAGGCGCGGACGAGCTTGGCGGCGGTCTCCAGGTCGGTGTCGCCGAGGAGTTCCGCGGCCGCTTCGCCGTCGGTGCGGGTGAGGGCACGGACTCGTTCGACGAGGTCGAGGAGTTCCCGGCCTTCCTGGCGTACGAGGGTTTCGCCGAGGAGGTCCCCGAGGCGGCGGATGTCCGCGCGCAGCTCTGCGTTCGCGGTGTCGGCCGGGGCTGCGGTGCCCTGGGTGGCGGGGGTCTGGTCAGCACTGCTCACAGGTGCGGCTCCTTGCAGTGTTCGAGCGCTACTGGGAGGTGGGCTTTCCGGGGTGCGTGCGGCGGGGTGGCCGCCGCTGTGTGCGCAGCTCCCGGGCTGCCCGTGCGGACCGCGCTGTCCGACGGGACCAAGGATAGGTGGCGTCGGCGCTGGTCCGGGCCATGTCTTGGGTGGTGGGACGGCGGTCGTCGAGTGGTCGTCGAGTCCCCCTTGCCGGATGGCCCTGCGCTGGGATACTTACGTTGCCGTAGGTTACGCACCCGTAGCCACGGCAGCTGCCGACTTCTCACCCTCAGGGGACGCCCCATGACCATCAGCCCCGACGTGCTCGAAGACCTTCCGGAGGACGCCGGTCCGGCGCCTGAGTCCGCCACGCGTGGCGGGGAGAGCAAGCGGTCCGTGGAACAGATCGCGCTGCTCCTGTTCATCACGGTGCCGTTCGTGGCGGTGCTCGCGGCGGTTCCGCTGGCCTGGGGCTGGGGGGTGAGCTGGCTGGATCTCGGGCTGATGGTGTTCATGTACTTCCTGGCGTGTCACGGGATCACGATCGGTTTCCACCGGTACTTCACGCACGGGTCGTTCAAGGCGAAGCGGCCGTTGCGGATCGCGCTGGCGATCGCGGGGTCGATGGCTGTGGAGGGTCCGCTGGTGCGGTGGGTTGCGGATCACCGCAAGCACCACAAGTTCTCGGATGCGGAGGGTGACCCGCATTCGCCGTGGCGGTTCGGCGAGTCGGTTCCGGCGCTGCTGAAGGGCCTGTGGTGGGCGCACATCGGCTGGCTGTTCGACGAGGAGCAGACGAATCAGCAGAAGTACGCGCCGGATCTGATCAAGGATCCGGCGATCCGGCGGATCTCGCGTGACTTCGTGTTCTGGACGATCCTGTCGCTGGCGATCCCGCCGCTGGTGGGCGGTCTGGTGACGATGTCGTGGTGGGGTGCGTTCACGGCGTTCTTCTGGGGTTCTCTGGTGCGGGTGGCGCTGCTGCACCACGTGACGTGGTCGATCAATTCGATCTGTCACGCGGTGGGGAAGCGTCCCTTCAAGTCGCGTGACCGTTCGGGCAACGTGTGGTGGCTGGCGGTGCTGTCCTGCGGCGAGTCGTGGCACAACCTGCACCATGCGGACCCGACGTCGGCGCGGCACGGCGTGCTGCGCGGTCAGGTCGATTCGAGTGCGCGGCTGATCCGGTGGTTCGAGCTGGCGGGCTGGGCGTCCGACGTGCGGTGGCCGTCGGCGTCGCGGGTGGATGCCCGGCGCAAGGAGAATGCCGCGAACGCGGCATGATGGGTGACGTGGCGATCGACGGCAGCAACCCCAGCAACGACAAGCCCCGGCGTGGCCGCCGGGTCCGGATGACGGGCGCTGAGCGGCGCCAACAACTGCTCGACATCGGTCGCACCCTGTTCGCGGAGAAGGGTTTCGAGGGCACGTCGGTGGAGGAGATCGCGGCGAAGGCCGGGGTGTCCAAGCCGGTGGTGTACGAGCACTTCGGCGGCAAGGAAGGCCTGTACGCGGTCGTGGTGGACCGCGAGATGCGGCAGCTGCTGGAGGGCGTGACCGGGGCGCTGACGGCGGGGCATCCGCGGGAGCTGCTGGAGCAGGCGGCGTTCGCGCTGCTCGACTACATCGAGAGCTATACGGACGGTTTCCGGATCCTGGTGCGGGATTCGCCGGTGGCTCAGTCGACGGGCACGTTCGCCTCGCTGATCAGTGACATCGCCACGCAGGTGGAGGACATTCTGGGGCTGGAGTTCAAGGCCCGGGGGTTCGATCCGAAGCTGGCGCCGCTGTATGCGCAGGCGCTGGTGGGCATGGTGGCGCTGACGGGCCAGTGGTGGCTGGAGACGCGCCGTCCGAAGAAGGCCGAGGTGGCGGCTCATCTGGTGAATCTGGCCTGGCACGGGCTGGACGGGCTGGAGGCGAAGCCGCGGCTGATCGGCCACCGCAAGAACTGACCTGGTGGACCGCTTCTGTGCGGTCCGGTCCCTCCGTAGGATCCGTCGCGGTGTCAGAGCTGACACCGGCGTTTCCCTGGGGAGGGACCTTTCTTGTTCTCCGTGTCGAGCGGCCGGCCCCGTTGTTCCGGCCGGCCGGGCCGCTCCGGGCGCCTTGCGCTCTGCGCCGCTCTCGTCGCCCTGTCCGCCGGAGTGCTGCCCGCCGCGCCGGCGGCTGCGGATCCGGGGGCGCGCCCGCGGACCGGAGCCGGACAGGCGGTTCGGGATGCGCGGGCCGCTCAGGGCGCGCCGCGGCAGGGCCGTCCGGAACCGGTGTTCCCCGGCGGCGGGGTGCGGGCCGCCGTGCGGCAGGCGCCGAAGCCGCGGCTGGACGTGGACGGCGACGGGGTGGCGGATCTGCTCTACCGCTACTCCGGCGGTGCGCCCACGGTGATGACGAGCGGCGGTCTGCTGCGGGAGTACGACCTGGGCGAGGGGGACGCGGACTACAAGGACGTGATCGCGGCGGGCCGGCTCTCCCGCGCGGCGGGCGGCGGCGGTACGGACTTCCTGACCCTGACCGGGGAGGGGCGGCTCGCGCTGCACCGGGGCCGGTGGGCGGGCGGGGCGGGGGCGCCCGTCTGGAGCGGCCCCGGCTGGAGCGCGTACAACAAGGTCGTCGCCGTCGGCGACCTGAACGGCGACGGGCGCACCGAGCTGCTGGCCCGCACGCCCGGGGGCGTGCTGTGGCAGTACCGGAGCACGGGCCGGGACCGGAAGCCGTTCTCGGGCCCGGTGCGGGTCGGGGCGGGCTGGCAGGGCTACGACCAGGTCTTCGGCGCCGGGGACGTGAACGGCGACGGGCTCGGCGACGTCCTGGGCCGCACTCCGTCGGGCGACGTGTACGTCCACGCCGGTTCGCGGGACGCGGCCGTACCGCTCGGGCCGCGGGTGCGGTCGGGCCGCGGCTTCGGGGTCTACAACCAGCTCGTCGGCGTCGACGACATGACCGGTGACGGCTCCGCGGACGTCGTGGCCCGGGCGGCGGACGGCACGCTGTACCGGTACTCCGCGGACGGCCGGGGCGGCCTGGGGCGCCGGGAGCGCCTGGCCGGCGGCTTCGCCGGGGTGGCACAGTTCGGCGGGCAGGGCGGCAACCCGGACACGACCTCGCGGTCGCTGTGGGCGCGCGACGCCGCCGGCCGGCTGTTCGCGTACGCCTCCCGGGGCGACGGGCGGCACGGCTCCCGGGTGAACGTCGGCAGCGGCTTCGGCACGGCGAAGCTGACGGTGGCGTCGGCGTTCACCGACGGCTACCGGGCCGGCCTGCTGGAGGTCGCCGACGGCCGCCTCTACGCCAACGGCGTCTCGCTGGGCGCGGGGTGGCAGGTCTACGACGGGCTGGCGGGGCCCGGCGACCTGACCGGCGACGGCAAGGGCGACCTGCTCGCCCGCGACCGGGCGGGCGTGCTGTTCCTGTACCGCGGCAACGGCGGTACGGCGCTCCGCCCGCGCATCAGGGTCGGTGCGGGCTGGGCGGGCTACGACCGGCTCCTGGGCTCGGGCGACCTCACCGGCGACGGGCGTCCCGACCTGGTCGCCCGTAAGGCCGGCGGCGAGCTGTACCTGTACGCGGGGACGGGCCGTGCCGGGGCGCCGTTCGGGCCGCGCGTGCGGCTCGGCCACGGCTTCCAGGTCTACCGGCAGCTGGCCGTGGCCGGCGACCTGACGGGCGACGGGCGCGCCGACCTGGTGGGCGTGGACGCGCGCGGGGTGCTGTACCGGTACGACGCGCGGGGCACCGGGCAGCTGTCGGCCCGTACGAGGGCCGGCAGCGGCTGGCAGGTCTACCGCGACGTCTGGTAGTCCGCACCGCCGTCGGTGACCTGCACCGGTACACCGCGACCGGTGCGGGCGGATCCGCCGGACGCCGCACCAGCCGAAAGGTTGTACGAGGTACTACTTCTTTTCTCCGGAAGCGGCGGGTTAGCCTCCGGTCATGCAGGGGGGTCGGGGGATCTCCCGCAGCTTCCTGTCTGGGGACAACTTGCACTCGTCGCGCTCTCGTCGCGCCCTCGGCCGCACCGCCGCCTGCACCGCGCTCGCGCTCACCGCGGGCATGCTGCTGGCCGCCACCCCGGCCACCGCCGCCCCGGCCGCCGGGCACCCGGACCCGCGAATCGAGCACGGCGCCCCCGGGCTGCCCGACCGGATGCCCGACTTCGGTCTGCCCGCGGGCCCGGCCGTACGGAGCGGCCTGGCGGCGGCACCGGCCTCCGTCGCGCGGTTCGACGCCGACGGCGACGGGATCCGCGACCTGCTCTACCGGGCGGTCAGCGGCGACTACTTCGTCGCTCCCGGCAACGGCGCCGAGGGAGGGTTCTACTCCGTCGGCGAGCCCGACCGGTACCACGACTACAAGGACGTCATCCCGGTCGGCCGGATCGACGCCGACGCGGCCACCGAGGTCCTGACGCTCAGGAGCAGCGGCACGCTGTCCCTCTTCCCGGGCGAGGACGTCGTGGGCAGCGCGCCGGCCGCCACCTGGTCCGGCCGCGGCTGGCAGGTCTACAACAAGATCTTCTCGCCCGGCGACCTCACCGGCGACGGCTGGGCCGACGTGCTGGCCCGCACCCACGACGGCGTGCTGTACCTGCACCGGGGCACCGGCAGCATGACCTCGCCGTTCAAGGCGCGCGTGAAGGTCGGCGGCGGTTGGCAGGCCTACGACCAGCTGGTCGGCACGGGCGACGTCAACGGCGACAAGACCGCCGACGTCGTGGCCCGCGACGGCTCCGGCAACCTGTTCGCGTACCTCGGCACCGGCAGCGCCTCCGCGCCGTTCGAGCCCGCGGTCAAGACCGGCGGCGGCTGGCAGGTCTACAACCAGATCGTCGGCGTGGACGACGTGAACGGCGACGGCAAGGGCGACCTGATGGCCCGTACGCCCGGCGGCGCCACGTACATGTACTTCGCGCACGGCACGCGCGGCGGCTTCTCGCAGCGCGTCGCCGGCGGCACCGGCGCCCAGGTGGCCACCCAGATCGCGGGCCAGGGCGGAAACCCGGACTTCGGCCGCAACGAACTCTTCGCGCGCGACAGCGCCGGCACGCTGTTCTGGTACCACTCCAGGAACGACGGCACGCTGGCCAAGCGCGAGCAGATCACCGACGAGGGCACGGTCAAGGGCTGGAAGCTCGCCGTCGCGACGTCGCTCACCGACACCAACTCGACCCAGCCCATGTGGGTGTCCGGCGGCAAGCTGTACGTCAACGGCATCGAGATCGGTGCGGGCTGGGGCGGCTACAACACCCTGGTCGGCCCCGGCGACCTGACCGTGGACGGCAAGGGCGACCTGCTGGCCCGGGACGGCTCCGGCACCCTCTACCTGTACAAGGGCAACGGCGCGGGCGGCTTTGCGCCCCGCGTCAAGGTCGGCGGCGGCTGGGGGGCGTACGACCGGCTCACCGGCTCCGGGGACCTCACCGGCGACGGCAGGGCCGACCTGATCGCCCGTACCCGCGGCGGCGAGCTGTACCTGTACCCGGGCACCGGGGCGGCGTCGGCTCCCTTCAAGGCCCGTGTCAGGATCGGCACCGGCTACGGCATCTACAAGCAGCTCCAGGCCACCGGCGACCTGAACGGCGACGGGCGCGGCGACCTGGTCGCCACGGACGCCTCCGGCAGCCTGTGGCGCTACACCTCGTACGGCGCCGGACGGCTGACCGCCCGCGCCAAAATCGGGTCCGGGTACCGGATCTACCCGGACCTCTACTGACACCTTCACGACTACCGTCCCTGGGGGGACCTTGAACATCTCGCGCCACCAGCGCGTCGGCCGCCTCGCGGCCTGCACCGCCCTGGCCGTCTCCGCCGGCATGCTCCTGGCCGCCACCCCGGCCGCCGCGGCCGGCGAACAGCCGCACGGCACGGTCGAACGCGTCGCCCCGAAGCTCACCGCCAAGCCCGACCTGGAGCTCCACGAGGGCGCCCGGCGCGGCGCGTTCGCGGCCACCGGAGAGGCTGCCGCGCCGCGGTACGACTTCGACGCCGACGGCAAGGCCGACCAGCTCTACCGTGCGATCGACGGCAACTACTACGCGGGCTCCGCTGCCGGCGGCGCGGACGTCAAGCTCGACGTAGGCCAGAGCTCCACCATGGACTACAAGGACGTCATCCCGGTCGGGAACGTCTCCTCGGACCCGCAGAGCTACTCCGACGTGCTGACGCTGAGCACGGACGGCACGCTGTCGCTGTTCGAGGGCTACGGCTCGGCGGGCACGTCGTACTCGCCCAACTGGTACGGCCGCGGCTGGCAGATCTACAACAAGGTCTTCTCGCCCGGCGACCTGACCAGCGACGGCAAGGCCGACCTGCTGGCCCGTACGCACGCGGGCGTGCTGTACCTGTACCCGAGCAACGGCAGCATGACCTCGCCGTTCAAGGCGCGCGTGAAGGTCGGCGCGGGCTGGCAGGCCTACGACCAGCTGGTGGGCGCGGGCGACGTGAACGGCGACCAGATCGCCGACGTCGTGGCGCGCGACGGCTCCGGCAACCTGCTCACCTACCTGGGCACCGGCGGCATCTCCGTGCCGTTCAAGCCCGCCGCGAAGGTCGGCACCGGCTACCAGATCTACAACCAGCTCGTGGGCGCCGACGACCTCGACGGCGACGGCAAGGGCGACCTGGTGGCCCGCACCACCGCCGGCCAGCTGTACATCTACCAGGCCAACGGCACGGGCGGCTTCAAGGCCCGGATCGCGTCCAGCACGGGCTTCAACGCCGTCACGCAGTTCGCGGCACAGGGCGGCAACCCGGACTTCGGGCGTGCGGACCTGCTGGCCCGGGACTCGGCCGGCACCCTGTGGTGGTACTACTCCAAGAACAACGGCACGCTGAGCAAGCGCCAGCAGATCAGCGACCTGGGCGGCTGGAAGGGCGCGAAGATCACCTTCGCTTCCGCGCTCGGCCACAACAACGGCTCGGACCTGGTCGAGATCGCCAGCGGCCGGCTGTACGTGAACGGCACCGCGCTCACCTCCGGCTGGCAGATCTACAACGCCCTGACCGGCCCCGGCGACCTCAGCGGTGACGGCAAGGGCGACCTGCTGGCCCGCGACGGTTCCGGCGTCCTGTACCTGTACCAGGGCAACGGCGCCGCGACCGGCTTCGCGAGCCGCGTCAAGGTCGGGGCGGGCTGGGGCGGCTTCAACAAGCTCGTCGGCGCCGGCGACCTCACCGGCGACGGCCGCGGGGACCTGATCGCCCGTGCGACCAACGGCGACCTGTACCTGTACCCGGGCACCGGGGTGGCCTCGGCGCCCTTCAAGTCCCGCGTCAAGATCGGCACCGGCTACGGGATCTACAAGAACCTGGTGGCGGTCGGCGACATGACCGGTGACGGCCGGACCGACCTGGTCGCGACCGACTCCTCCGGCAACCTGTGGCGCTACACCTCGTACGGCAACGGCAAGCTGAACACCCGGTCAAAGATCGGCACGGGTTACCAGATCTACCCCAACCTGTACTAATTTTCGAAGGTGCCCCGCCCCGGACACGGGGCGGGGCACCTTTATGTCTTTCAGGGGGACCTTGTGTCACGCAAACACCTGGGCCGCATCGCGGCCTGCACCACCATCGCCCTGGCCGCCGGCACCCTGCTGTCGGCCCCGGCCTCGGCCGCCGGATCCGACCAGCCGCACGGCAAGGTCGAGCGGGTCGCTCCGCAGACGGACCGGCCCGACCTGGACCTGGCGAAGCCGGTCCGGCGCGGATCGTTCGCCGCCACCGCCGCGGGCCGTCTCGCCCCGCGCTTCGACGCGGAGCGCGACGGGTTCCCGGACGTGCTCTACCGCGCGATCAACGGCCGCTACTACGTCCAGCCGGGCGCCAGCGACAAGGACTTCGAGTACTACGTCGGCACGGGCGTGCGCGAGGACTTCGCGTACAAGGACGTCATCCCGGTCGGCAACGTGCGCGGGAACGCGTACAGCGACCTGCTGACGCTGACCGCGGACGGCACGCTCGCGCTGTTCACCGGCAAGAGCTCCCGCGGCACCAACTCCTCGGCGAACTGGTCGGCGCGCGGCTGGCAGATCTACAACAAGGTCTTCTCGCCCGGCGACCTGACCGGCGACGGCAAGGCCGACCTGCTGGCCCGTACGTACGGCGGTGTGCTGTACCTGTACCCGAGCAGCGGGACCGCGTCGGGCGCGCTGTTCAAGGGCCGCGTGAAGGTCGGCGCGGGCTGGGGCGGCTTCGACCAGCTGGTCGGCGCCGGCGACGTGAACGGCGACAAGCACGCCGACGTGGTGGTCCGCACCGTCTCCGGCACGCTGTACACGTACCCGGGCACCGGCAAGGCGGGCGCGCCCTTCAAGGCGCGGCTGAAGACGGGCACCGGCTGGCAGGTCTACAACCAGATCGCCGGTGTGGACGACCTGAACGGCGACGGCAAGGGCGACCTGCTGGCGCGGACCACGGGCGGCACGGCGTACACGTACCTGGCCGACGGCCGGGGCGGGTTCACCTCCCGGCACTCGTCGGGTGCCGGCTACCAGATCGCCCGGCTGTTCGCCGCACAGGGCGGCACGCCGGACATCGGCCGCAACGACCTGTTGACGCGGGACGCGGTCGGCACGCTGTGGTGGTACTACTCCAAGAACAACGGCACGCTGGGCGCGCGCAAGCAGCTCAGCAAGACCGGCGGCTGGAAGGGCGCCACGCTCACGTACGTCTCGTCGCTCGACAACGACAACGACGGCGACATCCTCGAGCTGTGGAACAACCACCTGTACATCGAGGGCAAGGACATCGGCTCCGGCTGGAACGCCTACAACCACGTCTTCGGCCCCGGTGACCTCAACGGCGACGGCAAGGGCGACCTGCTCGCCCGCGACAAGTCCGGCGTCCTGTACCTGTACAAGGGCTACGGCACGAAGGTGTCCTCGCGCACCAGGCTGGGTGCGGGCTGGGGCGGCTACAACAAGCTGACCGGTGCGGGCGACCTGACCGGTGACGGCCGCGCGGACATCGTGGCCCGCGCGGGCAACGGCAGCCTGTACCTGTACCCGGGTACGGGCAGCGCCAAGACCCCGTTCAAGTCCCGCATCAAGATCGGCACCGGTTACGGCATCTACCGCCAGCTGGTGGTCACGGGTGACCTGACCGGCGACGGCCGTGCCGACCTGGTCGGGACGGACTCGTCCGGCAACCTGTGGCGCTACAACTCGTACGGCTCCGGCAAGCTGACCGCCCGCGCCAAGATCGGCACGGGTTACCAGATCTACCCGAACCAGTACTAGTCCCCCGCGCACACCGGTGCCCCGCTCCCCTCCCGGAGCGGGGCACCGCTGCGTCCGGCGGTCCACCTCGCGGTGTGGTCGGGAAACAGCGGCAACTGACGGTTAAGCACTTCATTCACCGCCCGCCGCAGGGGTACGCTGCGAACACACGTCCGGGGGGATGGACGCCGCTCCGCGAGCCCTTGCGCGCGCCTGAGCCTGCAGACCCGTGTCACCCCGGCGCAGCACTTCGTCCCAGGGGGGACCTTGAACGCCTCGCGCCACAAGCGCCTGGGCCGCGTCGCGGCCTGCACCGCCATTGCACTGACCGCCGGCCTGATCCTGTCCGGCCCCGCCTCGGCCGACGGCGGACCCACGCCGCCCCGGAAGCCGGAGCTGCAGCGCTCCGAACTGCGCGTGCCGGCGCCCGTGGAGTCGCTTCCCGTGGAGCGGAGCGGCCACGCCGCGGGCGCCGTCGCCGTTCCCCGGTTCGACGTGAACGGCGACGGTCTGGAGGACCTGCTCTACCGGCAGATCGGCAACACGTACTACCTCAAGACCCGTGTCGCGGCCGACGTGAAGTACGAGATCGTCCGGGCCGGCGCCCAGGAGACGTTCAAGGACGTCATCCCGGTCGGCGACCTCGACGCCAGCACCCGCCCCGACCTGCTCACGCTGAGCACGACGGGCAGGCTCTTCCTCCACACGGACGTCGGCGCCACCACGAGCGGATACTCCAGCTGGAGCGGCATCGGCTGGAACGTCTACAACAAGCTCGCCGCGCCCGGCGACCTGACCGGTGACGGTCGGCCCGACCTGCTGGCCCGCAAGCACAACGGCGAGCTGTACCTCTACGAGGCCACCGGCACCACGCACACCAGCCCGTTCCGGGCGCCGGTCAAGGTCGGCTCCGGCTGGGGGGTCTACGACCAGCTCATCGGCGCCGGGGACCTCGACGGCGACGGCATCGGCGACGTCCTGGGCCGCACCCCGGCCGGCGACCTGTACTTCTACGAGGGCACCGGCAAGGCCGGCGCCCCGCTGCACCCGCGGGTCAAGGTGGGCCACGGCTGGAACCTGTACAACCAGGTCTTCCCCGCCGGGGACCGCAACGGCGACGGCGACGTCGACCTCCTCGCCCGCGACCTGGCCGGCCTGACGTGGTACTACGCCAGCAACGGCAACGGCACCTTCGCGCCGCGCCAGAGGTCCGGCGTGAACTGGGAGTGGACGGGGCTGTTCGCCGGGCAGGGCGGCATCGCCGCGCACGGCAAGTACCAGATCCTCGGCCGCACCGGTGGCGGCACCCTGTTCGAGTACGCGGCCGCCGCCAACGGCAAGTTCGGCAAGCGCAAGCAGGTCAGCGACACGGGCGCCTGGTCCGGCCCGGTGAGCGTCCACTTCCCGAGCTCGCTCGGCACGCAGGGCTACGCCAGCTTCCTGTGGCGCTACAACGGCGAGCTGTGGCGCGGTGGCCAGTTCATCGGCCGTGGCTGGCAGATCTACAACACCCTCGCCGGCCCCGGCGACTTGAACGGCGACGGCTACGGCGACCTGGTCGCCCGCGACGCCTCCGGCGGCCTGTACCTGTACCTCAGCAACGGCAGCACGGGCTTCGCCCCCCGCATCAGGGTCGGCGCGGGCTGGGGCGAGTACAACGCCCTGTTCGGCGCCGGCGACTACACCGGTGACGGGCGCGCGGACCTGCTGGCCCGCACCGGCTCCGGGACGCTGTACGTCTACCCGGGCACCGGCGCGGCCTCGGCGCCGTTCGCGTCCCGCGTGAAGATCGGCACCGGCTGGGGCGCGTACGGCAAGCTGGCATCCGCGGGCGACATGACGGGTGACGGCCGGGCCGACCTCGTCGCGGTGGACGGCGGCGGCAACGCCTACCGCTACGCCTCGACCGGCCTGGGCGGGATGAAGACGCTGTCCTCCCGCACCCTGATCGGCCCGGGCTGGAACACGTACGTCTCGCTGCACTGACCTTCCTTCCGGACGTACGCGAACACGGCGCCCCGCCCCGGACTCCCCGGTGGCGGGGCGCCTTCGTGCCGGGCGTCAGGACTCCTTGACGGCGACGGCGAAGATGCGGCGGAAGGGGAAGACGGTGCCGTGCGGGCCCGGCGGGTAGGCGCGGCGCAGGGCGTCGCGGTACTCCGCGAGGAAGGCTCCGGTGGCTTCCGGGTCGTCGGCCAGGGCGGTCAGGACCGGCAGCAGGGCCGTGCCCTTCACCCAGTCGAGGACCGGGTCGGGGCCCGGCAGCAGTTGCAGGTACGTGGTCTCCCAGACGTCGGCCGTGCAGTCCGGCCCGGTCAGCAGGTTCAGGTAGTCGGCGGGGTCCGGGACGTTGCCGGAGCGGGTGCCGAGGCCGCCGAGGCGGTCGCGCCAGCGCGGGCCCTCGCACTGGGCGGCGAGCAGGCGGTGGCTGGGTGCGCCGGCGTTGCCGGGGACCTGGAAGGCGAAGGTGCCGCCGGGCGGGAGGGCGCGGAGCCACGCCGGGAAGGCGCCGGTGTGCCCGGGGAGCCACTGGAGGGCGGCGTTGGAGACGATCACGTCATACGGCTCGTCGGGGATCCACTCGGCGAGGTCGGCGTGGCGGAAGTCGAGGCTGCCGCCGCCCGGGGTGGGGCCGGCGAACTCCTCGCGGGCCCGGCCGAGCATCGTGTCGGACAGGTCGAATCCGGTGGTCCGGGCCGTGGGCCAGCGGTCGGCGAGGAGGGCGGTGACGTTCCCGGCGCCGCAGCCCAGGTCCGCGATCCGGGGGCCGCCGGGCCGGGCCGGGGGGTCGGGGATGCGGGCCAGCAGGTCGAGGAAGGGGCGGGTGCGGTGGCCTGCGTGGCGGAGGTACTGCCGCGGGTCCCACACGGGGGTCGATGGCACGTCCATACTGCAAGATCAGCACATACATATCTTGACGTCAAGAGACTTCATGTCGACAGACCCCTTACACTGATCCGCATGGAGGACGAGGTCGACCGACTGGTCGCGGCATGGCGGCGGGAGCGCCCTGACCTCGACGTGGAACCGCTCGAAGTGCTCAGCCGGGTCAGCAGGCTGGCCCGCCACCTCGACCGGGCCCGCCGGCTCGCCTTCGCCGAGCACAGCCTGGAGCCCTGGGAGTTCGACGTCCTCACGTCGCTGCGCCGCGCCGGCGCCCCGTACCAGCTCTCCCCCGGCCAGCTCCTCACGCAGACCCTCGTCACCTCGGGCACGATGACCAACCGCATCGACCGGCTGGCCAAGAAGGGCCTGGTCGAGCGGCTTCCCGACCCCACCGACCGCCGCGGGGTGCTCGTCCGGCTGACCCCCGAGGGCCGCGACCGCGCCGACCAGGCGCTGGCGGGACTGCTGGCCCAGGAGCGGGCGATCCTCGCCCAGCTCCCGCGCACCCAGCGCATGGAGCTGGCGGGGCTGCTACGCCAGTTGACCGCTCCGTTCGACAACATCCCCGGGTAGGTCCACGGGCCGCACGCCCGCCCGCCGCGCGAGGGCGACGGCCGCCAGGGTGGAGTGCACTCCGAGCTTGCCCAGGACGTTCTGCATGTGCGTGCGGACCGTGTGCGGCGACAGGAACAGCCGCGCCGCCACGTCCTTGCGGTTCAGCCCGGCCACCATGCAGCGCAGGACCTCGTGCTCGCGCGGGGTGAGGGACTCGACCAGCCGCTCGCTGTCCGTGCGGTTCTTGCGCGCCGCGGTCAGCTCCCGCAGCACGCCCGTCAGCAGGGCCGGCGGCAGGTGCGTCTCCTCCCGGAGCACTCCGCGGATCACCGCGAGCAGCCGGGACAGCGAGCAGTCCTTGGCCACCCAGCCGGAGGCGCCCGCCTGGAGGGCCAGCGCGGCCCGGCGGGCGTCGTCGCGCTCGGCCAGGACGACGGTCCGCACCGCGGGCTGGCCCGCCCGGATGCCGGCGACCAGGGCGATGCCGTCCGCCGGAGCGAGGGCGGTGCCGACGGGCTGCTCGGGCACGCGCACGGTGCCGACGGCGGCACCGAGGTCGGCGTCGACGAGCAGGACGTCGAACCTGCGCCCTTCCGCGGCGCCGCGCTCCAGGCAGCGCAGTGCAGCGGGCCCGCTGCCTGCAGCGGACACGTCCACATCAGGCTCGGCGGCGAGCGCCGCGGCGAGCGATTCGGCAAAAATGCGGTGGTCGTCGACCACGAGAACCCGGATACGGACCACAGACACCCCCAAGGGTCGGGGAACGGACCGGCGCGGGCACGGCGCCCGGATCGGAGATGGATCAGCAGGAGCCACGGCCGCCGCCGCAACTGGACTGCTACCCCGGTCCGGACGTCGTACCCGACTGTCTCGACCCCTGAATCAACACCGGCCCCCACCGGTGTCGAGCATCAGCGTAAGGGGCACGGCTGGCGGCAGTTGGCCGAATCTCAGAAGTTCTCCCAGCGGATTTCCCGGGTGCACCTCGTCAACTCCCGCGTACCGCACGGTATGTACAGGCTCCAGCGGCTTCCGCAGTCGCCCGGGGTGGCCGAAACTCTGCCCTCCCCGGGCGCGGTGCGACGGCGGACCGGGCGGTGAGGCTAGGCCCCGTCCCGGGTCTGCGCCTCCCGGCGGAGGGCGAACTCCCACGCGTCCGCGACGATTCCGGCCAGGTCCGAGCGGGTCGGCGTCCAGCCGAGCCGCTCCCGGGCGGTGTCGGCGGCGGCGACGAGGACGGCCGGGTCGCCGGCCCGGCGGGGTGCGGCCACTTCGGGGATCTCGCGGCCGGTGACCTTGCGGACCGTCTCGATGACCTCGCGGACGGAGAAGCCGTTGCCGTTGCCGAGATTGCACACGAGGTGCTCGCCGGGGGCGGCGGCGCCGAGGGCGGAGAGATGGGCCTCGGCGAGGTCGGCGACGTGGATGTAGTCGCGCACGCAGGTCCCGTCGGGGGTCGGGTAGTCGTCCCCGAACACCGAGATGGACGCGCGCTGCCCCAGCGCCACCTGGAGGACCAGCGGGATCAGGTGGGTCTCGGGGTCGTGCCGCTCGCCGAACTCCCGGTACGCGCCGGCGACGTTGAAGTACCGCAGCGAGACGGCGGCGAGTCCGTGTGCCGCGCACTCCCCCGCGATCATGTGGTCGACGGCCAGCTTGGAGGCGCCGTACGGGTTGGTGGGGGCGGTCACCGAGGACTCGGTGAGGCGGCCCTCGGTGGGCTCGCCGTAGGTGGCGGCGGTGGAGGAGAACACCAGCTTGCGCACTCCGGCCCCGCGCATGGCCGTGAGCAGCTCCAGGGTGCCGCCGACGTTGTTCGCCCAGTACTTGCCCGGGTCGGCGACGGACTCGCCGACCTGGGAGGAGGCGGCGAAGTGCAGGACGGCGTCGTAGGAGGGGTCCAGGTGGCGGCTCGCGTCCTGGATCCGGCCGTCGATCAGGCGGGCGCCGGCGGGGACGCCCGCGGAGAAGCCCGTGGAGAGGTCGTCGAGGACGGTGACCTCGTGGCCCGCCTCCAGGAGGTGGGCCGCCACGACACTGCCGACGTATCCGGCTCCGCCGGTGACCAGGTACTTGTTCACTCGCTTGCCTCTCAGAATGTTTCGCTGATGACACACGCTCATACCGGATGCGGAGCCTCCGGGGAACGACACCTTGCCGCAACCCCGCGTGCCGGTGAAGAACTCGGGGCGGCGCGAGGACGCTCCGCGTTGACGCCGGTGTTGACGCCGGTGTTGACCCCGGTGCCGGAGCGGCCGTCCGTGCGGGCCGCCGGCGGCCCGGCTACTCCCGGGGACCCGGCTGGGCCGGGATGCTCGCGCGGTCCAGCAAGCCGGTACGGGCAGCCAGGGCGGCGGCCTCCAGCCGGGAGCCGACGCCCAGCTTCATCAGTACCCGCTGGACATGTGTGCGCGCTGTGCTCGGGGCGATGCTCATGCCGGCGGCGATCAGCCGGGTGTCCTCGCCCTCGGCGACCCGGACCAGCACCTCCACCTCGCGCGGGGTGAGCAGCTGGAGCAGCCGGCTGCCTTCGTCGTCGGGCTGTGCGGCCGGGTTGAGCAGTTCGGCGAAGGCGCTCTGGAGCAGTTGCGGCGCGACGGCGGCCTCGCCCGCCCGGGCCTTGGCCAGGGCGCGTTCGACGCCCTCGATGCGCTCGTCGTGGCGTACGTACCCGGAGGCGCCGGCGGCGAAGGCAGCGGCGATCCCGCGGGGGCTCGGCACCGGGCCGAGGACCACGACGGCGATCTGCGGCCGCTCGCGCTTGATCCGCACGATGGGTTCGAAGACCCCCGGCTCGGCGGGTGTCGCGGTGCCCAGGAGGCACACCTCGGGGGCGCGGCTGATCACCAGCTCGGCGGCCCCCGCCGCCGGTGCGGCTGCGGCGAGGACGCGGTGCCCGCGCAGCTTCAGGGCCGAGGCGAGTGCCTCCGCCAGCAGCCGGTGCTCGTCGACCACCATGACCCGTACGCCCATCCGGCCCCCAACGCCGACCTCCCGACCCCGTCTGCCCCGGCAAGCTACACGCTTGTTCGACGCCGTGGGCCGGATACCGGCGAGAAGCCCCCGGAAGGCCGAAAGGTGGGTGCCTCCCTTGTCCGGGAGACACCCACCTGTGGTTCTGCGGTCCGTCGGCTGCCGTCAGGGACCGTCCGTCACTTCGCGTGGAAGCCGACGTACAGGTAGTCCCGCTTGGCGTCCTCCGCGTTGTACGGCTTGTCGATCAGCGTCTCCGAACTGAAGAGGTAGCCCTTGCGGTACCGGATCTCCGCGAAGTTCGAGGAGAAGCTGGTCTCCTTGGCCCGGGCGGCGACGTCGGACGGGTTCTGCATGAGGACCGTCTGCTTCATCGTCTTCGGGTCGATGCTGACGATCCGGCCGCCCGCGTTGTACGGCGGCCAGGCGTAGGCGATGATGTTCGGCCCGTCCATGCGCAGCGGGAAGATCGTGCTGCGGCTGCCCGCGTCCGCACGGTCGGCCGTCTGCTTGCCGGTCGTCAGGTCGAACGACACGATTTCGTTGGTGCGCTCGTACTTGGCGCTGCCGTCGTGCTCGGCTGACGGCAGGTAGATGCGGCCGTTGCCGACGACGACCTTCTCGCACACCTCGACGCCGGTGCCTGAGCGGCAGTTGGGGGCGTACAGCCCCTTGGCGAGGCCGATGCGGGTCTTCAGTGCGCCGGTCTTCTCGTCGATGGAGAAGATGTCGCTGATGCTGCCGCGGTTGTTGAGGTCGGTGGTGACGACCAGCGGCTTGGCGGAGACGATGCTGGCCCAGGAGATGCCGGGCGGCAGCCTGTACGTGGCGACGGGCGCGCCGGTGACCGGGTCGAGGGCCTGGGCCTGCAGGTACTGGGAGCCGTAGTCACCGCACTTGCGGATGACCGCGAGGCCCGCGCCGCCGCCGTAGCCGAGGTCGTAGCAGGAGTCGGCGTCGATCTTCGGGATCCACAGGCTCTTGCCGTCGGCGAGCCGCCAGGCGGCGCCGCCGCCGAGACCGCCCGCGGCGACGGTGTCGCCGCTGAGGGTGATCTCCTTGAAGTCGACCTTCTGGTCGCCGCTGCTCGTGCCCTTGGCGAAGCTCTGCCACAGCAGCTTTCCGGTGGCGAGGTCGAGCACCGCCACCTCGCTGCAGGGCTGGCGGTTGTACTTGCCCACGCGCTTGGCGGGTTCGAAGACGATCGCGGTCTTCTCGCCGCTGACGTGCTGCGTGGTGGCGCAGACCTGACCGGGGAGCGGGAGCGTCCACTTCGGCTTCATCGTGGCGAGGTCGTAGCCGACGATCTTGAGCACGTCGGTCTTGACGTAGAGGGATTCGGTGAGCCAGGAGCCGCCGACGTTGACCATGTTCTCGATCTTGGGGTGCGGCGCGGCGACCAGCAGCCGGGAGCCGGTGTCGGCCGGGGGCTTCTCGGACGCGGCGGCCGCGGGCTTGTCCGACCCGCCGGAGGGCTCGTCGGTGCCCTGGGCCACGGGCTTCTTCTGGCCCGGCTCGTCGGCGGGCTGGGCGGCGTACCAGAATCCGCCCACCACGATCAGCGCGATCGCGACGACCGCGGCCACGATGATCAGCAGCTGGTTGCGCCGGTCGTTGCCGCCGCCGGCCGGCGGGCGGGGGGCGGGAGCGCCCGGCCCGTACATCGGCTGGGTGGGCGGCTGCGGGAAGCCGTAGCCGGGCTGCGGCTGCTGCGGGTAGCCGTAGCCGGGCGGCTGCTCCTGCGGGTAGCCGTACCCGGGCTGCTGCGGCGGGTGGCCGTATCCCTGGGGCGACGGCTGCGGCGGCATGGGCGGCGGGGCGCCGAAACCGCCGGGCGGGGGCTCCTGCGGCGCACCGAAACCGCCCTGCGGGGGCTGGTTCGGCGGTGGGGGCGGCGGAGTGCTCATCGGATGGGTTCTGCCTCTCGGGTTGCGGGGCTCACTTGCCGAAGGCCAGCAGGAGCTTTTCCTTGGCGCCGTCCTTGCCCAGCAGGCGGGTGGCGGAGATGTAGAAACGGCCGTCCGCGTAGGCGATCTGGGGGCTGTAGAAGGAGTCTTCGATGTCCTTGGCCCCGGTCGGGTGGCGCAGCTCGGTCCTGGGGGTGGTGGACCCGGGCGCCACCGACACGACTTCGCCGCCCTTGTCGTTCGACGGCTCGACGTACGCGTAGAGCCGTCCGCCCTCGGCGTGCAGCGGGATGATCATGCGGCCCGCGGGGGCCTTGACGCGCTTGCCCGCCTTGCCGGTGCCAAGGTCGAAGGCGACGATCTCGTTGTCCTTGCCGTAGGTCATCAGGTGGAAGGTGTCGCCGATGACGACGGCGCCGACGCAGCCCTGGAGGTCCCGGCCGAAGATGTTGAACCAGCAGCTGGCGGAGAACTTCCCCTCGCCGGAGAGGTGGCTGCGCTTGGTGCCGTCGGCGTTCAGGACGACGATGGCGCGCTTGTCCTTGTCCTTGCTGGCCGTGTCGATGATCACCGGGTCGACCGAGTAGATCTTGTTGACCTTGAAGGTGGCGGGGAGCTTGTACGCCCACTGCACCTTGCCGGTCTTCGGGTCGATGCCCTCGACCTGCTCGTGGCGCTTCTCCATGCCCTGCGCGCAGGTGGTGACGGCGACCAGCTTGGCGCCGCCCGCGTACTCGTCGGCGAGGCAGGGGCCTTCGGTGCGGGCGAAGAGCTTGGTGCCGTCGCTGACCTTGAAGGCGCTGGAGGGTCCGATGCGGCTGACGGCGAGCGTGTCCCCGCTGATGGCGAGGTTGAGGGTGGACATGATGTCGAAGAGGCCCTCCTGGGGGACCTCCTTCGTCCAGCCCACGGTGCCCGTCTTGAGGTCGATCTGCCTGAGCTGGTTGCAGTCGGCGGTCTTGCTCGTGCCGTTCTTGAAGGCGACGACGGTCTTGCCGTCGGCGGTGACCTGGCGGGCGGAGCCGCAGATCTCGCCGCCGAGGGCGACGGTCCACTTCTTCTTGCCGTCGGCGCCGGCGTAGCCGGTGACGGACTTGTAGGCGGCCTTGGCGACGGTGTCGCCGACGACCCACATGCCGGGGGCGTCGGCGCCGTTGCCCGGGATGTCGATGTCGTTCACCTTGAGGAACAGGACCCGGTCCTCGCCGGGCTTGCGGCCCGCGTTGAGGTCCTGTTCGGCCTCGCCGCCGTCACCGCTGCCGTCGCCGGTGTCGACGGAAGGCGATCCCGAGGGCTTGGCGTCGCCGGTCGCGGCCGGCTTGGCGAGCGGCTCCTTCGGGTCGTCCTCACCGAGGAGGAACCAGCCTGCGGTACCGAGGACCAGGGCGCCCGCCACGGCGGCCGCGACGATCGCGAGGGTCTTCTTCTTCGGGCCGCCGCCGTGGACGGGCGGGCCCGGCAGGTGGCCGGGCGGCGGGGGCGGGTAGGCGTAGCCCGGCTGGGGCTGCGGCTGGGCGTACTGCTGCTGCGGGTGGGGCTGCTGCGCGTACGGGTTGGCGCCGGGGTGCGGCTGCGGCGGCTGCTGCGCCTGCGGAGCCGGCTGGGCGTACGGGTTCGGGCCCTGCGGCGGCTGACCGTACCCGGGCTGCGGCGGGCCGGGCAGGTGTCCGTAACCGGGAGGTACGGGAGGCTGGTTCGACGGCTCGTGCGGCGGCTGAGTCATCAGCTCGTACCTTCTGGTTCGGGTGCGCGGGGATGGTGGGGACGTTCTTTCTATCACCACCGGCCACATGCGGACGGGCCGGTCCAGCCCCTGTTCCCAAGGGAGGACCGGCCCGTGACACCGCCGTTATCCGGCCAGTTGACGGCCGGAGGGGTGGATTCCTATGCGTCTTCGGCGAGCTCCAGCCAGCGCATCTCCAACTCGTCCCGCTCGGAGAGCAGTTCCCTCAGATCGGCGTCGAGCTTGGCCACCTTGTCGTAGTCGGTGGCGTTGTCGGCGATCTGCGCGTGCAGCTGGGACTCGCGGTCGGAGAGCTTGTTGAGCTGACGCTCGATCTTCTGGAGTTCCTTCTTCGCAGCCCGGGAGTCGCCCGCCGGCTTCTCCTTGGCGGGGGCGGAGGGAGCGGGCGCGGGAGCCGCGGCCTCGATCATCCGCCGACGGCGCTCCAGGTACTCGTCCAGGCCGCGCGGCAGCATCCGCAGGGTCTGGTCGCCGAGCAGCGCCATCACGGTGTCGGTGGTGCGCTCGATGAAGAAGCGGTCGTGGCTGATGACGATGAGCGAGCCGGGCCAGCCGTCGAGGAGGTCCTCCAGCTGGGTGAGGGTCTCGATGTCGAGGTCGTTGGTGGGCTCGTCGAGGAAGAGGACGTTCGGCTCGTCCATCAGCAGGCGCAGGATCTGCAGGCGGCGGCGCTCACCGCCGGAGAGGTCGCCGACGGGCGTCCACTGCTTCTCCTTGGTGAAGCCGAACTGCTCGCAGAGCTGACCGGCGGTCATCTCTCGGCCCTTGCCGAGGTCGACCCGGTCGCGGACGCGCTGGACGGCTTCCAGGACCCGCAGGGAGGGGTCGAGTTCGCCGACCTCCTGGGAGAGGTAGGCGAGCTTGACGGTCTTGCCGACCGTGATCTTGCCCGCGGCGGGCTGGGTGTCGCCCTGCGTGCGCGCGGCCTCGGCGAGGGCGCGCAGCAGGGAGGTCTTGCCGGCGCCGTTGACGCCGACGAGGCCGATGCGGTCGCCGGGGCCGAGGTGCCAGGTGAGGTGCTTGAGGAGGGACTTCGGCCCGGCCTGGACGGAGACGTCCTCGAGCTCGAAGACCGTCTTGCCGAGGCGGGCGTTGGCGAAGCGCATCAGCTCGGAGCGGTCGCGCGGCGGCGGCACGTCGGCGATGAGTTCGTTGGCCGCCTCGATGCGGTAGCGCGGCTTGGAGGTCCGGGCGGGGGCACCGCGGCGCAGCCAGGCCAGCTCCTTGCGCATCAGGTTCTGCCGCTTGGACTCCTCGGTGGCGGCGATGCGGTCGCGCTCGGCGCGGGCGAAGACGTAGTCGCTGTAGCCGCCTTCGTACTCGTGCACGTCACCGCGCTGGACGTCCCACATCCGGGTGCAGACCTGGTCGAGGAACCAGCGGTCGTGGGTGACGCAGACGAGGGCGGAGCGGCGCTCCTGGAGGTGCGCCGCCAGCCAGGCGATGCCTTCGACGTCGAGGTGGTTGGTGGGCTCGTCGAGGACGAGGAGGTCCTGCTCGGCGATGAGCAGCTTGGCGAGCGCGATGCGGCGGCGCTCGCCGCCGGAGAGCGGGCCGATGACGGTGTCGAGGCCCTGCCCGAAGCCGGGGAGGTCGAGTCCGCCGAACAGGCCGGTGAGCACGTCGCGGATCTTGGCGTTGCCGGCCCACTCGTGGTCGGCCATGTCGCCGATGATCTCGTGCCGGATGGTGGCGGACGGGTCGAGGGAGTCGTGCTGGGTGAGGACCCCCATGCGGGTGCCGCCGCTGTGGGTGACGCGCCCGGTGTCGGGCTCTTCCAGCTTCGCGAGCATCCGGATGAGGGTGGTCTTCCCGTCTCCGTTCCGGCCGACGACGCCGATCCGGTCCCCCTCGGACACGCCGAGGGAGATGCCGTCGAGCAGGGTACGGGTGCCGTACACCTTGCTGACTGCCTCGACATTGACCAGATTGACGGCCATCAGACGCGCTCCAGGTTGGGGGTTTCGATCAGCCCCTCAGCCTAACCCTCCGGGCAGTGCCCGACCGCTCAGTCGGCGACCACGCGGGCTCCCGGGGCCGGGGAGGTGGCCGGGCGGGCCGTGCGGCAGGTGGCGGAGGCTTCGAGGGCGGCGGTGACCTTGGCCGCGGACTCCTCGTCGCGGACCAGGAAAGCCGTGGTGGGGCCGGAGCCCGAGACGAGGCCGGCGAGGGCGCCGGCGTCCCGGCCCGCGGCCAGGGTGTGCGCCAGCTGCGGGCGCAGCGAGAGCGCGGCGGGCTGGAGGTCGTTGGCCAGGGTCGCGGCGAGCGCGTCCGGGTCGCCGGAGGCGAGGGCGGCGAGGAGGGCCTCGGAGGCCTTGGGGGCGGGCACGTCCCGGTCGGCGGTGAGGCGGTCGAACTCGCGGAAGACGGCCGGGGTGGACAGGCCGCCGTCGGCGACGGCGAACACCCAGTGGAAGGTGCCGGCGGGCAGCGGGGTCAGGAACTCGCCGCGGCCGGTGCCGAGGGCGGCGCCGCCGACCAGGCTGAAGGGGACGTCGCTGCCCAGTTCGGCGCAGATCTCCAGGAGCTCTTCCCGGCTCGCCCGGGTGCCCCAGAGCGCATCGCAGGCGAGCAGGGCCGCGGCGCCGTCCGCGCTGCCGCCGGCCATGCCGCCGGCGACGGGGATGTCCTTGTCGATGTGGAGGTGGACGTCCGGCTCGATGCCGTAGCGGGCGCCGAGGAGTTCGGCGGCCCGGGCGGCGAGGTTGGTGCGGTCCAGCGGGACCTGTGCGGCGTCCGGTCCGGAGCAGGTGATCCGCAGGGAGTCGGCCGGGGTGGCGGTCACCTCGTCGTACAGCGAGACGGCGAGGAAGACGTTGGCGAGGTCGTGGAAGCCGTCGGGGCGGGCGGCTCCGACGGCGAGCTGGACGTTGACCTTCGCCGGTACGCGGACGGTGACGCTCACAGTGCGGCCCTCTCCTGCTCGGGCTTGTTCTCCGCGATCCGGGCGAACTCCTCGACGGTGAGGGCCTCGCCGCGGGCCTGCGGGGAGATCCCGGCGGCGACGAGGGCGGCCTCGGCGGCGGGTGCCGAGCCGGCCCAGCCGGCCAGGGCCGCGCGCAGCGTCTTGCGGCGCTGGGCGAAGGCGGCGTCGACGACGGCGAAGACCTCGGCCTTGCTGGCGGTGGTGGCCACCGGCTCGGTGCGGCGGACGAGCGAGACGAGTCCGGAGTCGACGTTGGGCGCGGGCCAGAAGACGTTGCGGCCGATGGCTCCGGCGCGCTTGACGTCGGCGTACCAGTTGGCCTTGACGGAGGGGACGCCGTAGACCTTGTTGCCGGGGCGGGCGGCGAGCCGGTCGGCGACCTCGGCCTGGACCATGACGAGGGTCCGCTCGATGGTCGGGAAGCGGTCGAGCATGTGGAGCAGCACGGGGACGGCGACGTTGTACGGCAGGTTGGCGACGAGCGCGGTGGGCGCCGGGCCGGGCAGCTCCTGAACCACCATGGCGTCCGAGTGGACGAGCGCGAAGCGGTCCTTGCGGTGGGGCATGCGGGCGGCGATCGTCGCGGGCAGTGCGGCGGCCAGGACGTCGTCGATCTCGACGGCGGTGACCCAGTCGCCGGCCTCGAGCAGTGCCAGTGTCAGCGAGCCGAGCCCGGGGCCGACCTCGACCACCACGTCCTCGGGACGCACGCCGGCCGTGCGCACGATGCGGCGCACCGTGTTGGCGTCGATGACGAAGTTCTGCCCCTTCTGCTTCGTCGGGCGTACGCCGAGGACGGCCGCGAGTTCGCGGATGTCGGCAGGTCCCAGGAGCGCGTCGGGGGCTTCCGGGGTGGCGGGCGTCGTGTCGGGCGTCGTGTCGGGCGTCGCGTCAGGCTCAGTGGTGCTCACCGGTAAAGCCTACGGCCGCAGTGCGGCCACGGACTCGCCCCCCGCTGTACGTAGAGCTTCTTGGCCCGGTACGTCTGCTCGCCGGCGCTCGCGTCCTGGGCCCTGCCGCTGCCGCCGAGGCTGCGCCAGGTGCTGACGTCGAACTGGTACAGGCCGCCGTAGGTGCCCGACGGGTCGACCGCGCCGGGGCGGCCGCCGGACTCGCAGGCGGCCAGCGCACCCCAGTCGAGGCCGTCGGCGCCCGACACGGAGGTCGGCAGCGCCCGGGTGCCGACCTTGACGACCTGGGTGACGGGCTCGCGGACGACCTCCTCGGTGATCCGGCGGGGCTTCTGGCGGACGCCGTTGACGGTCCGCAGGGCGTAGGTGACGCGGCGTGCGCCGGGCCGGCCGGCCCGCTCGACGACCTCGGTGCCGGCGAAGAGCGAAGCGTCCTTGATCCGTTCCTCGGCGTACGGGATCTGCTCCTCGCGGACCTCGCGGGTGCCGGTGATCCGCAGGACGGTGACGGTCTGGCCGTCGCGGGGGAACGTCTCGGGCGGTACGGAGGTGGTGTCCTGGCCCTGGAGGGTGATGCCGGCCTGTTCCAGGGCCTCGCGGATGGTGGCGGAGTTGGTGCGGATGGTCCGCTCGCGGCCGTCCGCCATGAAGGTGACGGTGCGTTCGGTGCGCACGCTCAGCGTCAGGCCGCGGCGGGAGATGGGCGCGGAGCGGGAGGTGGAGAGGTAGGCGCCTTCGGCGCGCACGCCGAGCTGGCGCAGTGCGCCGTCGACGGTGCGGGCGGTGGTCCACACCTGGCGGCGCCGGCCGTCGAGGGTGAGCAGCAGGGGGCGGCCGTAGCGGAGGACGATCTCGTCGCCGTCCTCCAGGCGGGCGGTGTGGCCGGGGGCGACCAGGTCGTGGCTGCCGACGCCGAGGCCTTCGGCGGCGAGCAGCTCGTCGACGTCGTCGGCGAAGGTGTGCAGGGTGCGGGGGACGCCGTCGACGGTGAGGCGGACGGCCTTGTCGCTGGCGACGAAGGCGGAGGTGCCGCCGGCGAGGAAGGCGACGACGAGGGCCTGCGGGACGAGGCGGCGCCAGCTGTCGGGGCCGGCGGCGCGGCGGCTGCGGCGGCGGCGGCCGGCCCGGCCGGGGGGCGGGCCGGCGTCTCCTTCGTAGGGGGGAGGGGCCGGCGCGGGTACGGCCCGGCGGCGGCCGGTGCCGGGTGCGCCGGCGTCGTCTTCGTACGGGGGGCCGCCCTGGCCCGGCACGGGAACGGCCGTGGTGGCCGCCGGAACCGCCCGGCGGCGTCCGGTCGCCCGGTGACTGCCCTGCGTATCGCTCACGACTCGCTCCCTGGTGGTTCGGGCAGGGGAGACTAGCGGAGCGATCGTCACGCGACAAAGCGGCGCGACTACGGACAGTAGTGCGACGGGCCGGGCTGTGGGGGCGGGCGTGCGCGGTGCCCGTGGCGCGGCGGGGAGCCGTCAGTACCCGAAGGCGCGGGCGGTGTTCGCGGCGAGGGCGGTCGCGAGGGTGTCCTCGTCGATGCCGCGCGCCGCGGCCATGGCGCGGACCGTGATCGGAATGAGATACGGGGCGTTGGGCCGTCCGCGGTACGGCGCCGGGGTGAGGAACGGCGCGTCCGTCTCGACGAGGACCCGGTCGAGCGGGGTCACGGCGAGGGCGTCGCGCAGCCCCTGCGCGTTCTTGAAGGTGACGGTCCCGGCGAAGGACAGGTAGTAGCCCGCGGCCGCGCACTCGCGGGCCATGTCGGCGTCGCCGGAGTAGCAGTGGAACACGGTCCGTTCCGGGGCGCCCTCTTCGCGCAGGACGCGCAGGACGTCGGCGTGGGCCTCGCGGTCGTGGATGACGAGCGCCTTGCCCTGCCGCTTGGCGATCTCGATGTGCGCGCGGAAGGAACGCTCCTGCGCGGCCATGCCCTCGGGGCCGGTGCGGAAGTAGTCGAGGCCGGTCTCGCCGACGGCCTTGACGTGCGGGAGGGCGGCGAGGCGTTCGATCTCGGCGAGGGCCTCGTCGAGCGCGCTGTCGCCTCCGGGGGTGCGGGCGCCCTGGCGGGACCAGCCGTCGGGGTCGCCGAGCACGATCCGTGGGGCTTCGTTGGGGTGCAGGGCCACGGCCGCGTGGACGTTGTCGTACTGGGCGGCCGTCTCGGCGGCCCACAGGGAGCCCTTCACGTCACAGCCCACCTGGACGACGGTGGTCACGCCGACGGAGGCGGCCTTCCGGAGGGCCTCCTCGACCGTGCCGTCCTGCATGTCCAGGTGGGTGTGGGAGTCGGCCACCGCCACCCGGAGCGGCTCGGGCAGCGGCGGCGGGGTGTCCTTCGAAGAGCTCATACGGCCGATCTTATGAGGATCGGCCGGTACGGAAGAGGTCGCGCAGGCGGGCCATGAGCCCGGGGCCCTCGCCGCGGTCGGCGGCGGTCACCGCCACCGGTCCGGGCGCGTCGTGGCTCGACACGGCGGAGTGCCGGTGGTGCCGGTGCGCGCGGTCGTGTTCGCGGTCGTCGCCCGTGGACGGGACGGGTCCGGCGATGCCCGGGGCGATCCGGTGGTGGAAGAGCTGGTCCACGACGCCCAGTACCGAGGAGACCTGGCCCTCCCGCATGATCCGCACCACGTGGCCGCCGCAGTTCAGGCAGGTCGGGTTGGACAGCGGGGACGGGACCCGCTCGCCGTTCGCCGTGTACATGATGAACGGCTCGCCCTTGCCGTCGGTGTGGTGCTCGATCTCGTACGCCTGCTCCCAGCCGTACCCGCACTTCATGCAGGCGAAGGAGTACGCCTCGCGTACGGTGCTCACGCCGGTGCGCGGGGCGGCCGGTGCGGGGACCGGGGTGTCTGCGATCTCACTCATGCCAGCTCCTCTGGTCCGCTGGTGACAACTGCCAGTGGACGCCTGTTCCGGCGGGAGCGCATCAGGCCCTGTCGAGTATTGGACCGCCTTTGGGCCGTTCATGACTGTTCACGCCCAAAGCACCCGGTGCGCGACCTAATCTTTGCCTTTCAGACTAGCCCTTTACCCGGTTACGGCATCTTGTGTTCCGCATTCTTTGCCGCCACCACGGCGTCGAACACCTCGCGCTTGGGTAGGCCCGCCTCCGCCGCCACGGCCGCGATGGCCTCCTTGCGGCGCTCGCCGGCCTCCTCGCGCACCCGCACCCGGCGGACCAGCTCCTCCGCGTCCAGCTCCGCGGGTCCGGCCTCCGGCGCACCCTCGACCACGACCGTGATCTCGCCGCGCACGCCCTCGGCCGCCCAGGCCGCGAGCTCGCCGAGCCCGCCGCGCTTGACCTCCTCGTACGTCTTGGTCAGCTCGCGGCAGACCGCGGCACGCCGGTCGGCGCCGAAGACCTCGGCCATCGCCGCGAGGGTGTCGTCCAGCCGGTGCGGGGCCTCGAAGTAGACGAGCGTCCGCCGCTCGTCCGCGACCTCGCGCAGCCGTCCCAGGCGCTCCCCCGCCTTGCGCGGCAGGAAGCCCTCGAAGCAGAAGCGGTCCACCGGCAGCCCCGACAGCGCGAGCGCGGTCAGCACGGCGGACGGGCCGGGCACGGCCGTGACCTTGATGTCCTGCTCCACGGCCGCCGCGACGAGGCGGTAGCCGGGGTCCGAGACCGAGGGCATGCCCGCGTCGGTGACCAGCAGGACGCGGGCACCGCCCGCCAGCGCCTCGACCAGCTCGGGGGTCCGCGCGGATTCGTTGCCCTCGAAGTAGGAGACGACCCGGCCCGTGGTGTGGATGCCGAGCGCGCGCGTCAGGCCCCGCAGCCGGCGGGTGTCCTCCGCGGCGACGATGTCGGCGGTCTCCAGCTCGGCGGCCAGGCGGGGCGGCGCGTCGGAGATCTCCCCGATGGGCGTGCCGGCGAGGACGAGGACACCGGCACCGGATCCGGAGCCGGGAGCGGAAGGCTGCTGTTCAATCACCTCACCATCCTCGCAGCCCCGATCACCTGTCTCGCACAGATGCGTTCCCTACGATGACCCGGTGACCAGTACCGCGACTCCCCACACCGGCCCCGCGGGGGCGCCGCCCGGCACCCCGGGCGGCGACGAGCCGGCCTCCTGGCCGAGCCGACTGCGCCGTTTCGGCTACATCCCGTCCGAGGCGGGGCGCGCGGACGTGCGCCGGCGGCTCGTACCGCCGTACGCCCGGCCTTCCGGGAACCTGTGGAAGGCGCTGGGCGTGCCCGCGGCCACGGCCGAGAGGTTGCTGCGGGTCCTGGCCTGGGCGGGTCCGCTGCTGGTCGCGCTGGTCGCCGGAGTGCTGCGGTTCGTCGGCCTGGGCAGCCCGAAGGCGGTGATATTCGACGAGACCTACTACGCCAAGGACGCCTGGGCGACGGTCCGGCAGGGCTACGAGGCCAGCTGGCCCAAGGACATCGACAAGTCGATCATCGCGAACCCGGACGGGGTCAGCCTGCCGCTGGACCCCGGCTACGTCGTGCACCCGCCGGTCGGCAAGTGGGTCATCGGGCTCGGCGAGTGGATGTTCGGCTTCGACCCCTTCGGCTGGCGGTTCATGACCGCGCTGCTCGGGACCCTGTCCGTGCTGATGCTGTGCCGGATCGGCCGACGGCTGTTCCGCTCGACGTTCCTGGGCTGCCTGGCGGGCGTGCTGCTCGCGGTGGACGGCCTGCACTTCGTGATGAGCCGGACCGCGCTGCTCGACCTGGTGCTCATGTTCTTCGTACTGGCGGCCTTCGGTGCGCTGCTGGTCGACCGCGACCGGGCCCGGGCGCGGCTGGCGGCGGCGCTGCCGGTGGACGCGGAGGGCGTCGCCCACCCGGACGCGCACATCGCGCAGACCCTGCGGCTGGGGTGGCGGCCCTGGCGCCTGGTGGCCGGGGTCTGCCTCGGCCTGGCCTTCGGCACCAAGTGGAACGGCCTGGTGGTGCTGGCGTTCTTCGGGCTGATGACGGTCCTGTGGGACGCGTCGGCGCGCCGGGTGGCGGGCGCGGGCGCCCCGTACGCCGCGATGCTCCGGCGGGACGCGCTGCCGGCGTTCGTCTCCACGGTGCCGGTGGCGATCGGCGTGTACGTGGCCTCCTGGACGGGCTGGATCCTGAGCCCCGACAACGGCAAGGGCGGCTACTTCCGCGACTGGTCCGCCAAGCAGGGCGGGGTGTCGTGGCTGCCGGACTGGCTGACCAGCCTGTGGCACTACGAGACCGAGGTGTACAAGTTCCACGTCGGCCTGACCTCAGGCCACACCTACGAGTCGAACCCGTGGAGCTGGCTGGTCCTGGGCCGCCCGGTCTCCTACTTCTACGAGTCGCCGGCACCGGGCACCGACGGCTGCCCGGCCACCGAGACGGCCAAGTGCGCCCGCGAGGTGCTGGCCCTGGGCACCCCGCTGCTGTGGTGGACGGCCTGCTTCGCGCTGCTGTACGTGCTGTGGCGCTGGGTCTTCCGCCGGGACTGGCGGGCGGGCGCGATCGTGTGCGCGCTGGCCGCCGGGTACCTGCCCTGGTTCAACTACCAGGAGCGGACGATCTTCTACTTCTACGCCGTGGTCTTCGTCCCGTACCTCTGCCTCGCGGTGGCGATGCTGGTCGGAGCCCTGCTCGGACCGGCGGGCTCCTCGGAGCGGCGGCGCGCGGCGGGGGCGATCGGCGCGGGCGTGCTGGTCCTGCTGATCGTCTGGAACTTCATCTACTTCTATCCGATCTACACCGGCCAGTCCCTGCCGATGGAGTCGTGGCGCAACCGCATGTGGCTCGACACCTGGGTCTGACGGGAGGGGCTGAGTACGCATACTCACGCCGGTGCGCGCCCGCCCGCATAGAGTGCAACCAGCGCGAGTCTTTGAACGGATTGAAAAACTCGCGGTGACTCCTGGGGAGGGGACCGATGAACGGGGCCGCTAAGGCCGCGATCGTCGCCGGGGTGTTCCTGGCGATGGTCGGCGGGGCGGGGTACGGCATGTACAGCCTGCTGGAGGAGGACCTCTCGGGCGGCGAGGGGGCCGCGGCCGCGGTGGCGAAGGAGCGCAGCGGGCCGCCGACCGGTGAGGAGGTCTCCCGGACGGCGAAGGACTTCCTGGCCGCCTGGGCCGCCGGTGACGCCGGGACGGCGGCAGGGCTCACGAACAACCCCACCGAGGCCCGGGACGCGGTCGCCGGGTACCGGACCCAGGCGTACATCACCGGCGCCGTGATCACCCCGGGCACTGTGCGGGGCGCGACCGTGCCGTTCACGGTGCGGGCGAAGGTGACGTACGAAGGCGTGACCAAGCCGCTCGCGTACGCCTCGCAGCTGACGGTCGTGCGCGGGGTGACGACGCGGGCCCCGCTGGTCGACTGGCAGCCGGCCGTGCTGCACCCGCAGCTGGCGCGGGGCGAGCGGCTGCGGGCCGGGGGCCCGCCCAACCCGGCCGTCGAGGCGGTGGACCGCCGCGGCAAGCCGCTGTCCGCGGACCGGTACCCGTCGCTGCGGACGGTCCTGGACCGGCTGCGCGAGACGTACGGCGCGCAGTCGGGCGGCAAGCCGGGCGTGGAGCTGTGGATCGAACCGGCCGCCGCGGACGGCCCGAAGCGGACCCTGCTGACCCTCGACAAGGGTGAGCCGGCGCGCATCCGGACGGCGCTGGACGCCCGGGTGCAGGCGGCCGCCGAGCGGGCGGTGGCCCGCCATCCGGAGTCCTCGGTGGTCGCGGTCAAGCCGAGCACGGGAGAGATCCTGGCCGTCGCCAACAACCGGACCGACGGCTTCAACGCCGCCATGGAAGGACGCCGGGCACCCGGCTCCACGATGAAGATCGTGACGGCCGCGATGCTCCTGGACCGGGGCGCGGCCTCGCCGGGCGCCCCGGCGCAGTGCACCGAGGAGGCCGAGTGGGGCGGCCGGCCCTTCCACAACCTGAACCGCCGTGCGCTGCCGGGGGCCAACTTCGCGACGGCGTTCGCGCAGTCCTGCAACACGGCCTTCATCAAGCGGATCGACGCCGTGGACGACGACGGGGCGCTGTCCGAGGAGGCCCGTGAGGTCTTCGGCATCGGGCTGGACTGGAAGACGGGCGTGGTCTCGCAGGACGGCCAGGTGCCGGAGGCGACCGGGGCGGAGGCGGCCGCCGCCTACATCGGCCAGGGCCGGATCACCATGAACCCGCTGAACGTCGCCTCGATCATGGCCACGGCGAAGAGCGGGGTGTTCCGCCAGCCGGTGCTCGTCCCGCGCTCGCTGGACGGCCGGCAGCTGGCGACCGCGGCCCGCACGATGAAGCCGTCGGTGGCCCGCCGGCTGCGGGACATGCTCCGCCTGACCGCGACGAGCGGGACCGGCGCGGGGGCGATGGCCCGGGTCGGCGGCGACAAGGGCGCGAAGACGGGTTCGGCGGAGGTCGACGGCGCCGGCAGCCCGGACAGCTGGTTCACCGGCTTCAGCGACGACGTCGCGGCGGCGGCCATGGTCGAACGCGGCGGCCACGGCGGCGACGCGGCGGGTCCCGTCGTGGCAGCGGTCCTCCGCGCGGGGTAGGGCGTGCCGGGCCCCGGGGGTGAGACGCGCTCGCCCGGGGGCTGTTCACGCGGGTGGCTGCGGGTAGCGTGCGGGCATGACCATCACCGCGCATCCGCGCTTCGCCGAGGCCCTCGGCGCGCTGGGGCTGGACGTCGAGGTCCGCGGCTTCCCCGAGGGGACGCGGACCGCCGCCGATGCGGCCGCGGCCATCGGCTGCGAGCTGGGCCAGATCGTCAAGTCCCTCGTCTTCGCGGCAGACGGTGCGCCCGTCCTGGTCCTCATGGACGGCGCCTCCCGCGTCGACGTCGACGCGGTCCGCCGCGAGCTGGGCGCACGGGCGGTGACCCGCGCGGACGCCGCCCTGGTCCGCGAGACCACCGGCTACGCCATCGGCGGCGTACCGCCCTTCGGCCACCGGGTCCGCACCACCGTCCTCGCCGACCGGGGGCTGCTGGCCCACGCGGAGGTCTGGGCGGCCGCGGGGACCCCGCACACGGTGTTCGCGATGGCGCCGGCCGAGCTGATCGCCCGGGCGGGCGCCCGGGTCACCGACGTCCGCGCCTGATCACGGGGACGTCGGCGCCTGATCCGGGGCCGGGCCGGCCCCGGCCCGGCCCCGGCCCGGCCCCGGAAGTTCCGCCCCGCCGTCCGCGTTGCACCATGGTGGGCGGCACCACCGGGGTGCCGCAGCACTTCCAGGGAGCACGGACGTGGACGTCCAGGGCACGGTGGCGGCGGGGTTCGAGCCCGTCAGGGACGCGTTCGTACGCAACTTCGAAGCGCGCGGGGACCGGGGGGCGGCCGTGGCCGTCTACCGCGACGGCCGCAAGGTCGTGGACCTGTGGGGCGGTACGCGCGACGCCGACGGGACGCAGCCGTGGACCCGGGACACGGCGCAGGTCGTCCGCTCGGCCACCAAGGGCGTGGCGGCGGCCGTACCGCTGCTGCTGCACCAGCGCGGGCTGCTCGACCTGGACGCGCCCGTGGCCGCGTACTGGCCGGAGTTCAAGGCGGGCGGCAAGGAGAAGGCCCTCGTCCGCCACCTGCTCTCGCACCGCGCGGGCGTGCCGGCGCTCGACACCGGACTGACGCCGGCGCAGGCCGCGGACGGTGTGAGCGGTCCGCGGGCGGTCGCGGAGCAGCAGGCGTTCTGGGAGCCCGGCACCGCGCACGGCTACCACGCACAGACGTACAGCTGGCTGCTCGGAGAGCTGGTCCTGCGGGTCACGGGCCGCTCCCTCGGCCGCTGGCTGGCCGAGGAGATATCCGCGCCGCTGGGCCTGGACCTCTGGGTCGGCCTGCCGGACGAGCAGGCGCACCGGGTGGGCCGGGTCGGGGCCGTCGAACCGCCCGCCGACGCGGCGGGCGCGCTGAAGACCCGCCCCCGCCGGAACGTCTCCGCGGCCTACGCCGACCCCGGCTCGCTGACCCGCCGGGCGTTCGCGGCCATCGACCCGCTCCCGGACGAGAACGACCCCGGCTACCGGGCGGCCGAACTCCCGGCGTCGGCGGGCATCGCCACGGCCGATGCACTGGCCCGCTTCTACGCGGCGGCGATCGGGGACGTCGACGGCGCCGCGCGGCTCTTCGACCCGGCGACGACCGGGCTGGCGCGGGCCGAGGAGTCCGCGGGCCCGGACCGGGTCCTGGTCGTGAACACCCGCTTCGGCCTCGGCTACATGCTGCACGGCGCGGCTTCGCCGCTGCTCTCCCCGGGGTCGTTCGGGCACCCGGGCCGCGGCGGTTCGCTGGGCTTCGCGGACCCGGAGGCCGGGGTCTCGTTCGGCTACGTCACCAACGCGCTGGCCAAGAGCGTCACCGCCGACCCGCGGGCCCAGGCCCTGGTCCGGGCCCTGCACTCGGTGCTCTAGCGGGTGTCGTCGAAGTCCCGGCGGCTCAGCGGGCCGGGACCGTGCGGGGGTCGAAGCCGAAGGGCAGTTCCAGCCGGTGGGCCCGCATCAGGTCCTCGTCGCACAGCAGGTCCCGGGTCGGCCCGTCGGCCGCGATGACCCCCTCGCTCAGCACCACCGAGCGGGGGCACAGCTCCAGCGCGTACGGCAGATCGTGGGTGACCATCAGCACGGTGACGTCCAGCGAGCGCAGGATGTCGGCCAGTTCGCGCCGCGAGGCCGGGTCGAGGTTGGAGGACGGCTCGTCCAGGACGAGGATCTCGGGCTCCATCGCGAGCACCGTCGCCACCGCCACCCGCCGCCGCTGCCCGAAGGACAGGTGGTGCGGGGGCCGGTCGGCGAACGCGGTCATGCCCACCCGGTCGAGCGCGGCCCGTACGCGCTGCTCCAGCTCGGCGCCCCGCAGCCCGGCCGCGGCGGGGCCGAAGGCCACGTCCTCGCGCACGGTCGGCATGAAGAGCTGGTCGTCCGGGTCCTGGAAGACGATGCCGACCCGGCGGCGGATCTCGGCGAAGTTCCGCTTCTCGACGGGCAGCCCGGCCACCGTCACGGTCCCGACGCCGCCGCCGAGGATGCCGTTGAGGTGCAGGACGAGGGTGGTCTTGCCCGCGCCGTTGGGGCCGAGCAGGGCGACCCGTTCGCCCCGCGCGACCGTCAGGTCCACGCCGAACAGCGCCTGGTGGCCGTCCGGGTAGGCGTACGCCAGGCCGGAGACCTCCAGCGAGGGCGCGGCGGGGGCAGGGGACTCGGCGGAAAGGGCAGGGCTCACAGGGTCCATCCCATCAGGCAGACGGCGAGGGCCGCCGCGGGCAGTGCACAGGCGTACGCCCACTGGGCACGCGAGGCCGTGACCTCGTCGATCACCGGCATGGTGCCGGTGTAGCCGCGGCTCACCATGGCCAGGTGCACGCGCTCGCCGCGTTCGTACGACCGGATGAACAAGGCGCCTGCGGTCTTGGCCAGGACGCCCCAGTGCCGGATCCCGCGCGCCTCGAAGCCGCGGGAGCGGCGGGCCACCGACATCCGGCGCAGCTCGTCCGTGACCACGTCGCCGTAGCGGATCATGAACGAGGCGATCTGGACGAGGAGCGGCGGCAGCCCCAGCCGCTGGAGTCCCAGCAGCAGGGCCCGCAGCTCGGTGGTCGAGGCCAGCAGGACGGAGGCGGCCACGCCGAGGGTTCCCTTGGCGAGGACGTTCCAGGCGCCCCAGAGCCCGGAGACGCTGAGCGACATGCCCAGTACCTCCACCCGCTCGCCCTCGGCCACGAACGGCATCAGGACGGCGAAGGCCACGAACGGCACCTCGATCAGCAGCCTCCGCAGCAGGAGGCCCGCGGGGATCCGGGCGACGGCGGCCACGGCCGCGAGCAGCAGCGCGTAGAGGCCGAAGGCCCACACCGCCTCCCGCGGCGTGGACACGACCACGACCACGAAGCAGAAGACCGCGGCGAGCTTGCAGTGCGGCGGCAGCCCGTGGACGGGCGAGTGCCCGTGCCGGTAGAGGCGGTGTGCGTGGCCTGCGCCCATGTCAGCCGGCTTCGCCCGCGAGGGCCGGAGCGGAGTCCGGGGTGTCGGTACGGCGGCGGCGCACCACCCAGAAGACGCCGGTGCCGACGGCGACGGTCGCGCCGACGCCGATCACGCCGGCGAGGCCGCCGGACAGGCGGGCGTTCGTGACGTCCTTGACGCCGTAGTCGGCGAGGGGGGAGTCGGCCGCCGCGTGCTCCTCGACCTTCGCGTCGAAGCCCTTGTCGGCGGCGACCTTCTCCAGGCCGTCGGGGTTGGCGGAGGCGTAGAAGGAGACGAATCCGGCGAGGACCAGTGAGGTCACCAGACCGGCGGCCCAGACGTTGCGGGAGGAGCGGGGACGGGCCGGGGCCGCGGGTGCGTCGGGTGCGGCGGGTACGTCGACGAGTTCACCGTTCACGCGCAGCTTGAGCCTCGTGGTCAGCCCGCGGGCTCCGTGCACCAGGTCGGGGCGGACGGCGATGACGGCGCCGACCGTGGCCGCGGTGATCGCGGCCTCGCCGAGACCGATCAGGGTGTGGACGCCGACCATGGCGGCGAGCACCTTGCCCACCGGCACGTCCGTGGTCCCCCCGATGGCGAAGAGGGCGGTGAACGCGGCGGCCGAGGCCGGTACGGAGAGCAGTGCGCCCGCGAAGGCGGCGACGGTCACCGAGCGCCGGGTGCCGGGGAGCACCGCCAGCAGGCCACGGGAGACGCCGTACGCCACGAGGACGGTGACGACGCCCATGATCGTGATGTTCACGCCGAGGGCGGTCAGGCCTCCGTCGGCGAAGAGGATGCCCTGCATGAGCAGGACGACGGAGACGCAGAGCACGCCCGTGTACGGGCCGACGAGTATCGCGGCCAGCGCGCCGCCGAGCAGGTGTCCGCTCGTGCCCGCCGCGACCGGGAAGTTGAGCATCTGGACGGCGAAGATGAACGCGGCGACGAGGCCGGCGAGGGGCGCGAGGCGCTCTCCGTCCGGGCCGCCGAGTTCGCGCCGGGCGCCGCGGAGGCTGACGGCCACGGCACCGGCCGCCACCACTCCGGCGGCGACGGAGACGGGGGCGTTGATGAATCCGTCGGGCACATGCATGGGGCAGCTCCGCTTCCTGCGGTTCCTGACAAAATCTTTAACCGCTCAAGAATAGTGCTCACCTGCAAACCATTGGCAAGAGCGTCCACGTCACGAAAAGGCCCCGGGCGAATCTCCCCGAATATGCGACATTGGGTAGTAAATACGGTGAAGGTGAGGAGCGGGCCGTGACTGCTGCGTCGATCGAAGAGCGTGTCCGGGCCCGTGTGGTCACCGACGATCCCCTCTACCGCGCGATCCCGGTCGCGCTCCGTTTCGCCGCCGCCGAGCCGCTGGCCGTACGGATCGTCTTCCCGTCCGGGCTCACCCCCGAGGGCACCGACAACGAATGGGCGTTCCCCCGGACCCTGCTGGAGACCGGCCTCCAGTCGCCGACCGGCAGCGGTGACGTCCGGGTCTGGCCCTGCGGCCGGGTCCAGACCGTCGTGGAGCTTCACTCTCCCGACGGAGTCGCCGTCATCCAGTTCGACAGCTCCGCACTGCGCCGCTTCCTGCGCCGTACGTACGCGGCGACCGGTACGGCGGCGACCGGTGCGGCGGCGGCCCGGCGGGCGCCCGTCACCCGATAGGCCGAAGGCCCGGCCGCACCTGTGAGGGGCGGCCGGGCCTTCGGGTACTGCGCGGGTGCGGTCAGGCGTTGACCAGCTCGCGCTCCGCTTCCGGGTCCTGGTCGCGGCCGGTCTCGAGGTGCTTGCGCAGCCCCTCGCCCTCCACGTCGACGTTCGGCAGGACCTTCTGCAGCCAGGCCGGCAGCCACCAGGCCTTGTGGCCGAGCAGGGCGAGCACGGCGGGCACGATCGCCATGCGGACCACGAAGGCGTCGAAGAACACCGCGACCGCGAGGCCGAAGCCGATCATCTTGACCATCTGCTCGCTGGAGCCGATGAAGCCCGCGAAGACCGCGATCATGATCACCGCGGCGGCCGTGACCACCCGGGCGCCGTGCTGGAAGCCGGTCACGATGGCCTGCCCCGGCCGCTCGCCGTGGACGTAGGCCTCGCGCATGCGGGTGACGAGGAAGACCTCGTAGTCCATGGCCAGACCGAAGACCACGCCCACCATGAAGATCGGCATCATGCTCATGATCGGGCCGGTCTGCTCCACCCCGAAGAGCTCGCCCAGCCAGCCCCACTGGAACACGGCGACCACTGCGCCGAGCGCGGCCACCACCGAGAGCAGGAAGCCGAGCGCCGCCTTGAGCGGGACCAGGATCGAACGGAAGACGAGCATCAGCAGCAGGAAGGCGAGGCCGACGACGAGCGCCAGGTAGGGCAGCAGCGCGTCGTTCATCTTCTGCGAGAAGTCGACGTTCATCGCGGTCTGGCCGGAGACCAGGACCTCCGCGCCGGTGTCCTTCTTGACCTCGGCGCCCGTGTCACGGATCTCGTGGACCAGGTTCTCGGTGGCCTCCGAGGAGGGCCGGTCCTTCGGGATCACGGTGATCGTGGTGGTGTCGCCGGCCTTGTTGGGCTGGCCGGGCACCACGGCGACGACGCCGTCGAGCTTCTTGACCTCGTCGGCGACGCGGTCGGCCACCTCGGCGGCGCCCTTACCGTCCCTGGCGTCCTTGCCGTCGACGACCAGCAGCAGCGGGCCGTTGAAGCCCGGTCCGAAGCCGTCCGACAGCATGTCGTACGCCTTGCGCTGGGTGGTGGACACCGGCTGCGCGCCGTCGTCGGGCAGGCCCATCTCCAGCTTGGTGGCGGGAATCGCGATGGCGCCGAGGCCGATCACACCGGCGAGCAGCACGAGGACCGGGCGGCGCAGCACGAAGCGGGCCCAGCGGGTGCCGCCGTTCGGCTTCTGCTCGGCGCCGGCCGGGCGGCCCTTGCCGAAGAGCCTGGACTTCGTACCCGCCGGCAGGACCTTCTTGCCCGCGAAGCCGAGCATGGCCGGCACCAGGGTCAGGGCGACCAGGACCGCGATGACCACGGTCGCGGCCGCCGCGAAGCCCATCTTGGTGAGCATCGGGATGTTGACGACGGCCAGGCCGACCAGGGCGATGACCACGGTCAGTCCGGCGAACACCACGGCCGAGCCGGCGGTTCCGGCGGCCCGGCCCGCGGCCTCCTCGCGCTCGCGGCCCTCGGCCAGCTCGGCCCGGTAGCGGGACACGATGAAGAGCGCGTAGTCGATGCCGACCGCGAGGCCGATCATCATCGCGAGGGTCGAGGTGGTGGTGCCGAGGTCGAGGACGTTCGCCAGGGCGGCGATGGACGAGACGCCGATGCCGACGCCGATCAGCGCGGTCAGCAGCGGGAGTCCGGCCGCGATCAGCGATCCGAAGGTGATGACGAGGACGATCGCCGCGACGATCACACCGATGATCTCGCCGGAGCCGGTCTCCGGCGCGGCCATCAGCGCGTCACCGCCGATCTCCACGGTCAGGCCGGCCTTCTGGGCCTCCTTGCCGGAGTCCTTGAGGGCCTCGCGGGTCTCCTCCGACAGCTCCATCCCGCTGACCTTGTACGAGACCGAGGCGTAGGCCGTCGTACCGTCCTCGCTGGTCGCCTTGCCCTCGTACGGGTCGACGACTCCCGCGACCTGGTCGGAGCCCTTGCGCAGGTCGGCGACGGTCTTCTCGACCTCGGACTTCACACCGGGGTCGGTGATCTTCTGGCCGTCGGGGGCCTTGAAGACGACACGGGCGGTCGCGCCGTCGGCCCGCTGGCCGGGGAAGCGCTGTTCGAGCAGGTCGAAGGCCTTCTGGGCCTCCGTGCCGGGTATCGAGAAGGAGCTCGAGGTCGGGGTGGCCGCGGATGCCGCGCCGAAACCGGCGAGCAGCAGCAGCGCCACCCAGGCGAGGGCGACGAAACGGCGGCGCCGGAAGGCACCTCTGCCGAGTCGGTAAAGGAAGGTAGCCACGGGGTGGTACTCCCGTTCAGGTCGTGGGATGGATCGGGGCGTGCGGAAGCCGCCCGACGACGAGAGCGGCGCCTGTCAGGTGGTCCTGCTGGGGAGTGGGCGGGACTAGAGACCGAGGGCGGGGAAGACCACGGAGTCGATGAAGTCGCCGAGGAAAGCCCGGTCCACCGGTCTGTCCTCGATCAGCGGGAGCGCGATGAACGCCCCGATGAGCATGTGCGGTACGAAGTCCAGGGCCGGACAGTCCGGGGCGATCTCGCCCCGGTCCACGGCTCGCTGGAGGAGCAGTTGCAGCCCGGTGATCTCCGGGTCGACGAGCAGCTCCCTCAGCGCCTTGTGGAGTTCCGGGCTCTCGTGGACCGCGTGGGTCAGGCCCCGCATCAGTGCGGTGTCCTTCGCCATCTGGTCGTCGTCGGAGTGCTCCACCATCACCGCGAAGTCCCCGCGCAGGCTGCCCGTGTCGATGTCCCGCAGGGACACCGGCTGGGTACAGCGCAGCGCTTTGGCGACCAGCTCCGGCTTGCTCCCCCACTGGCGGTAGAGCGTCGCCTTGCTGGACTTCGTGCGGGCCGCGACGGCGTCCATGGTCAGTGCCTCGTAGCCGACCTCCCGCAGGAGGTCGAGGACCGCCTCGTGCAGCTCGGCCTCCCGCTCGGGGGTGATCCGGCTGCGCCGGGGCGTGACCGCTTCGGCCATGTCCGGGACCGCCTTTCGAACGAAACTGTTTCGTACCGCTATGACGATACCCCGGACCCCAGCGAAACGAAACCGTTTCGTTTCGACTTAGCCAGATGCGGCGGCGTGAGGTGGATCACCTGTACGAGTTGCCGGGCCCCCCTACCGCGGAAAGCATTGGGGGGTGAGTCACGACGTCGCGTACCTCCGGTTCCCGCACCTGCACGACGACCTGCTGTGCTTCGCCGCCGAAGACGACCTGTGGGTCGCTCCCCTGGTCGCGGAGGGCGAACCCCCCGGCCGGGCCTGGCGGATCACCGTCGACCGCACCCGGGTCGGCCATCCCCGCTTCTCCCCCGACGGCAGCCACATCGCCTTCACCACCTGGCGCAGCCTCGATCCCGAGATCCACCTCGCACCGGTCGACGGCGGCCCCGCACGGCGGCTGAGCTACTGGGGCTCGACCGACACCCGCGTCTGCGGCTGGACCCCGCCCGGAGAGGACGGCCACAGCGACATCCTGGCCGTCTCCTCGCACGGCCAGCCCTTCTCCTACTACTCCTGGGCCTACAGCCTGCCCACCGACGGCAGCCCGGGCGGCCGGCTGCCCTGGGGCCCGGTCTCCGACATCTCCGTCCACGAGGAGCCGGGGGGCGAGCGCCGCACCCTGCTCCTCACCGGCAAGCCCCCGCACGAGCCCGCGGCCTGGAAGCGCTACCGCGGCGGCGCGACCGGACGGCTGTGGCTGCACGGCGTACGGCTCCTGCCGCACCTCGAAGGCCACCTGGACTCCCCGATGTTCGTGGACGGCAGGATCGCCTTCCTCTCCGACCACGAGGGCATCGGCAACCTGTACTCGTGCCTGCCCGACGGCACCGGCCTGCGGCGGCACACCGACCACGACGCCTTCTACGCCCGCCACGCCTCCAGCGACGGCTCCCGGGTCGTCTACCAGTGCGCCGGCGACATCTGGCTCGTCGACTCGCTCGCGCCGGACGCGGTGCCGCGCAAGCTGGCGGTGCGGCTCGGCGGTCCGCGCGCGGGCCGCCGCCCGTACTCCGTGCCCGCCGCCAGCCACGTCGACGGGCTCAGCGTGGACGCCACCGGGCGGGCCAGCGCCGTCACCGTACGCGGCAGCCTGTACTGGCTCACCCACCGCGACGGACCCGCCCGGACCATCGCCGACACCCCCGGGGTCCGGGTCCGGCTCCCCGAGATGCTGGGCAGCGGCGGCAAGGTCGCGTACGTGACCGACGCCGACGGCGAGGACGCCGTCGAGATCGCCTACCTGCCCCGGGCCAGCGGCGACCGCGAACCCCGGCGGATCGCCTCCGGCCGCCTGGGCCGCGTCCTGGAGCTGGTGTCCGACCCCGACGGCGAGCGGCTCGCCATCGCCTCCGACGACGGCCGCCTGCTGCTCATCGACGCGACGGAGGACGAGGAACCCGACGCGGAGGACGGAGCCGGGACGGAGCCGGGACCCGGGGCCGAGCCCGCGGCCGATGCCGAGCCCGGGACCGAAGGCTCCGGGGACGGCGAGGTCACCGAACTGATCCGGTCCATCAACGGACCCGTCACCGACCTCGCCTTCTCCCCCGACGGGGCCTGGCTCACCTGGTCGCACCCCGGTATCGGCCGCTCGCTGCGCCAGATCAAGATGGCCCGGATCTCGGGCCCCGGCGCCCGCAGCGTCGTCGACGTCACCAACGGCCGTTTCGAGGACGAGAATCCGGTCTTCACCCGGGACGGCCGCTACCTGGCCTTCCTCTCCTGGCGCGGCTTCGACCCGGTCTACGACGTGCACACCGGCGACCTGTCCTTCCCGCTGGGCTGCCGCCCGTACCTCGTCCCCCTCTCCTCGGCCACCCCGTCGCCCTTCGCCCTCTCCCCCGACGGCAGGCCCGCCGCCGGCGGACTCGACCCCGCCGAGAGCGACTCCGGCGACGGCACGGTGACGGTCGAACTCGAAGGGCTGGAGAACCGCGTCACGCCCTTCCCCGTAGCCGCCTCCAAGTACTCGGCGCTCCACCCCGTCAGCGGCGGCGGGCTCGTCTGGCTGCGCTGGCCCATCTCGGGCGCGCTCGGCGAGACCTTCGCCAACCCGGCCGACACCTCGGGCAAGCCCACCCTGGAGTACTTCGACATCACCAAGGCCCGCAAGACCGAACTGGCCTCCGGGCTGGACTGGTTCGCCGTCAGCGGCGACGGCACCCGGCTCGTGGTCAACGACGACGGCGACCTGCGCGCCGTGCCCGCGACCGAGTCCGGCGACGGGGACTCGACCGTCTACCTGGACATGCGCCGGATCCTGCACGAGGTGGACCCGCCCGCCGAGTGGCGCCAGGCCTACGAGGAAGCCGGGCGGATCATCCGCGCGTACTTCTGGGACCCCAAGATGTGCGGGATCGACTGGGACGGCGTGCTGAGCCAGTACCGCCCGCTGGTCGAACGCGTCGCCTCCCCCGACGAGTTCGCCGACCTGCTGCGCGAGGTGCTCGGCGAGCTCGGCACCTCGCACGCGTACGTCGCACCCGCCCGCCGCAACGAAGGCCCGCCGCACTACCAGCGGGCGATGGGCCTGCTCGGCGCCAACCTCGTCCCCCGCGACGGCCGGTGGATGGTCAAGCGGATCCTGCCCGGCGACTCCTCCGACTCCAAGGCCCGCTCCCCGCTGGCCGGCACCGGCATCCGCGAGGGCGCGGTCCTCACCCACGTCGACGGCCGCCCGGTGGACCCGGTCGCCGGCCCGTACCCGCTGCTGGCGGCGGCCGGCGGCACCACCGTCGAGCTGACCTTCCGCCCGGCCCCGGCCAACGGCTCGGAGGGCCGCGCGCGGCGCGTCGCGGTCGTGCCGCTCATCGACGAGCGCCCGCTGCGCTACCAGGACTGGGTCGCCAAGCGGCGCGCCGTGGTCCGCGAGGTCAGCGGCGGCAAGTGCGGCTACCTCCACATCCCCGACATGGGCGGCTCCGGCTGGGCCCAGTTCAACCGCGACCTGCGGATGGAGATGTCCCGGCCCGCGCTCATCGTCGACGTCCGCGGCAACGCCGGCGGGCACATCAGCGAGCTGGTCGTGGAGAAGCTGAGCCGGCGGATCCTGGGCTGGGACCTGACGCGCAACGCCCAGGCGGTGTCGTACGCCTCCAATGCGCCGCGCGGCCCGGTCGTGGCCCTCGCCGACGAGGCGACCTCGTCCGACGGCGACATGATCACGGCGGCCTTCAAGCTCCTCGGGCTCGGCCCGGTGGTCGGCCAGCGCACCTGGGGCGGGGTGGTCGGCATGACCGGCCGCCACACCCTGGGCGACGGCACGGTCATCACCGTTCCCATGAACGCCGCCTGGTTCTCCGAGTACGGCTGGTCCGTGGAGAACCACGGGGTCGAGCCGGACGTCGCGGTGCTGCGGACCCCGCTCGACTGGGCCGAGGGCCGCCACGCCCAGCTCGACGACGCCGTCTTCCTGGCGGTGGAGATGCTGGAGCGGAGCCCGGCGGCGGTGCCTCCCGGCCACACCGACGTACCGGACCGGCGCCGCCCGCAGCTCCCGCCGCGCGAGTAGCCGGGAGCGGCGAGCACGGCAGGCACAGCAGCCACGGCAGGCACGGCAGGAGGGGCGCGGTCCGGTGCGGACCGCGCCCCTCGGCGCTGTGTGCGGGCGCCCGGTGGCAGTCGGGCGGTCAGCGGGCGGGGACTACGCGTCCCACGTGTCGTCGAACTCCTCGCGCGCCTTCTCCGCCTGCTTCTTGGCCGGGGCGGGTGCCTTCGCGCTCCGCTCGGACGCCTCGTCCTTCGCGCCCTGCGCGGCGTTGCGCGCCCGGTCCGCGAGCTCGGCGGCCTTGTCCTGGAACTGGTCCTTGATGCCCATGCTGTTCACTCCTGGGGAGGTGTCGGTGGGTGGGCCTCGACCAGACTTTCACGCAAGGACATACAACGCATTTCGATCAGTTACTCTGTGTGCGCGCCCGCTCGTCCGCGGCCCCGCCGGCTCCCACGAGCCCCTTGGAAACCCCGCCCAGCCGGGGCTCGAACCGCTTCATCTCGCGCTGTCCGACCCCCCCGATGACCGCGGGCAGGTAGCCGCGGACGCCCTGCATGCCGCGCAGCCACCACTGCGCGTACACGTGCGCCTGGCGCCGCTCGATGCCGGCGACGATCCGGTCCACGGCCGGGCCCAGCGGGTACGTGCGGTTCGACGGCCAGGGCAGCCGCTGCCGCAACTCCCGCATGACCTCGTCCTGGTCGGCCCCGCGCACCATGTCGGTGTCCGTCCAGGACAGGTAGCCGACGCCGACCTTCACGCCCTTGTAGCCGACCTCGGCGCGCAGGCTGTGCGCGAAGGCCTCGACGCCGGACTTGGAGGCGCAGTACGCCGTCATCATGGGCGCCGGGGTGATCGCGGCGAGCGAGGCGATCTGCAGGAAGTACCCGCGGCTCTCCATCAGGACCGGCAGGAAGGCCCGCGCGGTGACGGCGCCGCCGATCAGGTTGACCTCGATGACCCGGCGCCAGGCCACGGGGTCGGAGTCCACGAAGGGGCCGCCGGACGCGACGCCGGCGTTGGCCACGACGATGTCCACCTTGCCGAAGCGCTGCTTGACCTCCTCGGCCACGCGCGCCATCGCCTCGTGGTCGGTGACGTCCGCGAACCAGTGGTCGCTGTCGGTGTGCAGGCGCTCCGAGACCTCCTTGAGGGCCTCCGGCTCCAGACCCACCAGGGCGATCTTCGCGCCGCGCGCGGAGAGCTTGCGGGCCAGCAGCTCGCCGACGCCGCGCGCGGCCCCGGTGACGACGGCGACCTGGCCTTCCAGACTGGTGCGTGCGCTCACGGTGTCTCCTCCTGGGCGGGAACGGCTGCGGGCGCAGCGGAAACGTACGTGCGGACGAGCTCGGCGATCCGCCCGGTGACAGCCTCGGGGGCCTCGACCGGGGTCATGTGGCCCACGCCGGTGAGCTCGGTGAGCCCCACGCAGTGCGGCAGTGCCCCGGCCAGGCCCCGTGCGTGCACGGGCGGGGTGAGCCGGTCGGCGGTGCCGCCGATGACGGCGGTCGGCACGCGCAGGGCGCGCACGCCCCGGTCCAGGTCGAGCTCGGCCAGCACCCGGGACCAGGCGTGGCGCACCCCGGTGGGGCAGGCGTGCACGATCCGGGCGCAGGCCTCGACCCGCTCGGGGGCCGAACCGGGGCCCATGGTCGCGTACTTGAGCACGGCGCGGGCCACCGGTGTGACCGGTCCCAGCGGAGCCCGTGCGCCGAGGACCGCGCGGGTCAGCCGGGTGCGCGCCCGGCCGGGGCGCAGCGGCAGTACGAGCGCCTCCGCGACGAGCCGTGCGCTGCCGGTGCTGCACAGCAGGACCGCGGCGGCGTGCTCGGTGAACTCGGGGCGCTCGGCGGCCGCCATGACCGTCATGCCGCCCATGGAGTGTCCGGCGACGACGGCCCGTTCGCCGGGGGCGAGGGCGGCCTTCAGCACGGCGACGAGGTCGTCGGCGAGCGCGGTGGTGTCGTACCGGTCGGCGGCCGGGCTGCGGCCGTGGCCGCGCTGGTCGTACGCGATGACGCGGTGGCCGGCGGACAGCGCGCGCACCTGCGCCGCCCAGAAGGCGGTCGAGCAGGTCCAGCCGTGGGCCAGGACGATCGCGGGCGCCTCTTCGGGGCCGTGCACCTCGACGTGCAGGCGGGAGCCGTCGGCGGACACCGCGACCAGCTCACGGCGGGCGGCGGGCGGGGCGTAAGGGCCGTCGGTGACATGCGTGGGACGGCTCATGCGGCGCCCTCCTCGGCGGGGGCGGCGGAGGCCGCCGGGGCAGGGGCTGCCGGGGCGGAGACGACGGCCCCGGCCGGCACCCGGTCCCGGTGGCGGACGACCTCGTACTCGGTCAGGTCGACGGCCCGCGTCTCGCGCCGGAACTCCCCCGTCGTGCCCGGCCACACCGTGGTGTTGCGGCCGCCGGAGTCGAGGTACCAGCTGGTGCAGCCGCCGGCGTTCCACACGGTCCGCGTCATCCGGTCCTGCACCCGCCGGTTCCAGGCGTGCACCGCCGAGGGCCGGGCCGCGAGCGCCGCCCGCCCGCCCAGCAGGCCGAGCTGGCGCAGGTAGTCGGCCATGTAGTTCAGCTGGGACTCGATCATCAGGATCATCGAGCTGTTCCCCAGCCCGGTGTTCGGGCCGATGATCGTCATCCAGTTGGGGAATCCCGCGGCCGTCGCGCCGCGCAGCGACTGCATGCCGTCCTTCCAGGTGTCGGCGAGGGTCTTGCCCTCGGCGCCCACCACCCGGTCGGCGATCGGCATGTCCGTCACGTGGAAGCCGGTGCCGAAGACGATCGCGTCGACGTCGGTCTCCGTACCGTCGGAGGCCACCAGGGTGTTCCCGCGGATCTCGGCGAGCCCGGAGGCCACCAGGTCGACGTTGGGGCGGGCCAGCGCCGGGTAGTACTCGCTCGACAGCAGGATCCGCTTGCAGCCGATCCGGTAGGAGGGCGTCAGCTTGGCCCGCAGCTGCGGGTCCTTGATCGAGCGCGCCATGTTGGCCTTGGCCAGGGACTCGACCAGGCCGAGCTGGTTCGGCCGCTTGGTGAAGGCGCTGACCTGGAGCTCGCGGATCCCCCAGAGCAGCCCGCGGCGGGCGGCGCGGGTGAAGGGCAGCTGCCGGTGCAGCCAGCGCTCGACACCGCTGATGGCCCGGTCGGTGCGCGGCAGCACCCACGGGGGCGTGCGCTGGAAGAGCGTCAGCCGCCCGACCTCGGAGGCGATGGCGGGCACGATCTGGATGGCCGAGGCGCCGGTGCCGATCATCGCGACGCGCTTGCCGCGCAGGTCGTAGTCGTGGTCCCAGCGGGCCGAGTGGAAGACCTTGCCGGGGAAGTCGGCGAGTCCGGGGATCTCGGGCGTCTTCGGGTCGGACAGCGGGCCGGTCGCGGAGACGACCACGTCGGCGACGAGGTCGCCGGACGAGGTCCCGATCTCCCAGTACAGCTCCTCGGCGTTCCAGCGCATCACGCTGACCTCGGAGTTCAGCCGGATGTGCCGCCGCAGTCCGAAGGTGTCCGCGACCTGCTCCAGGTAGGCCCGGATGTGCCGCTGGCCGGAGAAGGTGCGCGGCCACTCGGGGTTCGGGGCGAAGGAGAAGGAGTAGAGGTGGGAGGGTACGTCGCAGGCGCACCCCGGGTAGTCGTTGTCGCGCCAGGTGCCGCCGACCGCATCGGCCCGTTCCAGCACGACGAAGTCGGTGATCCCCTCACGGCGGAGCCTGACCGCGGCGCCCAGGCCGCCGAACCCGGATCCGATCACCGCCACCCGTACGTGCTCGCGTACGCGCTCGCCCTCACGCTCGGCCATGCCGCCGTCCTCCCGCAGTCCCTGTCCCGAGTCCACGACTCTGCCAGCAATCACTGGCATGGTTGGGAGGGTAGAGCAGCGCAGTACTCATGGGTAGGGGCCACGCGCGGAAAGTTACCGACGGTACGCACCTCACCCCATAGGCTGCGCCCGTGGTGGACGACAAACAGCCTGCAGAGCCCGAGAAGGGCACGGTACGCGAGTACCGGATGGAGGAGCTCGCCGAGGCGGCCGGCATCCCGGTGCGCACCGTGCGCTTCTATCGCGAGCGCAAGCTTCTCCCGCCGCCGCGCCGCGAGGGCCGCATCGCCTGGTACGACGACCACCACCTGGCCCGCCTGCGCACGATCGCCGCGCTGCTGGAGCGCGGCCACACCCTCGGCGGGATCGCCGAGCTGACGGCGGCCTTCGAGAGCGGCCGGGACGTCGGCCAGCTCGGCGAACTGCTCGGGCTCCCGGACGGCGGCCTGGACTGGTCCGAGGAGACGCCGGTGCGGCTGACGCCCGAGGCGCTCGCCGACTACTTCGAGGGCGAGGTCACCCCGGAGAACCTGGCCGCCTCGCTGGAACTCGGCTACCTCGCCGTCGACGGCGACGAGATCGTCCACATCAGCCGCCGACTGCTGGACGTCTCCTCCGCGCTGGTCCGCGAGGGCGTCCCGCTCGCCGCGGTGCTGGAGGCGGGCCGCCGCGTGCGCGAGCACGCGGACGCGATGGCGGAGCTGTTCGGAGAGCTGATCGCCGCCCACCTGCCGGGCGGCCCGGACGACCTGCCCGGGGCGATGGACCGGCTGCGGCCGCTGGCCAAGAGCGTGGTCGAGGCCGAGCTGTCGATGGCGATGGACCGCAGGCTGCGCGGTCAGGGCCCGTAGGTGACCGTCACGGGCGCGTGGTCGGACCAGCGCTCGGGGTGCGTCGCGGCCCGCTCGACGACGGCCTTCACCGCCCGCGCGGCCAGCCCGGGGGTGGCCACGTGCAGGTCGATGCGCCAGCCGGCGTCGTTGTCGAAGGCGCGGCCGCGGTAGGACCACCAGGAGTACGGGCCCTCGGCCTCGGGCTCCAGCGAGCGCACGACGTCGACGTAACCGGCCCCGTCACCGTCGGCGGCATAGACCTGCCCGAGCCAGGCGCGCTCCTCCGGCAGGAAGCCGGCGTTCTTGCGGTTGGTCTTCCAGTTCTTCAGGTCGGCCTCGCGGTGGCAGATGTTCCAGTCCCCGCAGACCAGCACCTCGCGGCCGTCCGCGGCCGCGCGGCTCCGGAGCCCGGCGAGGTAGGGCAGGAACTCCGCCATGAAGCGGTACTTCTCGTCCTGCTTCTCGGTGCCGGCCTCGCCGGAGGGCAGGTACAGGCTCGCGACGGTCACGCCCGGGAGGTCGACTTCCAGGTAGCGGCCGCTCGCGTCGAATTCCTCACTGCCGAAGCCGACCTGCGTGCGCTCGGGCGCCCGCCGCGTGTAGAGCGCGACGCCGGCGCGGCCCTTGGCCGCCGCGGGGGCGAAGACGGTGTGCCAGCCCTCGGGCTGCCCGACCTCGACCGGGATCTGCGCTTCCTCGGCCCGGACCTCCTGGAGGCACACCACGTCGGCCCCGGTCCCGGCCAGCCACGGCACGAAGCCCTTCTTCGCCGCGGCGCGGATCCCATTCACATTCACGGAGGTCACAGTGAGCATCCCGGCACCATACCTCCGCCGTTTCACGCTTCCGTACGATGTTCACATGCCGAACGGGATCCACCTCCGCGCCGCCTCCTACGACCACCCGGACGCGGTCAAGCTCAACGACCAGGTCCAGCTCGAATACCGCGAGCGCTACGAAGGCGAAGGCGACGCGACCCCGCTCGACCCGGCGATGTTCACCCCGCCGAACGGCCTCTACCTCCTTGCGTACGACGCCACGGGCGCCCCGGTGGCCAGCGGGGCCTGGCGCCGCCAGGACGCGAACGACGAGGGCTACTCGGACGGGGACGCCGAGATCAAGCGGATGTACGTGATCCCGGAGGCCCGGGGCCTGGGCCTGGCCCGCCGCATCCTGGCCGAACTGGAAGCGGACGCCCTTGCGGCGGGCCGTACCCGCATGGCCCTGGAGACGGGCGACCAGCAGCCGGAGGCGATATCCCTCTACCTGTCGAGCGGCTACGACTACTGCGAAAAGTTCGGCCTCTACCGCACCTACGACTCCAGCCGCTGCATGTCCAAACCCCTGAAGCCGTAACCCTGCCCGGGAGCAGCCGCCACCGACGGCAAGCCCACCGGGCCGCGCCCGGCAGCCGGCCCGGCAGCCGCCGACGGCGGGCCACCACCCACGGGAAGCCCTCAGCCCCACCCACCCACCCGCACGGGTGGTGCGGGTGGGTGAACCAGCCCGCGCGGAGCGCGGGCGCAGCCCGCCCGGCCGGCTACAGCCAGGCCGCCTGGTCCGTACCCCAGCGCGACGGCCTCCGTACCCAGTCCCCCGCCACACCCGCCAGCGGCGACTTCGCGTACCGCAGCCGCCCGTACGCCGAGTCCCCCTCCAGCAGCCAGTCCTCCGCGTCGTACGCGCCCGCGGACTCGGCCACGGGGACCGCAGCCACGTCGCGGACCAGCCACGAAGCCGTACCGGCCAGCGAGTACCGCAGCGCCCGCCCACCCCCCTCCGCGAGAGCCCTCAGCACGCCCGCCGCGATCAGATAGCCCGTCCCGTGGTCCAGCGCCTGCGCCGGCAGCACCCCCGGACGCCCGTCCGGGCCCGCCTCCAGCGCGGCGATCCCGTAGCCCGCCTGCACCAGCGAGTCGAAGCCGCGCCGCCCCGCCCACGGCCCGGTCCAGCCCCACGCACACAGCTGCGCCACCACCAGCCCCGGCCGGCGCGCCATCAGCTCCTGCGCCGACAGTCCGAAGCGGTCCAGCGCCCCCGGCCGGTACCCGGAGACCACCACGTCCGCCTCCGCCAGCAGGGATTCGAACACCGCCCGGTCCCCCGGCCGCGCCAGGTCCAGCTGCGCCGACCGCTTGCCGAAGCCCGTGTCCGCCTGCGCGTCGTCCGCCTCCGGCAGCCCCGGCGCGTCCACGCGCAGCACGTCCGCGCCGAGCAGCCCCAGCGTCCGGGTCGCGACCGGCCCCGCGATGACCCGGGTCAGGTCCAGCACCCGTACCCCCGAGGCCGGCAGCCCGGCCGGCGCGTCCGGGCCGAGCACCCGGCCCCGCACCTCTCCGTCCTGCGCCTCCACCAGCGGCAGCGGCGCCCCGAGCCCGTCCGCCACCGCGACGGCCAGCCCGCCCGCCGCGTACACCTGCTCCTGGACGTCCTGCGCCGACCGGTCCGCCAGGATCTTCCGCAGCTCCTCGGGGGTCTCCTGCCCCGGACCCAGCCCCAGCGCCGCGGCCAGCGCGGCCCGGTGGTGCGGATAGTTCGCGTGCGTGCGCAGCCATCCGCCGTCACCCGTGCGCCAGAAGCCGGACAGCGGGGCGAAGCTCACCGGCGCGCGCCCGTCGACCCGCAGGTGACGCTCGCTCACGAAGGCGGTCGAGACCGCCCCTTCGTCCACCGTGAGCCGCTCCGGCAAGCCCGCCGACCCCGTACGCGCGGCGGACAGTTCCGCTGCCGCCAGCGAGCACGCCCCGACCGTGGCCCGGGCCAGTTCCCGCACCGGCAGCCGCCCGCCGCCCAGCGCGCTGCCGCCCCGGTACCGGGCCCGCGCCGCGAACTCCTCCGCGCCCCCGAGCGCCGACCACGCCAGCGCCGTCACCGCATCCACCTGCTCGTTGATCGTCATGCTGCATTCTCGGTCCAAACCCGATCCCACCGGATCCGGTGAACTGATTCGCTCGTACGAGCGACACGGCGTGACTACGCACCGTCATGATCGAAACACTCTTCGTGCGCGACCCGTCACACCGGCTACACCCGCTACACCCGCTACACCCGCTACATACGTTGCGCTTTACACGAGGAGTGTCCCCATGCGATCCACGCGACCGATGCGTTCCCTTTCCGCCGCCCTCGGCGCCACCGCCCTGCTGTTCGGCCTCGGCACCGTCACGGCGACGCCCGCCGCCGCCAACCCCTGCGGGTTCTACGAGACGCACTCCGACGCCTGGTACAACCACTGCGCGACCAACACCCGCGTCGTCATCGAGGTGGAGGTGTGGGGGCCCAACTACGAGCGCTGCGTGGGCCCCGGCGACACCTGGCTGGGTTCGGCGAGCAAGATCGACGGCGCCTGGTACGTCGGCCGCACCTGCTGAGCCCACAGCCGACCGGCTAGCCCTGCCGGCGGAACTCCTCCGCCGGCAGACCGCCGATGCCCCAGTCCTCGAGGGCGACCTCGTCGATGACCACGAACGTGGTGGCGGGGCTCTTGTCGAGCACCTTCACCAGCACGTCGGTGATCCCGGCGATGACCGCCGCCTTCTGCCCGGGCGTGGCGCCCTCCCGCGTGATCTTCACGTTCACGTACGGCACAGCTCAGTCCTCCGTCTCGAAGTGGAAGACCTTGGCGATGATCTGCCAACGCTCCTCCACCAGCAGCAATGTCAGGAAATCGGTGTAGTGGCGGGGCCCCATCGCGCATTCCACCCGGGCCAGCGCGGTCACGGGCCCCGCGAACTCCACCGAGACGATCCGGTCCCGGCGGGCCTCCCGCCGGGCCGCCGGCGGCTCCCTGCGGTCGACCACGGGGAAGTACTCCGCCATGCTCAGCCGCAGCAGGGGCCCCTCGGTGGCCGTGGCGTACACGGCCTCGGGGTGGAAGACCCGGGCCAGCAGCCCGGTGTCCCCGCGGTACAGCCCCTCGAAGTAGTCCGCCAGCACCCGGCGGACCGCGTCCCCTGCGGTCGGCTCCCCGGTCACAGCGAGCGCCCGGTGACGTGACCGCCGTCCACGCGCAGGGAGTGGCCGGTGACGAACTCCGCCCCCGCGAGGTACACCACCGCCTCGGCGATCTCGGAGACCTCGCCGACCCGGTCCAGCAGCGCGAGCCCGCCGAGGGAGTCGACGTCGGAGCCGTCGTGCAGGGGGCTGCGGACGATGCCGGGCGCGACCAGGTTGACCCGGATCCCGTCGGCCGCGAGTTCGGCGGCGAGGCTGGTGGTGAGGGCGTGCACGCCGCCCTTGCTCGCGACGGGCGCGGACGCCGGGAAGCCGCCGAGGCCGTGGTCGACCAGGACCGTGCCGATGTTGACGATGCTGCCGCCGCGGCCCTGCGCCCGCAGCTGCCGGACCACGGCCTGCGTGGTGAGGTAGGTGCCCTTCAGGTTGCCGTCCAGGAAACCGTCGAGCTCCTCCTCGGTGACCTCGGTGAACGGCTTGGAGGCGAAGGTCCCGGCGTTGTTGACCAGGACGTCGACCCCGCCGAACCGCTCGACCGCTGCCCGGACCAGGGCTGCGCCGGTAGCGGCGCTGCCGATGCCCCCGGCGACCTGGGCGACCCGCTCGGGGTGCCCGAGCCCGGCGGCGGCCTTGGCGAGCCGGTCGGCGTCCCGCCCGTTGACGACCACGTTGGCGCCCTGCGCCAGGAACGCTCGGGCGACGTCCAGGCCGATGCCGCTCGACGATCCGGTGACGACGACGGTGATGGGATGAGACATGGAGAACTCCTGTGGATGCGAAGGCCGCTGACGTGCCGTCCAGACGGCCCGCCCGCCGGCGCCGTGCCGACATCACGAACCTAGGAGCCCGCCGCTCATAACACCACGACGAAGATCGAAGCCTGCCATAATCCAGGGTTATGACACTGGATGTGGACCTGCGCGACCTCGAACTCCTCTCCGCCACCGCGGACGCGGGCACCCTCACGGCCGCCGCCGAGCACCTCTTCGTGAGCCAGCCCGCCCTGAGCCAGCGGCTCACCCGCCTCGAAGACCGCCTCGGCATGCAGCTCTTCGACCGCCGCGGCCGCCGCCTGGTGCCGAACGCCGCCGGCCGGCGGATGCTGGTGGCGGCCCGTCAGGTCCTGGGCGAACTGGAATCCGCCACGCGCGACCTGCGCGAGATGCGGGACGGCGGCGAACGCCGCGTGCGGTTCACGGCCGAGTGCAGCACGACCTTCCAGTGGCTGCCCCCGGTGATCCGCGCCTTCCGCCGCCGCCACCCCGAGGCCGAGGTCCGCATCGAATCGGTCCCCGACGACGCCCCGGTGCCCGCCCTGCTGGCCGACCGGCTGGACGTGGCCCTGGTGACCAAGCCGGACGTGGAGATGGACCGGGTGAGCCTGACGCCGCTCTTCGACGACGAGATGGTGATCGTGGTCCCGGCCGGCCACCCGTGGGCCGCGCTCCCCCACGTCACCGCGGCCGACTTCACCGACGCCCACCTGGTGCTCTACGAGGTCTACGACCAGAACCGGATCCCCTCGATCCCGCTCCCGCTGCCCCACGGCGCCCGCCCGGCCCGGATCAGCACCATGCCGCTGATCACCGACCTGCTGATCGAGATGGTGGCCGGCGGCCAGGGCGTGACCGTGCTCCCCAACTGGGTGGCCGCTCCGTACGTTTCCTCGCACGACCTGGCGCTGGTGCCGATCGGCGCCGAACACCTCACCCGCACCTGGTTCGTCGCCACCCGCCGCGGCCCGCTCCCGCCCCACCTCACGGCGTTCGTCGAGGAGCTGACCGCCCGCTTCCGCTGAGCCCACGGGCAAAAGCAGAGGTCCCGCCCGGTCAGTGACCGGGCGGGACCTCTATGTCTGTGGACCTGTGGGGATTTGAACCCCAGACCCCCTCGATGCGAACGAGGTGCGCTACCAGACTGCGCCACAGGCCCTTGCGACGTGTGAAACATTAGCATCCCCATCGGCGGATCCAAAAATCCGATCCCCGCAGGTCATGCCTCACTCGTTCGCGGCCCGCGGGCGGTCGTCCGACTCGTACTGGTCGAACAGCGGAGTGCGGCCGCGCTCGCGCGGCCGGCGGCGGTCCGCAGGGCGCTGCTGGCGCTCCCCCGGAGCCGGGGACGGAGCGGGCACCGCCGCCTCCGGCTTCTGCCCGGCCTCCTGCGTCCGGGCCCGCAGGCGCGGGTCCGTCGGCTCGGCCGCACTGGAGCGCGCCGCGCTCCAGGACTCGGCCGGGCCGGAGGCGCGCGGGGCCACGGGGGCGGTCACGTACGTCGGCAGAGGGACCGGCACCGGCTCCCAGCTGTCGCCGCGCGCAGGACCGCGCTCGCGCTCGCGCTGCTGGTCCACCCACTCGGCGTGGTCGGTCTGCTCGACCAGCGCACGACGGCCGGCCTCCTGCGGGGAGACGACCGGGGCGGGTTCGGGCTCCGATCCGGTGTCCGTGGCGGACTCGGCCTCGCGTCGGCGCGGGCGGTTCTCGCGCAGTTGCCGGGCGGCGGCCTCGGCGCGCCGTCGGTCCATCGTGAAGGCGAAGCGCCGCTTCTCCTGGACGCGGAGGTGGACGATGTACGCGCTCAGCAGCACGGCCGGCACGCCGGGCGCCCACAGGAACCGCAGGCCGCCGACCGCGGCGACGACCGCGCCGAGCGTGAAGACCAGGAAGAGCAAACCGGTGGTGCGCCGGCGTCGGGCGAGCACCTGGAGGCGCTGGCGCCGTGCGCGTTCCGCGGCAGCCGCACCGGCAGCCGCGGCGGCTGCGGCCGCTGCGGCCTGCGACGGTCTGGGCTCCGTCCGGGTCGGGGGCACGGCTGTGGCCCGGACGTCGACGTCGACGGAGCTGATCGCTTCCGTCGCGGCGTCCGGGTCCACCGGGGTCACCATGGGCGCTGCCTCTGCACCGCGCTCACGCAATTCCTTGGCGTAACGGCGCTCCATGCCCGCCCGGCCGGAAAGCAGCCGGATGGCGGTGGAGAAGCGTTCCGTCGGACGGGCTTCGTTCAGCTCGTCCTGCCTCCGGAGCCACATGGGCACCAAGTAGGCGGCCCAGGCCCCGACGATGACTGCGTAGATGAGGCCGCTGCTGCTCACATCTCACACCGTAGAGGGGTACGGGCGACGGCATCGGCCAATTGGGCCGGTGTGTCGCACGATCTGGCTGATATCACGGACTTTTTTTGTGATTCTTCGGATCAGCTTATGGGCTAATCGCTGGGAATTCGAACAAGCTTTTCATTTCTGCGTGCTGCCGGGCCTCGCCCGGTGCCATCGGCGCAGCAGCCCCTCCGGCACCTCTTCGGCCGTCAGTGCGAACACCAGATGGTCCCGCCATGCTCCGTCGATGTGGAGATAACGCGGCCGCAGCCCTTCCTCGCGGAATCCGAGTTTCTCCACGACCCGCCGGCTCGGTCCGTTCTCGGGGCGAATGCACACCTCGATCCGGTGCAGCCCCACGGTCCGGAAGCAGTGGTCCACGGCGAGCGCGACCGCCGTCGGCATGACACCGCGTCCGGCCACCTCCCGGTCGACCCAGTAGCCGACGTGGCCGGCGCACATCGAGCCCCAGGTGATCCCGGCTACCGTGAGCTGCCCGACGAGCCGGCCCTCGTACTCGATGACGAACGGCAGCATGCGGCCCGCGTTGGCCTCGGCGCGCAGATGGCGGACCATCTGGCGGTACGTGGGCCGCTGGACGACGGGCCCCCACGGCGCGGGCGGCGGGATGGTCGCCTCCCACGGCCGCAGCCATTCGCGGTTGCGCCGGTTCACCTCGCGCCAGGCCGACTGGTCGCGCAGCTTTATCGGGCGGAGGACGACCGGGCCGTCCGCCAGCACCACCGGCCAGGAGGGACGGTTCAGCTCGGGCTCCCGGAAGGTCGCGGATGGTCTCCGCCGCGGATCTGGTCCACGGCGTGCAGGAGGAGGCGGTCGAGGACCGCGAGCCCGTCCCTGACGCCGCCGGGCGAGCCGGGCAGGTTGACGATCAGGGTGCGGCCCGCGACCCCGGCGAGCCCCCGGGAGAGCGCCGCGGTCGGTACCTTCGCCAGTCCTTCGGCGCGGATCGCCTGCGGGATCCCGGGGATCTCGTAGTCGAGCACGCGGGAGGTGGCGTCCGGGGTCCGGTCGGTGGGCGAGATGCCCGTACCGCCGGTGGTGAGGATGACGTCGTACCCGGCCGCCACTCCGTCCCGCAGTGCCTGCTCGACCGGGTCGCCGTCCGGTACGACCCGAGGGCCGTCCACCGCGAAGCCGAGTGCGGTCAGGCCCGCGGCCAGCAGGGGGCCGCCCTTGTCGGCGTACACACCGGCGGACGCGCGGTTGGAGGCGGTCACGACGAGGCCGCGCAGCGCCGGCTTCGCGGGGCCTGCGGGCGGCCGGGTCTCCCACGCCCCGCCGGCTGCGGGCAGCGACGAGCCGGAGGGGCCGGGGGCACCCGCCGCTGCGGGGCCGTGGCTGTGGCTGTGGGCCTCGCCGCCGCGCGGCGCGTTCACGCGCGGCTCCAGTCGCCCGACTTGCCGCCCGTCTTCTCCTCCACGCGCACGTCCGTGATGACCGCACCCTTGTCGACGGCCTTCACCATGTCGATCACGGTGAGTCCGGCGACCGCGACGGCGGTCAGCGCCTCCATCTCGACGCCCGTGCGGTCGGCGGTCTTGACGGTCGCGAGGATCTCGACGGCGTCGTCGGCGACCGACAGGTCGAGCTTCACGCCCGAGACGGCGAGCGGGTGGCACAGCGGGATCAGGTCGGGGGTCTTCTTGGCTCCCATGATCCCGGCGATGCGGGCGGTGGCGAGGGCGTCGCCCTTGGGGACTCCCTTGCCGCGCAGCAGTTCGACGACCCGGGGCGAGACCAGTACGCGCCCGCTCGCCCGGGCCGTACGGGTGGTGATGTTCTTCTCGGACACGTCGACCATCCGGGCCGCGCCGGCCTCGTCGATGTGGGTCAGCCTGTTCTGCGCACCTGGGGTACTCATGTGGTTGTGCCGCTCCCGGTCCGGGCCCGCAGACGTTCGTGCGAGGCCTGTGTGGGCCAACACGCTACCCGCACCCACAGGGGTTCAGCCGAGCAGGACCACTTCCAGCTCCGTGCCCGGCTCCACCGAAGTGACGTCCTCCGGTACGACGATCAGGGAGTCGGCGTGGGCCAGTGCCGCGATCAGGTGGGAGCCGGAGCCGCCCACCGTGGCGACCGTGCCCTGCTCGGCGTCGTACTTGCCGCGCAGGAACTGCCGGCGGGCCGGCGGGGAGGTGAGCGCCTTGCCGGACTCCAGCACCGCGCGCACCACGGGCCGGTGCAGCTCCGGCAGACCCATCAGCGCCCGGATCGCGGGCCGCACGAACAGCTCGAAGGAGACGTACGAGGAGACGGGGTTGCCCGGGAGGGCCAGCAGGGGGGTGTGGTCGGGGCCGATCGAGCCGAAGCCCTGCGGCTTGCCCGGCTGCATGGCGAGCTTGCGGAAGTCGATGCCGGCGCCGGGCTCGTCCTCGTCGCCGACGGAGGACAGGGCCTCCTTGACGACGTCGTACGCCCCGACGCTGACGCCGCCGGTCGTGACCAGCAGGTCGGCGCGGATGAGCTGGTCCTCGATGGTGGCGCGCAGGGTCTCGGCGTCGTCGGCCACGGCGCCGACGCGGTAGGCGATGGCGCCCGCGTCCCGCGCGGCGGCGGCGAGGGCGAAGCTGTTGGAGTCGTAGATCCGGCCCTCGGTCAGCGCCTCGCCGGGCTGGACCAGTTCGCTGCCGGTGGACAGCACGACCACCCGGGGGCGCGGGCGCACCCGGACGGTGCCGCGGCCGATGGCCGCGAGGAGCGCGATCTGCGGCGGGCCCAGGACCGTGCCCGCGCTGAGCGCGAGGTCGCCGGCCTGGACGTCGCTGCCGCGCGCGCGGACGTGGGCGCGGGCCTCGGCGGCCCGGTGCACCCGCACGTCGCCCCCGGCGCCCTCCGGGGCGGCGCTGGCGGGGGTCATCCCGGCGGCGGCTCCCGCGCCGGTGCCGCCGTCGGTCCACTCGACGGGGACGACGGCCTCCGCGCCCGGGGGCAGCGGGGCGCCGGTCATGATGCGGGCGGCCTGTCCGGGTCCCACGGTGGGCAGGTCCCCGCTGCCCGCCGCGACGTCCCCGATCACCGTGAGCACCGCGGGGAACTCCTCGCTCGCCCCCTGGACGTCGGCCACCCGGACGGCGTACCCGTCCATCGAGCTGTTGTCGAAGGGCGGCAGGGCGACGGGCACCGTGACGTCCTCGACCAGGACACAGCCCTGGGCGTCGAGCAACTGCAGCTCGATCGGCTCCAGCGGGCGGACCGCGGCGAGGATGTCGGCCAGGTGCTCGTCCACCGACCAGAGGCGCTGGCGGCCGGTGTCCTGCGGTGCGGTGGTGCTCAAAGTGCTACATCTCCTCGGTGACGTAACTGCGGAGCCAGGTCCGGAACTCGGGGCCAAGGTCTTCACGCTCGCACGCGAGTCTGACAATGGCCCGCAGGTAGTCGCCCCGGTCGCCGGTGTCATAGCGGCGGCCCGTGAAGACCACCCCGTGCACCGGGCCGCCGACGCTCTCGTCCTCGGCAAGCTTCTGCAGGGCGTCGGTGAGCTGGATCTCCCCACCGCGGCCCGGCTCGGTCTCCCGCAGTATGTCGAACACGGCGGGGTTGAGGACATAGCGTCCGATGACCGCGTAATTGCTGGGGGCCTCCGCCGGATCCGGCTTCTCCACGAGTCCGGTGACGCGTACGAGGTCGTCCTCGTCGGTCTTCTCCACGGCCGCGCAGCCGTAGAGGTGGACCTGCGCCGGATCGACCTCCATGAGGGCTACGACGCTGCCGCCGGTCTCCGCCTGGATCTCCACCATGCGCGACAGCAGCGGGTCGCGGGGGTCGATCAGGTCGTCGCCGAGGAGGACCGCGAAGGGCTCGCGGCCGACGTGCGGGGCGGCGCAGAGCACGGCGTGGCCGAGGCCGCGCGGGTCGCCCTGGCGGACGTAGTGCATGGTCGCCAGGTCGCTGGACTCCTGGACCCGCTTCAGGCGGTCGTCGTCGCCCTTGGCGGCGAGCGCCGACTCCAGTTCGTAGTTGCGGTCGAAGTGGTCCTCGAGCGGCCGCTTGTTACGTCCTGTGATCATCAGGACATCGGTCAGCCCGGCCGAGACGGCCTCCTCCACGACGTACTGGATCGCCGGCTTGTCGACGACAGGCAGCATTTCCTTGGGGGTGGCCTTGGTCGCCGGCAGGAACCGGGTACCGAGTCCGGCCGCCGGGATGACAGCCTTGGTGATCACTGGGTGCGACAAAGTCATGGCGGCACGATAGCCGCTGAGTATGCAACGAAGGTTAGATTCCGGTAAATAGAAGCTGATTTAGAAGGGTTTGTGAGTTCGCTGTGGTAAAGAACCGTTCCGCCAAAACGGACCTAAGGCGCGAACTGCTCGCCGCCCGCCGCGCCTTGACCGGCGCCGCGACCGAGGCGGCCGCCCGGGCCCTCGCCCGCCGGGCCCTCGACCTGCCCGAGCTCTCCGCCGCGCGAACCGTCGCAGCTTACGTCTCGGTCGGAACCGAACCCGGCACGCACGCCCTGCTCGACGCCCTGCGCGAGCGCGGCACCCGGGTGCTGCTGCCCGTCCTGCTGCCCGACAACGACCTCGACTGGGCCGCGTACGACGGACCGGACGGCCTCGCCCCCGTCGCGCACGCGGGGAAGATGCAGCTGCTGGAGCCCTCCGGGCCGCGGCTCGGCCCGGAGGCCGTGACCGCCGCCGACACCGTGCTCCTGCCCGGCCTCGCCGTCGACGGACGCGGGATGCGGCTCGGCCGCGGCGGCGGCTCGTACGACCGGGTGCTGGCCCGGCTGGAGCGGGCGGGCGCGCACCCGGCGCTCGTGGTGCTCCTGTACGAGACCGAGGTGGTCGCGCGGGTCCCGGAGGAACCGCACGACCACCCCGTTCAGGCGGTGGTGACCCCGGCGGGGGTCGTCCGCTTCCCCGCCGCTACGGCTTGAGGGTCAGCGTCTCGCGGGTCGCCTTGTCGACGGCCGCCTTGCTGAACGCCCAGTCGAGCAGCTCGCCCTTGGCCCACAGGTCCGTCTGGTCCGTGTAGTGCGAGTTGTACGCGTGGCCGGAGGCGCCGGTCAGGTTGATCCACCGGGACTTGTCGAGGTCGTTCAGGTTCACGACCATGCGCATCGACGGGACCCAGGTGACCTCGTAGCCGCTGGCGGCGTTCCAGCCGGTGGCGTTGACCGTGGCCTCGCCGCCGCCCAGGTTCCACGGACCGCGGTTGAGCAGCCACTGCAGGAAGCCGGGGCCCTCGGTGCCGATCGTCTGGTTCTTGAGGGTCAGCTGGTGCAGGCGGCCCCAGGTCCAGGTGCCGGTGTCCTTGCCGAGCTTGGCGGTCAGCTCCCAGCGGGCGTCCTTCATGGCCCGCGCGAACAGCTCGTCGCGGGTCTTGGTCGCCTTGTCCAGACGGGTCTGCGGCGTCTGCCACCAGCGGGACTTCTCGTCCTTCATCAGGCGCCGGACCACCTCGAACCAGCGGTCGCCGCCGTCGGGCTGCGCCGAGTCGGCATCGCGCTCGCCGCACTCCCGGACCAGCTCGGCCAGGTCGTCGGCCGGGCCGCTGCTGCCCGCGGCGCGGACGTAGAGGCAGCTGCCCTCGACGCGCAGTTCCTTGGGCATCTTGTTGCCGAAGGCGAGCCGGAGGATATTGCGCCAGACGGCGTTGAAGTACGCGGCGGCCGCGGAGTCGGGCTCCTGGGTGTAGTTCCAGCCCTCCAGGAGCTTCTGCGCCTCGCGGACGTCGGGGTCCGAGATCCGGATCTTCGACAGGACGGGGGCGAGCAGCGTGGCGATCTCGCTGCTGTTGTCCGTCTGCATGGTGCGCATGTCGTCGGTCGAGATCTTGCCGCTGTCCTTGATCTTCGCCTCGATGAGGTCGTTGATCCGCTGGCTGCGGGCGCCGTAGCCCCAGTCGGTGGTCAGCGTGTGCGGGTACTTGCCCTCGCCGCTCTGGACCGCGGCCTGGTTGGCGGTGACGATGAACCCGCGCTCGGGGTTGAAGTCCCAGGGCAGCTCGTCCTGCGGGATCCACCCCTTGGCCGAGCCGTTCTTCGCGCCCTTCCAGGCGTACTTCGAATCCCAGCCGGGGGCGGGCATCCGGCCGTCGCCCGTGCCGCGCAGCGGGATCTTGCCGGGCATCTGGTAGCCGATGTTGCCGTGGGGGCCCTTGCTGTCGGCGTAGATCAGGTTCTGCGAGGGGACCTCGAAGTCGCGGGCCGCGGCCCGGAAGCCGTCGAAGTCCTTCGCGCGGTTGAGCCTGAAGACGGCGTCCATGGACTTGCCCGGGTCCAGGGCGGTCCAGCGCAGCGCGACGGCGTAGCCGGCTCCGCGGTCGGGAGCGGCCGCGCTGACGGGGGCGCGGGTGCCGACGGTGCCGAGCTCGTCGCTGCGGTCGGAGACGAGCGGGCCGTTGTTGGTGGTCCGCACGGTGATCGTCTTGCTCTCGCCGCCGGCGACCTTGATGACCTCTTCACGGGTGGTGAAGGGGAGGACCTTGCCGTCGTAGCGGTAGCCCTCGGGGGTCACCTGCTCCAGGAAGAGGTCGGTGACGTCGGCGCCGTTGTTGGTCATGCCCCAGGCGATGTCCTGGTTGTGGCCGATGATCACGCCGGGCGTGCCCGCGAAGCTGAAGCCGGAGACGTCGTACTGGCACTGGGCCGAGACGCTGCGGCAGTGCAGGCCCATCTGGTACCAGACCGACGGCAGCTGGGGGGACAAGTGCGGGTCGTTGGCGAGCAGCGGCTTGCCGGTGGTGGTGTACTTGCCGGAGACCACCCACGAGTTCGAGCCGATGCCGCTGCCGTTCGGGCCGAGCAGGGCCGGGATCTCGTCGAGGGTCTTGGAGAGGGCGCTCAGCTGCGTCTTGAGGACGCTTCCGGTGCCGCCCTGGGCGCTGATGCCGCTGGAGGAACCCGATCCGTCGCCGGAGGAGCCTTCCGAACCCTCGGCGCCCTGGGGCACGTACTTCCCGGAGGAGTCCACGGAGCCGCCCTCGACGATCGGGCGGTTCCGGTCGAAGGGGTACGGCGGGTAGAGCTCGTCGATCTGCGCCTTGGTCAGGCGGCTGGTCATCAGCGAGCGGTCGATCTCGTCCTGCATGTTGCCGCGCAGGTCCCAGGCCATGGCCTTGAGCCAGGCCACGGAGTCGACGGGGCTCCACGGCTCGGGCCGGTAGTCGCTGCTCAGCTTGAGGGCGGCGTGCTCGACCGAGAGGTCCTTGCCGGTCTTGCCCTTCAGGTACGCGTTGACACCGTCGGCGTAGGCCTGGAGGTACTTCTTCGTCTCCGGGGAGAGTTTGGAGTCGTACTCGGTCTGCGCGATCCGGCGCCAGCCGAGGGTGCGCAGGAAGGCGTCGGTCTCGACCTGGCCGCTGCCGAACATCTCCGACAGCCGGCCGGAGGTCATGTGGCGGCGGACGTCCATCTCCCAGAAGCGGTCCTGTGCCTGGACGAAGCCCTGGGCGCGGAAGAGGTCCTGGTCGCTCGCCGCGTAGATCTGCGGGATGCCGTGGGCATCGCGCTTGACCTCGACGGGCCCGGACAGGCCTTCGAGCTGAATCTCGCCCGTGGTCTGGGGGAAGGAGGCGCGGACGCTGCCGACGCTCCACCATGCCCCGTAGCCGACGCCTGCGACGAGCGCCAGCACCAGGATGAGCACGATCAGACGGGCGCGTCGTCCCTTCTTCTTGGCGGAGGGGACGGATTCGTTCGCGGGCATCGCTGTCCTTCGAGGGGGCAGGGTGGTCCTGGAGTGCTGGGAGCAACCATAGGCGCAGCGTCCACCCCATTCGGACGCGGTGTCAGGGACTACGTCGAACAGGCGTTTCACAATGTGACAAGGACGTCAAGGAATCGTCAAAGATTAGGTAAGGTAACGAAAGTACTTGCCGTCGGGGCGGTCTCCCCCTCGAGTCTCCCCCGACCCGTCTTGCAGGAACGATCCGGCATCCTGCAGACCACTTCAAGGGAAAGGGCCGCCCGCTGACCGTCCACCAGCTCAACGAGCTTCTGCTGATCTGCTCGCTCGTCCTGCTCATCGCCGTGGCCGCCGTGCGCGTCTCTTCGCGCAGCGGCCTCCCCAGCCTGCTCATCTACCTGGGCATCGGGGTCGCCATCGGGCAGGACGGGATCGGCAACGTCGTCTTCGACAACGCCGAGCTCACGCAGGTCATCGGCTACGCGGCGCTGGTCGTGATCCTTGCCGAGGGCGGTCTGGGGACGAAGTGGAAAGAGATCAGACCGGCGCTGCCCGCGGCGATCGCCCTGTCGCTGCTCGGCGTCGCGATCAGCGTCGGCGTGACGGCGGCGGGCGCCCACTACCTCGTCGGGCTGGAATGGCGGCAGGCCCTGCTCATCGGCGCCGTCGTCTCCTCGACGGACGCGGCGGCGGTCTTCTCCGTCCTGCGCAAGGTCCCGCTGCCGTCCCGGGTGACCGGCGTCCTCGAGGCGGAGTCCGGATTCAACGACGCCCCGGTCGTGATCCTCGTCGTCGCCTTCGCCACGGTCGGCCCGGTCGACGAGTGGTACGTCCTGGTGGGCAAGATCGCCCTGGAACTGGCCATCGGCGTCGCCGTCGGCCTCACGGTCGGCTGGCTGGGCGCGTACGGGCTGCGGCACGTGGCCCTGCCCGCCTCCGGCCTGTACCCGATCGCCGTGATGGCCATCGCCGTGGTCGCGTACGCGGCCGGCGCGCTGGCGCACGGCTCGGGCTTCCTCGCCGTCTACCTGGCCGCGATGGTGCTGGGGAACGCGAAGCTGCCGCACTGGCCCGCGACCAGGGGCTTCGCCGACGGGCTCGGCTGGATAGCCCAGATCGGGATGTTCGTCCTCCTCGGCCTGCTGGTCACCCCGCACGAGCTCGTGAACGACTTCTGGCCCGCGGTGCTGGTCGGCCTGGTGCTGACGACGGTCGCCCGGCCGCTGGAGGTGTTCGTCAGCCTGCTGCCGTTCCGGGTGCCCTGGCGGGAGAAGGCCCTGATGTCGTGGGCCGGCCTGCGCGGCGCCGTACCGATCATCCTGGCCACGATCCCGATGGTGTCCGGCATCGAGGGCAGCGAACGGGTCTTCAACATCGTCTTCGTGCTCGTGGTCGTCTACACGCTGATCCAGGGGCCGACCCTGCCCTGGGTGGCCCGCAAGCTGGAGCTGGGCACCGACCGGGCGCCCACCGACCTCGGCATCGAGTCGGCGCCCCTGGAGAAGCTGCGCGGCCACCTGCTCTCCTTCTCCATCCCGGAGGCCTCGCGCATGCACGGCGTCGAGGTCAGCGAGCTGCGGCTGCCCCCGGGCGCCTCGGTGACCCTGGTCGTGCGCGACGAGCAGAGCTTCGTACCGCTGCCCTCGACGGTGCTGCGGCGCGGGGACGAGCTGCTCGTCGTGGCCACGGACCCGGTGCGGGACGCCGCCGAGGCGCGGCTGAGGGCCGTGGCGCGGGGCGGAAAGCTGGCCGGATGGCTGGGCACGGGTGAAGGAGGGCACAACGGCCGGAGTGCGGGTAATCCGGGCTCCAGAGGTCCTGGAAGACGAAGGACTCGTTAAACGCAGGTGAAGCCACCGCCTGTCGCTGTAATCACAGGTGCGCCTCGAGGCTTTCCCTGTACCATGAAGGCACACCAATCGACCAACTCTGCCTGACGCAGAGCTGGCGCGACCGCTCGGCGGCCGTGGCCCCCTCCCGCAGTGGGTGGCCCAGGTATCACTCGGTTCGGCGCATGAGGACAGCTCTCGGGGCTCCGTAGTACGGGTGCGGCTCACAAGGCCTGCACCGTCCGCAGACGGGAGCTCTACCAGGCGGCAGAAAGGCCAGGCCGTGACATCCGCGGTCACGACCGACAAGTCCCGAGCGGGCTACGGGCAACTGCTGCGCACGCCCGGTGCCCTCAGCTTCCTTCTCCCGGGGTTCGCCGCCCGGCAGCCGTTCGCCATGCTGACGATCAGCATCGTCCTGCTCGTCCAGCACACCACCGGATCCTTCGGCAGCGCCGGCATCGTCGCCGCCGTCACCGGCGTCTCCATGGCCGTGTTCGCCCCGCAGATGGGCAAGCTGGCCGACCGCTTCGGCCAGAGCTCCGTCCTGGTGCCGGTCGTCCTCGCGCACTCCGCCGCCGTGAGCGCCCTGACCGCGCTCGCGCTGCTCGGCGCCCCGCTGTGGGCGCTGGCGCTGGCCGCCGTGCCCGCCGGCGCCTCGGTTCCGCAGGTCGGCCCGATGGTCCGGGCCCGCTGGGCCGCCCGCCTGGAGGGCGAGCGCGCGGCGCTGCTGCCGACGGCCGCGGCCTTCGAGTCCGTGACGGACGAGTTCACCTTCGTCGTGGGCCCGGTGCTCGCGACCTTCCTGTGCACCCAGATCCACCCCTCGGCCGGTCTGATCACCGAGGCCACGCTGACCCTGCTGGGCGGCCTGCTGTTCGCCGCGCAGCGCGGTACGCAGCCCAAGCCCGTGGGCCGCTCCGCCGCCGCCGGTGAGCGACACGCCTCCGCGCTGTCCGTCCCGGGCGTGCGCGTCCTGATCGTGGCCTTCCTGGGCATCGGCGCCGTCTTCGGCGGCATGCAGGTGTCGCTGGCCGCCTTCTCCGAGGAGATCGGCAACCCCGGCGCGAACGGCCTGCTCTACGGCGTCTTCGCCGCGGGCAACATGATCGCGGGCATCGCCTGCGGTGCCATCGCCTGGAAGATCGGCCCGCGCCGCCGCCTGATCCTCGGGTACATCGGTCTGACCGCTGCCGCCTCCGTCCTGTGGGCCGTGCACTCCACGGTGCTGCTGGGCGCCCTGGGCCTGGTCGTTGGTCTGTGCATCGCTCCGGCCCTGATCACGGGCTACACGATGGTGGAGCGGCTGGTTCCGGCCGCGTCGCGCACCGAGGCCTTCACCTGGCTGACGGGTGCGGTCGCCTTCGGGCAGGCCGCCGCCGTCACCACGGCCGGGCGGCTGACGGACGCGCACGGCTCCAGCGCCGGGTTCCTGGTGCCGCTGGGGGCCACCGTGCTGGCGCTGGCCACGGTGCTCGCGCTGCGCTCGCGGCTGGCGCCGAAGGCCCCGAGCCGGATCGTCGGCTCTTCGTCGGAGGCCTCGGACGCATCGGAGCCGGCGGAGTCGCCGGAGCTCGCGGAGGCGCTGGAGCTTGCGGAGCAGGGCGCGCACGCCGCCGCCGGGGACGCCCCCGAGGCTGTCGCGAAGAATGCTGCGCAGCCCGGCGTGAAGACTGCCGCGAAGACCGCCGCCAAGACCGGTCCGAAGGCTGCGGGGAGCAGTGCGCCGAAGGCTCCCGGGAACTCCCCCCGGGCCTCGCTCGAGCGCCGCTCGAAGCCGGCGGCCGAGCGTGGCATCGGTCACCGCGTGCCGGTGACGGTGGACTGATCCGGCGGAATACGTCACCATGGAGCGTCGTTAGCACTCATTGAGTGAGAGTGCCAGGAGGAAATTCGTGCCGACCTACCAGTACCAGTGCACCGAGTGCGGCGAAGGCCTCGAGGCGGTGCAGAAGTTCACCGATGACGCTCTGACCGAGTGCCCGAACTGCAAGGGACGCCTGAAGAAGGTGTTCTCCGCGGTAGGCATCGTCTTCAAGGGCTCGGGTTTCTACCGGAACGACAGCCGTGGCGCGTCGTCCAGCAGCACTCCCGCCTCGAAGCCGGCCTCGACCACGTCGACGGCTGCTTCGAGCCCCGCTCCGGCCGCCCCGGCGCCGAGCAGCACTCCGGCCGCCTGAGCGCGCCGACAGCTTCACGAAGGGCCCCGCAGCCGTCACCCGGCAGCGGGGCCCTTCGCATGTCCGTGCGACGACACGACCTAGGGTGGGACACATGGTGAACGCAGAGATCGGCGTAATCGGCGGTTCGGGTTTCTACTCCTTCCTGGAGGACGTCTCGGAGCTCCAGGTGGAGACTCCGTACGGCGCCCCCAGCGACTCCCTCTTCCTGGGTGAGCTCGCCGGGCGCCAGATCGCGTTCCTGCCCCGCCACGGACGCAGCCACAAGGTCCCGCCGCACAAGATCAACTACCGGGCGAACCTGTGGGCGCTGCGCTCGGTCGGCGTGCGCCAGGTGCTGGGGCCGTGCGCGGTGGGCGGCCTGCGGGCCGAGTACGGACCGGGCACCCTCCTGGTGCCGGACCAGCTGGTCGACCGTACGAAGAACCGCACGCAGACCTTCTTCGACGGGGAGCCGCTGCCGGACGGCACGGTTCCGAACGTCGTGCACACCACCTTCGCGGACCCGTACTGTCCGGTCGGGCGGGCGGCGGCGATGGGGGCGGCGCGCGGGCGCGGCTGGGAGCCGGTGGACGGCGGCACGATGGTGGTCGTCGAGGGTCCGCGGTTCTCGACCCGCGCCGAGTCGCGGATGCACGCGGCGATGGGCTGGTCCGTGGTCGGGATGACCGGCCACCCGGAAGCGGTGCTCGCCCGTGAGCTGGGGCTCTGCTACACCTCGATGGCGCTGGTCACGGACCTGGACGCGGGCGCGGAGACCGGTGAGGGCGTGTCGCACACCGAGGTGCTGAAGGTGTTCGGCGAGAACGTCGGCCGACTGCGCGAGGTGCTCTTCGACGCGGTGGCGGCGCTGCCGGCGACGGAGGCGCGCGCCTGCCTGTGCACGCACGCGCACGACGGCTGGGACCTGGGGATCGAGCTTCCGTAGCCCTGGGGGGTGAGGGTGGTTTCCACAGGCTGGGGGTCATCCACAGGCGCGAGCGGGATCGTGGGGGGTCGCGGATCGTGAGGGGTGTCCGGGCGACGGGTCCGGACTCCGAACCCCTTCACGACGGGCGGTGGTCGGCATGTCCGGCACGACTCCTCGATTCCCCTCCTCCCCCTTCTCCTCCTCTTCTTCCTCCGGCTCGCCCGCTTCCTCCGCTTCCCCTGCTGCTACTGCCTCCTCCGCATCTGCGGTTACGCCGCCTCCCTCGTCTCCGTGTCCGCCGCCCCGCGGGGTCCCGGACTTCGCCCCGCTCCGGGTGGGGCGGGGCGGGGACCGGCTGCGCAGGGCGGTCCGGCGCAGGCGGCGGGTGACGGCGGCTGGGCTCGCGGTGGCTGCGGCCGCCCTGGCGGCAGCAGGGCCCGAGGCACAGGCCTCGCGCAGTGAGCCACCGCCCCCGCCGCCGGCTGCCGCGCCGCCTGCCGCCGCGGTGCGGCTCGTGTCCGCGCCCGTGCGGATCGCGGACGCGGCGACGGTGCGGCTGCTGCGGCGCGGGGACCGCGTGGACGTGGTGGCCGCGGGCGGCGCCGGCACGGACGCGGGCCGGACCCGGGTGGTGGCGGTGGCGGCTCTGGTCGCCGAAGTGCCGCGGGCGGACACGGGCGTTGGGGACGGCGGGGCGCTGGTCGTACTGTCCGTGCCCCGCGAGACCGCGCGGACGCTGGTGGGTGCGGGCGCGGTGTCCCGACTGGCGGTGACGCTGTGTTGATTCGCACGCGCGCACGGTCAAGTCAGCTGAACGCGGGGGCCGATTGGACAGCTCTCACCCGGACTGCCGTAGTTTTCGGAACCGTTGGCTCCGTGTCCTGCTGCCGATGTGACACACGTGAAGAGAGGCTCAGTAGTGAGCGAGAAGAAGAAGGAGAGCATCCTGGCGGGCTTCAAGGCCTTCCTGATGCGCGGCAACGTGGTCGACCTGGCGGTGGCCGTCGTCATCGGTGCCGCGTTCACGAACATCGTGAACTCCATCGTGAAGGGCATCATCAGCCCGCTGGTCGGCGCCATCGGGACCAAGGACCTGAACAACTACTCGTCCTGCCTGAAGGACCCGTGCGAGACGAACGCCTCCGGCGATGTCGTCTCGGGTGTTCCCATCATGTGGGGTTCGGTGCTCGCGGCGACGCTCAGCTTCGTGATCACGGCCGCGGTCGTGTACTTCCTGATGGTGCTGCCGATGGCGAAGTACCTGGCCAAGGTGGAAGCCCGCCGGAGGGCCAAGGAGGGCGTGCAGGAGACCATGGAGATCACCGAGCTGGAGGTCCTCAAGGAGATCCGGGACGCTCTGGTGGCGCAGCGCAACGCCGAGGGCGGTGGCGCGGGGTCCCAGGACCGCCCGGCCACGAGCTGACTCAGAGGTGGTGCGGCGGCTTCTCGTCGAGGAAGCGCGCCAAGTCGGCCGCACTGTCGCTGCCGGCGGGAGGCCGCTCGCCCCACCCTCGGTCCGTATCGTCCGCGGACTGCCTGTCCAGCGGATCGTCGAAGTCCAGCGCGGGCTTCGGCCGGGAGTCGTGCTTCGACGGGCGCGGTCCGGGGGTGGGGGCGGTGCTCATGCCTCCAGGGTACGGCGGGGGCCGGGCGGGGTCAGCTGGGTGCCTCGGCGCCCTTGCGGGCGTAGAACCACCAGCACACCGCAAGACACGTGGCGTAGAAGACGATGAAGCACCACAGCGCGCTCGTGACGTGGAAGTTCGCGAACATCGCCGGGATGAAGAAGAAGCCGTAGGCGGCGATGGCGGAGGAGAAGCCGGTGACCGCGCCGGCCTCCATCTCGGACTGCTTGAGGGCCGCGGCCTGGGCCTCGGGCCCCTTCCCCTCGGCGGCGCGGGCGTGCTGGTCCCGGAAGATCACGGGGATCTGGCGGAAGGTCGAGCCGTTGCCCAGTCCGGAGAAGAAGAAGGCGGCGAGGAAGCCGGTGAAGAAGGTCCAGAAGCTGCCCTGATCGGATCCCGAGGGGAGCGCGAAGATCACGACGACCAGGGAGGCCGCCATGCCCACGAACGACAGCAGGGTGACCCTGGCACCGCCGATCTTGTCCGACAGCCAGCCGCCCGCCCAGCGCATCAGCGCGCCGATGAAGGGGCCGATCCACGCGTAGGTGGTGGCCTGGTAGCCCTGGGGCTCGAAGTTGTCCTTGATCAGCAGGGGCAGGCCGGCGGCGAACCCGATGAAGGAGCCGAAGGTCCCGACGTAGAGCCAGGTCATCAGCCAGTTGTGCTTGCGCGTGAAGATGATCTTCTGCTGGCTGAAGGGGGCCGCGGCCACCTTGAGGTCGTTCATCAGGAACCACGCCAGCAGGGCCGTGATCACCAGCAGCGGCACCCAGAGGAAGGCGCCGTTCTGCAGCCAGATGTCGGTGTTCTCCTTGGCGTCGTGCTGCGGGCCGCCGGCCGGGGCGCCGAGCACGGCGGCGGTGACCACGAGCGGGGCGAGCAGCTGGACCACGCTGACACCGAGGTTCCCCAGGCCGCCGTTGAGGCCGTTGGCGCTGCCCTTCTCCCGCTTGGGGAAGAAGAAGCCGATGTTCGCCATCGAGGACGCGAAGTTGGCGCCGCCGATGCCGCACACCGCGGCGATGAGCACCATCTCCCAGTAGGGGGTGCCGGTGTCCTGGAGGGCGAAGCCCAGCCACAGCATCGGCACGACGAGCACGATCGTGCTGAAGGCGGTGAACCTCCGCTCGCCGAAGATCGGGCCGATGAAGGTGTACAGGATCCGGAAGGTGCCGCCCGTGATGCCGGGGACGGCCGTCAGCCAGAAGAGCTGCGACTTGGAGAAGCCGAAGCCGACGTCGCCCAGCTTGACCACGGTCACCGACCAGACCTGCCAGACCACGAATCCGAGCATCAGCGCCGGAACCGAGATCCACAGGTTGCGCTGGGCGACCCTGCGGCCGGTGGACTGCCAGAACGCGTCGTCCTCGGGGCGCCAGTCGCCGATCGTGGACCCCGGACGGTAGCTGTCCGCCCGGTGTGGCCGGGCCTCGGTGTTGGTGCGTATGGCCATGGTCATCGGTCCTTCGGGTCGAGGCTCCACAGACCGAGCACGACGAGGAAGGACAGGACGAGGAATCCTGCTCCCCACCAGGCAGTGCCGGTGTCGCCCTGCATCCATTCGTTGACGGTCACCGTCAGCGCCCACAGCTGCCCGACGACCACGGTGAGCGCGAGGGCGAGCCGGGCGGTCAGCTTCGAGGAGCGCTCGGGCTCCTGCTCGCTGCCCGCGCCGGGCCCCGGACCGGTGTGCCGGATCCGCGGGTCGCCGTAGCCGCTCGTCGCGCGGATCTGGGGGTAGCGCTCCCGGACCGGACGGTTGAGCCGCGGCTGGGCGCTGCCGGGTTGGTAGTCGGGCCGCGGCGGCACCTGTGGATCGCTCATGTCCGCCTGCTCTCGGTCGGGCGGTCCGCGCCGGGACAGCCGAGCCTGACGGCCATCTCGGGGCGGGATTCGCCGAACTGCCGGCACAGGGCTTCCTGGGCCGGCTCCCCCGACCGGGCGGTTGCGACGGCCCAGACACTGCCGTCGATCTCCTCGGTCAGGAAGATCCTGGGGAGCGGGCGGGGCGGCGGGCCTGCGGTGACCTCGCCCGTGCGGACGTCGAACACGCCCTCGTGGCACGGGCAGTACAGCTCGCCCTCGCTGCCGCGGTCCTCGCGCCAGAGCACGGCGCAGGCCAGGTGGGTGCAGACGGCCGAGTAGCCGACGAGGGTGCCGTCCTGCAGCCGGACCGCTACGGCCCGATCCTCGTCCCCCGGGAAGCGGAAGGCCACGGACTCCCCCGGCATGAGCTGGTCGGTGACCTTCTTCGCCGGGGGCGCCTCCTCGCTGTCGCCGTGCCGGTGCAGGATGCCGGAGGCCACGCCGATGCCTCCGACGGCGAGTCCGCCGGAGACGGTGGCCACGATCCGCAGGTAGTCGCGGCGGGTGGTGAGGGAGTCGGCGCTGATGCGGTCGTGCAGCTGCTGCTGTGCCTCGTCGCCGCCGGTCTCGCCGCCGGGCGCCGGTGCGGGCTGTTGGGTCACGCTCATCGGACGTCCACCCCGTTGACTTCGACCACCGGGAGGCCGCCCGGCACCGGCCACTGCACCTTGTCGGCGGGCACGACCATCGCCACACCGGTGTTGACCACGACATCGCCGAAGGTGAAGGAGTCGGCGACCTGCACCCCGGGGCGCTCCGCCTGGAGCTCCTCGAGGGTGCCGTAGAACAGCGCCCCCGTCGGGCAGACGGTGGCGCACATCGGGGCCAGGCCGTAGGCGGTGCGGTCGTAGCAGAGGTTGCACTTCATCTGGAGCTTCGCCTGGAGGTCGATCTTCGGGACGCCGAAGGGGCAGGCGTTGACGCAGTTGGCGCAGCCGATGCAGCGGGTGGTGTCGGCCTGCTGCACCACACCGTCGGCGGTCACCAGGATCGCGTCGGCGGGGCAGACCTCGGCGCACGGGGCGACCGGGTCCGCGCAGTGCATGCAGACGGTGGGAAGGGAGGCGACGGACCGGCCGGGCTCGGTGTAGTCCAGGTGGATCATGGACTTGCCGCGGTGCGAATCGCATTCCCGGCAGGCCGAGACGCAGGCTTGGCAGCCGATGCAGCGCCCCGGGTCGATGAAGATCGTTTTTCCCATCATGGGGTGGCTCAGCTCCTCTCTGCCGTGCCACGGCCCTGCGAGGACGTGGGCGGCAGGGGGTCGGTGCGGGACACCTGGGTCTCCGGGTAGGCCTCGCGACCGGGGGCCGTGGGCGGCGGGGGTACCTCGTCGACCCGTTCCGCCGCTTCGATCCGGGCGGCGCAGACCTTGTACTCCGGGATCTTCGAACGGGGGTCGAGGGCATCGATCGTCAGGGCGTTCGCGGACGTCGGGACGGGCCAGTGGTAGGGGATGAAGACGGTGTCGGGGCGGATGGCCTCGGTGACCAGGGCGGGGAACACCTCGCTGCCGCGGCGGGTGACGACGCGCACGGGGTCGCCGTTGCGGAAGCCGTGCGAGGGGTGGACCTCGACCCAGGGGCGCGGGGTCTGTTCGACCAGTGCGCCCAGGCGGCGGGTCTGGTTGCCGGAGAGGAAGTGCGCGACGGTGCGCCCGGTGGTGAGCGAGAGGGGGAACTCCTCGGTGTAGGCGTCCATCGGCGGATGCCATTCGACGACCTGCAGGTGGATCTTGCCGTCGGGGTGGTAGGTCTTCCCGTCCTCGAACAGCCGGGGGGTGCCCGGGTGGTCGACGGAGGGGCAGGGCCAGGCGAGGCCGCCGGTCTCCTCCAGCCGGTCGTAGGTGATGCCGTAGTAGTCGTTGACGGTTCCCGCCGAGGCGATGCGCAGCTCCTCGAACACCTCGCGGGAGCCGGGGAAGTCGAACTTGTCCCCCGCACCGAGGCGCTTGGCGAGTTCGCAGAGCACCCAGGTGTCGGTGCGGACGCCGGAGGGCGGCTCCTGGGCCTTGTTGTGCTTGACCACCCGGGCTTCGGCGTTGGCCATCACGCCTTCGTCCTCGGCCCAGGTGGTGACGGGGAAGACCACGTGGGCGTTGGCCGCGGTTTCGGAAAGGAAGAAGTCGAATTGGGCGTGGAACTCCGTGGCGTCGTACCCCTCTTTGACCACTGCGTAGTTGGGCAGCGAGACGAAGGGGTTGTTGCAGACGCCGATCAGGCCGCGGATCTCGCGGCGCTGCATCTGCCAGACCATTTCCATCATGGAGGTGCCGGCGGGCGGGAGCTCGGACTCCTCGATGCCCCAGATCTCGCAGATCTGCCGGCGGTGCTCCTCGTTCGTGATCGAGCGGCCGCCGGGGAGGAGGTCGGCCTTCTGGCCGTGTTCACGGCCGCCCTGGCCGTTGCCCTGGCCGGTGATGGTGCCGTATCCGGCGCCGGGCTTGCCGATGTTGCCGGTGGCGACGCACAGGTTGATGACGGTGAGGCAGTTCTCGACGCCCTGGGAGTGGTGCTCGATGCCCCGGGCGTGCCAGGCCATCGCCCTCTCGGCGCCGGCGAAGGTCCGGGCGACCTGGACGATCTGCTCGGCGGGGATCCCGCAGATCCCGGCGGCGCGCTCGGGCGGGTACTCGGCGACCTTGTCGCGGACCTCCTCCCAGCCGGTGGTGTGGGCGCCGACGTACGCCTCGTCGTCCAGGCCCTCCTTGACCACCACGTGCAGGACGGCGTTGAAGAAGGCGGCGTCGGTGCCGGGCTTGAGGGCGACGTGGATGTCGGCGGTGCGGGCGATGGCGGTCTCGCGCGGGTCCACCACGATCAGGGTGGCCCCCCGGTCCCGGGCTCCCCACAGGTACTGGGTCATCACGGGGAAGCACTCGCCCACGTTCGACCCGGCGATCAGCAGGCAGTCGCTGAGGAGGATGTCGGAGAAGGGGTTCCCGGCCCGGTCGATGCCGAAGGCGAGCTTGTTCGCGCCCGCGGCGCTGACCATGCACAGCCGGCCGTTGTAGTCCACGTGCCGGGTCTTGAGCGCGACGCGGGCGAACTTCCCCACGAGATACGTCTTCTCGGAGAAGAGGCTCGCGCCACCGAGCATCCCGAAGGCGTCACGCCCGTACTGCTCCTGGATGCGTTTGACCTCGGAGACAGTGAAGTCGAGCGCCTCGTCCCAGGAGGCCTCGCGGAAGGGTTCGTCGCGGGAGCGGCGCAGCAGCGGACTGGTGAGCCGGTCGGGGTGGTTGACCTGCTGGTAGGCGTTGATGCCCTTGGGGCACAGCCGCATCCGGTTGATGTCGTGGTTGCGGGGTTCGACGCCGAAGACCTTGCCGCCGCGGTCGACGCGGAGGTACATGCCGCACTGGACGCCGCAGAAGCAGCAGTGGGTGGGGACGAGCGTCTCGCCGTTCTGGTCGGCGTGCCACTGGTCGGCGGGGATCCCGCCCGCATCACGGAAGTTGCGGGTCCCGGGCGGGGCGATGGAGGGGTCGATGGGGAGGGGCTGTGACGGGGGCGGCGACTGGAGGGCGGCGGTCACTTGAAGCCCTTCTTGACGTGGCTGAGGTAGGCGTTGCCGCGCAGCACGCGCTTGCAGCGGGGGCAGTACTCGGCCCATTCGTCGAAGTCGAGCTTCAGGTCGCGCATGGTGCCGCGCAGGTTCTCCACGTACGGCGCGGTGTCGACGGGCTCGCCGCAGCGCTTGCAGGCGAAGACCTGTTCGTCCTGGCGGGCCGTGTACTTGAACAGCTGCATGCCGACGGCGGCGGGCCGCTGGACGATGTGGAAGAACTTCCCGAAGGGGATGTAGATGAGGGTGAAGACGACCGAGACCATGTGCAGGATCGCCAGGAACTCGTACCCGCCGCCGTGCAGGAAGATCGACGAGAAGGTGAGGAGGAGTCCCGTCACGGAGATGACGATCAGCAGGATCAGCGGCAGCAGGTCGTAGGCGAACCGCTGGCCCGTGATGGCACCGCGGTCCTTCATCCGGCGCCACAGGAAGTACGAGGCGCCGGGGATGACCAGGACGGCGGCGACGTCCAGGCCGTGGAACATCAGCCAGCCGAGGACGTTCAGCGAGTCGAAGCCGAGCACCTTGATGCCCCAGATCCGCATCTCGTATCCGGGTCCGGAGCCGCTGCCCGAGGTGAAGGTGAACCAGCCCCAGGTGAGCGGGAAGGTGATCAGCGCGGCCAGGATGCAGCCCCAGAAGATCATCTGATGGGCGGCCCAGCGGGCGTGCGAGCGGGCGCCGAGGAACTTCTGGAAGCCCAGGTAGGTGGCGATCATCTTCGGCAGGGCAGTGGGTGCCTTGCGGAAGTTGGCCGCCGAGAAGAGGCTGCCGAAGCCCTTCTTGAACAGCCGCCGTGCACCGGGGGCGGAGACCCACACCGTATAGCGGTAGGTGACTCCGAAGGCGAGGAAGACCGTCGCGACGGCGTACGGCAGCAGGGCCGAGTCGAAGTCCCGCAGGAGTCGGCTGCCCAGCACGATGGCGATGACGAGCAGGAGGGATACGGCGGTGCCGGCCATGGCGGCCCGTGCGGTGACGGAGCGGCCGGCCGGCGGCGGCTGGGACGGCACCGGAGGCGGTGCGGCGGCGACTGCTTCTGAGGGCTCGGACACAGGACCACGCTAGGTGGCCTGTACCGTTTCGGCCCGTTATATGGATCTTACGGGTACTCCGATCGGATGATCAGACGGCAGTCAGGCCCTGTGCCGCGAAGACCGCCTTCGCCTCCGCGACCTGCTGCGGGGTCGGGGACGGTGTGCCGTGAAGGGTGAAGTTCATGTCGAGGGCCTGCCACTTGCCCTCGCCCAGCTTGTGGAAGGGGAGGACGTCGACGCGGGAGACGTTGCCGAGGGAGCCGGCGAAGCGGGCCACGCCGTCGACGTTGTCCGGGGCGTCGGTCAGGCCGGGGACCAGCACGAACCGCAGGTGCACTTCCTTCCCGAGGCCGGCCAGGCGCCGGGCGAAGTCCAGGGTGGGCTGGAGCGGGCGGCCGGTGACCTTGCGGTAGGTCTCGCGGTCCCAGGACTTGATGTCGAGGAGGACGAGGTCCACGTCGCGCAGCAGGGCATCGGTGGCGCGGGCGCCGAGGAAGCCGGAGGTGTCGAGGGCGGTGTGGAGGCCCAGTTCGTGCTTCATCCGGTGCAGCAGTTCGCCCGCGAAGACCGGCTGGAGCAACGGCTCGCCGCCGGAGAGGGTGGCGCCGCCGCCCGAGGCGGCGATGAACCGCGTGTACTTGCGGGCCTCGGCGATGACGTCGTCGGCCGAGGTGCGCTTGCCGGCCCGCATCCGCCAGGTGTCGGGGTTGTGGCAGTACAGGCAGGTCAGCGGGCAGCCGGAGAGGAAGGTGACGAAGCGGGTACCGGGGCCGTCGACTCCGGTGGACAGGTCCCAGGAGTGCACCGAGCCCTCGCTCGGGCGCTGGGTGGCTGCGGCTGCCGGGGTCGCGGGACGGGCGGACGTCGCGCAGGGCGCCGGGGCCGCGGGGCCGACGGGGAGGTTCGGGCCGAGGAGGACGGTCATGGCAGGTGCTCCAGCTTCCGGGTTCCGAAGGACTGGCCTGGTGTCGCACGGCCCCGTGGCCGGGGCGAGGCCCGGCCGCGGGCCGCGCGGACTGCGGGGGCTCTCAGAGCGAGCCGTGGAAGGTGCGGTTCAGGACGTCGAGCTGCTGGTCGCGGGTCAGCCGGACGAAGTTCACCGCGTAGCCACTGACCCGGATGGTCAGCTGCGGGTGGTTCTCGGGGTGCTCCATCGCGTCCTCGAGCACGTCGCGGTTGAGGACGTTGACGTTCATGTGGAAGCCGTCGCCGGCCATGTAGCCGTCGAGCACGCCGGCCAGGTTCGCGATCCGCTCCTCGGGGGTGCGGCCGAGGCCGTCGGGGGTGACCGTGCTGGTCAGCGAGATGCCGTCCTCGGCGTCCTCGTACGGGAGCTTGGCGACCGACAGCGCCGAGGCGACGTAACCGTGGCTGTCGCGGCCGTTCATCGGGTTGGCGCCCGGCGAGAAGGGCTCGCCGGCGCGGCGGCCGTCGGGGGTGTTGCCGGTCTTCTTGCCGTAGACGACGTTGGAGGTGATGGTCAGGACGGACTGGGTGTGCTCGGCGCCCCGGTACGTCGGGTGCTTGCGCACCTTCTTCATGAACTCCTCGACCACCCACACCGCGATGTCGTCGACCCGGTCGTCGTTGTTGCCGTAGGCCGGGTAGTCCCCCTCGACGGTGTAGTCGGTGACGAGGCCGGTCTCGTCGCGGTGGGCGGTGACCCTGGCGTGCTTGATGGCGGAGAGGGAGTCGGCGGCGACCGACAGGCCGGCGATTCCGCAGGCCATCGTGCGGCGCACGTCGCGGTCGTGGAGCGCCATCTCGATGCGCTCGTACGCGTACTTGTCGTGCATGTAGTGGATGACGTTCAACGCGTGGACGTAGACGTTCGCGAGCCACTCCATCTGCTCGTCGAACTTTCCCAGGACCTCGTCGTAGTCGAGGACCTCGGAGGTGACGGCGCCGGTGTCCGGGCCGACCTGGGCGCCGGACTTCTCGTCCCGGCCGCCGTTGATCGCGTAGAGGAGGGTCTTGGCGACGTTCACACGGGCGCCGAAGAACTGCATCTGCCTGCCGACCGGCATCGCGGAGACGCAGCAGGCGATGGCGGTGTCGTCGCCGAAGCGGGGGCGCATCAGCTCGTCGGACTCGTACTGCACCGAGGAGGTGTCGATCGAGACCCGGGCGCAGAACTCCTTGAAGCCCTGGGGCAGCTGCGGCGACCAGAAGACCGTCATGTTCGGCTCGGGGGCCGGGCCGAGGTTGTACAGGGTCTGGAGGTAGCGGAAGGAGGTCCGGGTGACGAGCGGACGGCCGTCCTCGCCCATGCCGCCGATTGACTCGGTGACCCAGGTCGGGTCGCCGGAGAACAGCTCGTCGTACTCCGGGGTGCGCAGGAAGCGCACGATGCGCAGCTTGATGATGAAGTCGTCCACCAGCTCCTGGGCCTGCTCCTCGGCGAGGAGGCCGGACTCGATGTCGCGCTGGAGGTAGACGTCGAGGAAGGTGGAGGTGCGGCCGAGCGACATGGCCGCGCCGTTCTGCTCCTTCACGGCCGCGAGGTAGGCGAAGTAGAGCCACTGGACGGCCTCGCGGCCGGTGGCGGCCGGACCGGAGATGTCGTGGCCGTAGGACGCGGCCATCGCCTTGAGCTCGCCCAGGGCACGCATCTGCTCGGAGAGCTCCTCGCGCAGCCGGATGGTCTCCTCCAGCGGGCGGGGGCCCGCCGGCAGGACGTCGAGCCCGGCCTTCTCCTCCTTCTTGACGGCGATCAGGCGGTCGACGCCGTAGAGGGCGACGCGGCGGTAGTCGCCGATGATCCGGCCACGGCCGTAGGCGTCCGGCAGGCCCGTGACGACTCCGGCCTTGCGGGCGGCGCGGATCTCGGGGGTGTACGCGTCGAAGACGCCGGCGTTGTGGGTCTTGCGGTAGTCGGTGAAGACCTTCTCCAGCTCCTCCGAGACCGGGTAGCCGTAGGTCTCCAGGGCTCCGGCCACCATCCGCCAGCCGCCGTTGGGCATGATCGCGCGCTTGAGCGGGGCGTCCGTCTGGAGGCCGACGATCAGGTCCTTGTCGCGGTCGATGTAGCCGGGGGCGTGGGCGGTGATCGTCGACGGGATGTCGTACGCGACGTCGTGGACGCCCTTCTCGCGCTCCTCCGGGAACTTGTCCGTGATGGCCTTCCACACGGCGGTGGTGCGTTCGGTCGGGCCCGCGAGGAAGGAGTCGTCGCCTTCGTACGGCGTGTAGTTCTGCTGGATGAAGTCGCGGACGTCGATGGCGTCGCGCCACGGTCCGCCCCTGAAGCCCTTCCAGGCCGCGCCGTTCACCGTTGCTTCCGCAGGAGTGACAGTCATCGCCCGCACCTTCCGAGTTGCCTCATTGCTTGTCTCCATTGCACTCCTTTTGATCGATCATCCGGCGCGGCATTGGTCCCCACCTGAGGCCCGAAGGTCCCCACGCATGCCCGCCCACGTCGTCCACACCCCCGCCGACCTGGCACTTCGAGAAGGCCTTAGGCCCCTGGAGCATTTGTGAATGTGTTCACAAGAAACCCCGGAAAGCACCCGTTCCCCGCCCCGGGGAACGGACCGGGACGGGGACGGGGAGACGGCGGAAGGAGCACCGGTCAGCTGGGGGCCTCGGCACCCCTGCGGGCGTAGAACCACCAGGCCACGACCACACAGCTGGCGTAGAAGGCCACGAAGCCCCACATCGCGCTCGTCACCGCGAAGTTCGCGAACATCGCCGGGATGAAGAAGAAGCCGTACGCGGCGATCGCAGCGGTGAACCCCGTCACCGCACCCGACTCGATCTCCGCCTGCTTCAGCGCGGCGGCGTACTCCGGGGTGCCCTCCGTGAGGCCCTTCAGGTGCTGACCCCGGAAGATCACCGGGATCTGCCGGAAGGTCGAGCCGTTGCCGATGCCGGAGAAGAAGAACGCCGACAGGAAGCAGAAGAAGAAGCCGAAGAAGTGCCCGGAAGAGGAGCCCGCCGGAAGGAAGTTGATGACACCGATGATCGAGCCCGCCATTCCGGCGAAGGACAGGATCGTCACCCGCGCACCGCCCAGCTTGTCGGCGATCCAGCCGCCCGCCCAGCGCGCCAGCGCGCCCAGCGCCGGGCCCATCCACGCGTACGTCGCCACGGAGTACGCCGGGAAGGTGGTCTTGATCAGCAGCGGCAGGGCCGCCGCGAAGCCGATGAACGAGCCGAACGTCCCCACGTACAGCCAGGTCATCACCCAGTTGTGCTTGCGCTTGAAGATGATCTTCTGCTGGCTGAAGGGGGTGGAGGCGACCTTGAGGTCGTTCTGCCCGAACCAGGCCACCAGCGCCAGGACCACCAGCACCGGCACCCACACGAACGCCGCGTTCTGCAGGTGGATCTCGGAGCCGTTCGCCTTCTTCTGCCCCGCACCGATCGCGAGCACGGACGACGTGATCAGGATCGGGGTGAGCAGCTGGACCACGGAGACCCCCAGGTTGCCCAGGCCGCCGTTGATGCCGGTCGCGTTGCCCTTCTCCTGCTTCGGGTAGAAGAAGCCGATGTTCGCCAGCGAGGAGGAGAAGTTGGCGCCGCCGATGCCGCAGAGCGCGGCGATCGCGATCATCACGCCGTACGGGGTCTGCGGGTCCTGCACCGCGAAGCCGAGCCACAGCAGCGGGACGACCAGGACGACCGTCGAGATCGCCGTGAACCGGCGCTGGCCGATCATCGGGCCGAGGAAGGTGTAGAGGATCCGGGCGGTGCCGCCCGTGATGCCCGGCACGGCCGTCAGCCAGAACAGCTGTGACTGGCTGAAGCCGAAGCCGACGTCCTTCAGGTTCGTCGCCGTGATGCTCCAGACCTGCCAGACCACGAAGGCCACCAGCAGGGCCGGCACGGCGATCCACAGGTTGCGGGTGGCGACCTTCTTCCCGGTGGTCCGCCAGAAGGACGGGTCCTCAGGGGTCCAGTCGGTGACGGTGCGGCCGGGCCGGTACTGCGCCGGGTCGGGTCGGTCGGTGAGCGGTCGTACCGCGTCCTGCGTGGCGGAACTCATGAGGTGTCCTGACACGTTGAGATGGGGAGACGGGTCCTTGCCTATCCAGACTCCGCCTCGCGACCGGGCCCGCGTCAGGGGCGAACGTCGCGTGGGCGACGGGCCAAGGTCCCGCAGGCCACACCACCGGCGGTCCCGCCGGCCGTCGGGGAGAGTCCGCCCGGGGCTGGGGAGAGTCCGCCCGGGGCACGCGCGCGCCGCCGGCCGCGCGTCTCGCCTGCCGCCCGCCGCACCCGTGCTGTGCTGGGCGGATGGCGTACCAACCGATGACCGCCCGCAGCCGCACCGAGAGCCACCGGGCGGCAACCCCGCTTGAGCTCTTCTTCGACCTGTGCTTCGTGGTCGCCGTGGCACAGGCCGGCAAACAGCTGGTGCACGCACTCGCCGAGTCCCACCCCGGCAGCGGCATCACGGGCTACCTCTTCGTCTTCTTCGGCGTGTGGTGGGCGTGGATGAACTTCACCTGGTTCGCCTCCGCGTACGACGTGGACGACGTGCCGTACCGGGTGGCGACCCTCGTGCAGATCGCCGGTGTGCTCGTGTACTCCGCGGGCATCCCCCGGGCCTTCAACGACAACGACTGGACCGTCGCCGTCCTCGGCTACCTCGTCATGAGGGTGGCCCTGACGGCGCAGTGGCTGCGCGCCGCCGCCGCGGAGGGGCCCGGTCCGGCCCGGCGCTGCGCGCTGACGTACGCCGCCGGGCTCGTCGTGTGCCAGGCGGGCTGGGTCGGCCTGCTCTGGGCGCCGGAGGGGGCGAAGCGCTGGCTGTTCCTGGTCCTGGTGGTCGCCGAGCTGATGGTGCCGGTGATCGCGGAACGCGGGCACCAGACGCCGTGGCACGCGCACCACATCGCGGAGCGGTACGGGCTGTTCACGATCATCGTGCTCGGCGAGACGATCGCCGCGGCCACCGTCGCCGTGCAGTCCGCGCTGGACGAGCACGAGGCCCTCGACCTGCTCCTGCCGATCGCGGCCGGCGGGCTGCTGCTGGTCTTCTCGGCCTGGTGGATCTACTTCGCCGTGCCGGTGCACCAGCGGCTGAGCTCCAACCGCGAGGCCATCCCCTGGGGTTACGGGCACTTCCTGGTCTTCGGCTCCGCGGCGGCGATCGGGGCGGGCATCGAGGTGGCCGTCGAGCAGGCGATCGGCAAGGCCCACATCTCCACGACGGCCGCGAACGCCGCCGTCACCGTCCCGGCCGCCCTCTTCCTGCTGACCGTGTGGCTGCTCCACTCGCGGCACTTCAAGCGCGGCCTCGCGCAGCAGCTGGTGCTCCCGCTCTCGGCCGTCGCCGTCCTGGCGTGCACGTTCACGGGGTCGTACGCCGTCCTGTGGACGGGTCTGGTGGCCGCACTCACGGTCGTGGTGGGCGTCACGCTGGTGCACCGCTCCGGCGGCACCGTCCACTGACGCCCCGCGCAGGACCCGCCCCCGCCCCGGACGCGGCACGCGGCACGCGGCGCACCGGACGTCAACCGCAAACCGCCGCCCTGTCACTCGATGGCGGGAACCTTCGCCGCCCGGGTCCGCCGCACCCCTTCCGGCGGCGTTCTAGCGCTGAGGATGACGCCCGGCGACAGGAAGAGGTGCGGCCATGAGGATCCCGGCACAAGGACCGGCACAGGAACCGGGGCAAGACGGACGGGAACACGACCCCGCGCAGGACCCGGCGGCGGGCGGGACGGCGGATCTGGCCGACCCGGCGTTCTGGCAGCTGCCCCCCGCCGACCGGCTGGCCGCGTTCGCCCGCCTGCGCGCCCTCGACTCCCCCGTGTACGTGAACGAGGGCCGCGGCCGAGGCCACTGGGCCCTGGTCCGGCACGCGGACGTACAGGAGGCCAGCCGCCTCCCCAAGGTGTTCGCCAGCGCCCCGGGCGTGACCACCCCCGAGCCCGCCCGCTGGGTCCGGGCCCTGTTCGGCGACTCGATGGTGAACCTGGACGGCGCCGACCACGCCCAGCTGCGCCGGATCGTGCAGCGCGCATTCACACCGCGGCTGCTCGCCGAGGCCGAGCGGGACATCGACGCGGTGGCCGCCCGGATCGTCGACGACATGCTGGCGCAGCGCCCGGACGAGTTCGTCGCGGCCGTCTCCTCCCGGCTGCCGCTGGAGGTCATCTGCAACATGATGGGGATCCCCGAGCGGTACCGCCCCGAGATCGCCGACCGGGTCAACCACGCCTCCGAGAACATCGGTGTCGAGCGCGGTCTCGCCGCCCGGCTGCGGATGCCCGGCCGCGGGCTGCGCGCGCTGGCCCGGATGCAGCGGATGGTCGCGGGCATCGGACGCGAGCGCCGCCGCAACCCGTCCGACGACCTCATCTCGGCTCTGGTGTGCGCCAACGTGGACGGCCAGGCCCTCGGCGCCCGCCAACTGGGCGCGTTCTTCTCGCTCCTGATGGTCGCGGGGGTCGAGACCACCCGCAACGCCATCACCCACGGGCTGGCCCTGCTCACCGACCATCCGGACCAGCGCGAGCTGCTGGCCGGAGACTTCGAGAAGTACGCGGACGGCGCGGTCGACGAGATGATCCGCCACTCGACGCCGATCATCCAGTTCCGGCGGACGGTGACCTGCGAGCACACCCTCGGCGGGCACACGTACCGGCCCGGCGAGAAGGTCGTGCTCTACTACGCCTCCGCCAACCGCGACGAGGCGGTCTTCGGGCCCGACCCCGATGCCTTCGACATCACCCGGAGCCCCAACCCCCACCTCGGGTTCGGGGGTGGCGGTCCGCACTTCTGCCTGGGCGCGCACCTGGCCCGGCAGGAGATGAAGGCGCTGTTCCGGGAGCTGCTCACCCGGCCCCGGGACCTGCGGGCGGTAGGCCTGCCCGATCTGGCGGGCTCGAACTTCGACAACCGGGTCCGCTCGCTGAAGTTCACCTTCACCACGTGACCGGTCGCCGCCGGGCAGGCTGGGGGCCCGGCGGCGACCGGTGGTACGGGGCGCTGGACGGCGCGGTCGTGCAGGGCCGCGGCGGCCCGGGTCACGCAGTAATACGGTCACCCGGTAACACCGCCACCCGGTCACGGCCTCACTTGCGCAGCCGCGTGACCGGCAGCACGATGTGCGCGCTGCTGGTCAGGTTGGCCTCGTTGCCCGCGAAGGCCTGGAGCATGTCGGCGGTCACCGGCCGGCCCGGCTGGGCCTCGGGCCACGGGCGGGTGGCGAACAGGAAGTACACCTGCCCGGATTCGCCGGCCGCCGAGACCCACTCCGGCGGGGCGGAGCACTGGGCGCTGAGGCCGGGCATGGTCAGCGCCGCCTGCTCGGCCTCGACGATCACGCTGATCGGCAGCCCGGTGCCCGTGGTGCCGTCGAGCACCTCGTCGCCGATGGGCAGCCCGATCTCCTGGAGCAGCTCGCGGGCGGCCTCCTCGCTTCCTGCGGGCCCGCCCACGCCGTCGCCGAGGGTGTACGCGAGCAGGTAAGGGACGTCGTGGCCCTCTTCGGGGTCGCCGATCCACGCGAGGACGGAAAGGGTGCCCAGCCGGGCGGCGCGCGACGCGGAGGATTCGGTGTGAGTCGATGTCATGCGCCGCACCCTAGTGCTCTTTTCCGGGCGCCTTTCGCGGCCGTTCACCTGGTCGGGCTAGACCGTTCTAGATGTGCCAGTACCCCTCTCCGGAATTCGCCTGCATGTTCCCGTCCCGGTACTGGAGATGCACGATGCGGACGTTCTCCGGAATTTCGAACACGACCCACCCCTCGACCCGCTCCCCGACGTCCAGAGTTCCGAAGACGATCGGCTTTCCGGTGGTCAGCGAACCGGTCTGGACCGCAGGGTGACGGCGGCCTTCGCCGTCGACGGCCCACATCCGGCCGAGCTTCCCGTACGACGCTCCGCCGACGTTGACGAACGCCATGGCGGCGCCCACCCACCGTTTGCCCTCGGCGGGCTTGTGGGCCGCGTCGGCGCTGACCGCGGGGTCCACGTACGCGTCGAGTACGGCCTGCAGGTGCCGGCCCACCCCGCGTCCGTGCAGGCTGACCGGCTCGCCGAGGCGCGCGGCCTTGCCCGGCTTCTCGTCGGGGGCGGGGGGCTGCTCGGCGTCCACCGCGCCCGCCGCCCGGTCGCCCCGGGGCGGGGCGGCGGACGCGAGAGCGGGTGCGGGGGCTGCGGGCCGGTCGTCGTGCGCCGGGCCGGCGCTCTGGCAGCCGGCGGCGCCGAACAGCAGCAGCGGCAGCACGGTCAGGGAGAGGGAGAGGGGGGCGGCGTGACGCATGAGGGGGCGCGTGGGGGGTCGCATGAGGGTCCCTTCGGGGCGTGGTGCGGCCATCCTCACGCGGCCGCACGGGCAAATGCGCATAACGACACGAGTGACTGCGAGTGAGTTCTGCCCGCGCGATCAGCAGAATTCGGTTCGACGGTTTCAACCGCCGCTCTGCCGCACCCGGCACCCCCGACGCCCCATCGCGAACACACCGGAGAATCACATGCGCATTCCCGCCCTCGCCCTTGCCGCACTCGCCGCGGCTGCCGCATTCACCCCGTCCGCAGCCGCCGACGGCTTCACCGGAGATATTTCCGTACAGGAGGAGGCGTACATCTCCCCGAACGGAACTCTCACCCTTTCCGGGACCTACCGGTGCAGCGAACCGTCACCCTCTCGGAGGGTCTTCGTGTCGAGCAGCCTGGAGCAGGACGGGAAGCGGCTCGGCTTCGGCAGCACGGACGCGGTGTGCGACGGGCAGGAGCACGCGTGGACGAGCAGCGGGCCGGTCGACGGCCTGATGCGGCTCGGCTTCCACGACGGCCCGGCGGCGGTCGACGCCCGCCTGATGACCCTGGAGGTCGACGGCGGCCTGCCCATGCCACTCGCACTGGCGGGCGGCGAGGAGGCCGTCCTGCTCGTCGACGACCGCCACTAGGTCGTGTCGTCAAAGTCCCGTCTGGTCCCCTCGCGCTACCGGCACTCGGGCGCGACGCTGACCACCGACAGGTAGGCCACCGACCGGCAGCCGGGTCCGCCCAGGGCCCGGCCCGCCGTGTAGGCGGCCAGCGTGGGGAGCCCGGCGACCAGCAGCAGGAACAGCACCAGCCCCTTCACGGCCCCCTTGCCCAGCCACCTCATCGCATGCTCTCTTCCATGGGCCGATGGTCACTCCGCCTGCGCGATGCCACAACTCGGCGTAGCCGTCCGGTCACCCCCGGGCACCCGCTCACGGCTCGACGGGCGCCTCGAACTCGCACCAGACGGCCTTGCCGTCTCCCCGCGACTCCACGCCCCAGTGCGCCGCCAGCGCGTCCACCAGCAGCAGCCCGCGCCCCGTGGTCGCCGCCTCGCCGGGCGTCCGGCGCCGCGGCCAGACGCTGGAGCGGTCCTTGACCCACAGCCGGATCCGGCGGACGGGCTCCGGCAGCACCTCCATGGTGAGCACCGCTCCCCCGTCCGTGTGCAGCAGCGCGTTGACCAGCAGCTCCCCCGCCGCCAGCTCCACGTCGTCGGCGAGCGCGTGCATCCCCCAGTCGCGCAGCGCCTGGCGCAGGGCGTACCGGGCCTCCGAGAGCCCCTCGGGGTCGGCCTGGTGCACGTACTGGTGGATGCGCGGCGCCCGGTGGGTGCCCGGGTCGGGGGCCCGCCGCAGCACCAGCAGGGCCACGTCGTCACCGGAGCCCCAGCGCTCCCAGAGCCGGTCGGAGAGGTGGTCGGCGAGCGCTCCGGCGCCCTGCGGGCCGCTGCGGACCGCGTGGGCGAGGGCGTCCATGCCCGCCGTGATGGCGGTGCCCGGCTCCTCGACCAGCCCGTCCGTGCAGAGCACGAGCGTCTCGCCGGGGACCAGGTCCAGCCGGGTCTCGGGGAACTCCTCCTGCTCGAAGACCGAGGCGAGGCCGAGCGGCAGGCCGCCGCGCAGGTTGGGCCAGCCGGTACGCCCGTCCGTGTGCCGGATCAGGGGCCCCAGGTGCCCGGCGCGTACGGCCCGCACCCCGCCCGTCTCCAGGTCCACTTGGGCGTACGTGCAGGTGGCGAAGCGTTCGGTGTCCAGTTCGGCCAGGAAGCGGGAGGCGCGGGCCAGGACGGTGGAGGGCGGGTGGCCCTCGCCGGCGTAGGCGCGCAGCGCGATCCGCAGCTGGCCCATGATCGCGGCGGCGTGGGTGTCGTGGCCCTGGACGTCGCCGACGACGATGCCGACCCGGTCCCGGGGCAGCGAGATGACGTCGTACCAGTCTCCGCCCACCTCCCGTCCGCTCCACGCCGAGTGGTAGCGCACGGCGATCTCGCCGCCGGTGATCTCGGGGATCCGGCGCGGCAGCATCGCGGCCTGGAGGCCGGTCGCGAACTCCCGTTCCTGGTCGAAGAGCAGGGCGCGCTGAAGGGACTGCGCGACGATGCCCGCGAGGCCCAGGCAGAGGTTGCGCTCCTCCGGGCTGAACTCGCTGCGCCGCCGGTAGAAGAGCACCAGTCCGCCGATGGCCTTGGCCTGGGCGATCAGCGGCAGGTACGCGGCCGCGTCGTACTGGATCCGCTCCAGGTACGGGCCGATCAGCGGGAACTCCGCGCCGAGCGCGGTGAGCGAGGTGGCGAAACGTGCCTGCCGGGTCAGGACCGCCTGGGACAGCGGCAGCTGGCCGTCCAGCCGGGTGAACCTGCGCTCGTTGAGGACCTCCAGCGTCTCACCGCTCAGCGCGATGATCTTGATGGTGCCGTTCTCGACCAGCCCCAGCGCGAGCCCGTCCGCGCCCAGCCGCTCCAGGGCGCCCGCCCCGGTCAGCGTGGCCGTCACGTCGTCGACGGTCACCGCCCGCGACAGCGCTTCCGTGGTCCGCTGCACGATCGTGGTCTGCTTGGCCCGCGCCGCCTCCAGCTTCCGCAGCAGCGTGGAGTGGGCCAGCTCGGCGGTCGCGTCGCGCACGATGCCCACGATGCGGTGCGCCGTCCCGTCCGCCTCCCGCAGGATCCGCCCCTGCGTGTGCGTCCACTGCTCCTCGCCGTCCCGCCGCTGCACGGTGAAGTACGAGCCGTACGAGCCCTCCCCCGCCTGCAGCGCCGCCTCGACCGACGCGGCGAGCCGCTGCCCGTCGTCCTCCGGGACCCGCAGGCCGAGCCCTTCCGGGGTCCCGTCGAACTCGCCCTCCGCCAGGTCGAACACGGACATCCCGCCGGCGTCCAGCTCCAGCGTCCCCCGGTCCAGGTCCCAGACGAAACTGCCCATGCGGTTCAGGGCCAGCCGTTCACCCGGCCCGATCCCGTGCTCCGCCTCGCTCATGGGACACCTCCGATCCGACGGCAGGGTCTTCTCTCAGTGGCCGGGCCAGCACGGCTGGGAGATCAGCCGCTCCCATTCCTCGTCAGGATGCCCGGGAAGGGTCCGCCCGGCCTCCCGCCAGCGCTTGACGAGGGACAGATAGATCGCGGAATGGTCCTGCTGTTCGCTGTACGGCACGGAAGCGGGCCGCTGCTCCCCGCGGCTCGCGGGAATGCGCACCCACCCCCGGCCCTGTGCCCGCTCCGGGTTCATCGCCGACCCCTCTCACCGCATGGACGACTTCGGGTAGCCGGTGCCGAGCCCCGTCCTGCCGGTGCCGTCGCCGGCGCCGGCAGGGCCCGGCAGCGGCCCGCCGGCACCGAGACGCCGACGGACTCCTCTCACCAGTCTCCCCGCCGCGAAGCCCGCACCGTGCACGAATCGCATGGAAGGGCCGAATGAGGGAGCGGTCAGCAGCCCTGCGAAGAACAGGCCCGGGTACGACGACTCGAATCCCGCGGACAGCTCGGGCGACCGGCTGTCCCCGACCCGGCGCAGCGCGGCCCGCAGCCCGGCGTCCAGCAGGTCCAGCCGGTCCAGGTCCGGCACGAAGCCGGTGGCCGCGATGACGTGCGCGGTGTCGAGGACGACCGTCTCGCCGTCGGTCGCGGTCAGGCCCAGCCGGGTCCGGGAGCCCACCGGGAACGCCCGGTGCAGCCGGTGCCCGAGGAGCACCGGCACCTGCCGCTCGAACCGCTCCCGCAGCCACCAGGCGCCCGCGGGGCCCAGCGCGGTCGCGGCGATCCGCCCCCGGGTCCGGGCGGGCAGCCGCCGCACCGCCCAGGGCAGCTCGGACCAGACCCAGCTGCGCCAGCCGGTGCCCAGCCCGGAGTGCGGCTCGCGCAGGGCGCGCCGCAGCGGCCGCTCCAGGGGCTGCGGGACGGTGTTCCAGTCGATCCGCCCGGCGCGGGCCACGAGCTGCGGCCGGGCCCCCAGCTCGGCGAGCAGGGACGCCGTCTCCAGCGCAGCCTGCCCGGCCCCGATCACGGTCACGTCCTGGTCCCGGAAGCGGCCGAGGTCGCGGTGCCCGCTGCTGTGCGATACGTGCCCGGGCGGGAGCCCCCGCAGGGCCTGCGGGTAGTGCACGAACGGCATCACGCCGACCGCCAGCGCGACCGTACGGGACAACAGGACGTCCCCCTCGGCGGTGGTGGTCCGGAAGCCGTTGCCGTGCGGGCTCACCGCGGTTACCGTACGCTCCTCCACCGCAGGGCCGGCCTGCCGGGCGAACCACATGCCGTATTCGCCGTACGTCCCGATCGGCAGCGGCCGCCCGTGTTCGGCGGCCAGCCCTCGGGTGGCGCAGTACGCGGCGAGGGTGTGCTGCCCGTGCGGGTCGGAGAGGTTCGAGGACCACGGCTCGGACTTCAGGTACATGCCCTCGGGCATGTGGTCGCGCCAGGAGGCCATCGGACGGCCGAGGACCCTGACGGAGAGTCCGGCCCCGGCGGCGTGCGCGCCGATCGACAGCCCGTACGGTCCCGCTCCGATCACCACGAGATCGTCCATGTACGTCATGCGCGTCCCTCTCTGTCGGGCATCGGGCTCGGTGCGGTCACCGGGCGGCCGGGGCGCGCTCGGGGCTCTCCCGGCCGAGGTCGGAGGGGGCGGAGGAGGCGGAGGAGGCGGAGGGCATCAGGTCCCGCTCCCGCTGCCGGGGCGCGCGGACGACGGCCCGCGCCGTGCGGCGGCCCTGCGCCGGAAACCCGCGCACCGACCGCCACAGCCGGGCCGTCGCCTTGTGGACGCCCCGGCCCGCGAAGGCGAGGCCCATGCTGAGGAACGGCAGCGGGTCGCGCAGCGAGAACCACGCGGGCTCCACCTGCCCCCGCCCCCGGCGCGCCACCGTCCGCGGTGCGCTCAGCGCGGCCAGCAGGGCGTAGTTCTCGGCGACGAAGACCCTTCCCGGCCCGCCGTCCGGCGACGGCACCTGCTGCCCCGTCAGGTCCAGGTAGAGGGCCCGTACGAGATCCAGCCCGGCGGCGTCGGTGAACAGCCGGAACTGCGCTCCGGGACGCGGGTTGAAGTCCAGCAGCCGCAGGGTGCCCTGCGGGTCGCGGCGGAAGTCCAGGTCGAGGATGCCGCGGTAGGCGAGGCGTTCGGCGAGCCGCAGCCCGGCCCGCTCGACGGCCGGGTCGGGCAGCCAGCGGCCCACCGCGGTCAGCCCGGTGCGCACGGGCCAGGACAGCTCCTTGCGCCCGGACCCGGCGAGCAGCGGCCGGCCCGGCCCGGTGAAGCAGCCGTGGAAGAACCAGTCGGTGTCCGGCCCGCCCGGCAGGTACTGCTGGAGCAGCAGCCTGCTGCCGGCCTCCGCGCTGCGCTCGTAGAGCCCCCGCGCCTCGGCGGCCGTGCCGATCAGGGTGGTGCTGCGCAGCCCGCTGCCGGCGGGCAGCAGCCACGGCCGGCTCCACTTGGCCACCACGGGCAGGCCCAGCCGCCAGGCGGCCCCGGCGGCCTCGGCTCCGCTCGACGGGACCACGGTCTCGGGGTGCCCGATGTCCCACCGGGCGCACAGCGCGGCGAGTTCCGCCTTGTCGGCCACGAGCACGGGCAGGTCGGGCGCCTGATCCGGGCACAGGTACCGGCCCGTCAGGAGCGGGGCGATCCGGGCCACGGTGATCGCGCTCAGGTCGTCCATGGCGATGAGCACGGCGGGCCGCCCGATCCGCTCGGAGATCCCCGTGAGACAGGCCGTCAGCGCCTCGGGGGTGGGCTCGCCCGCCGGGCCCCGGTGTGCCGCCCGCAGGTACCTCGACCGGGCCACCGGACCGCCGTCGTCCTCGACCACGGCGTGGACCTCCACGCCCGCGCGCCCAAGGGACCTGACGGCGCCGAGGGTTCCGTGGTGAAAGGGATTCCGGTCGAGTCTGATCAGAAGGACGGGCACATCCGTGGCAAACACGTGCATGGAAACGGTGTCTTTCACCTAGTCGGACCAAGCGGAGGGGGAGCGAAGTCGCGAATGGCCTACCTCGAGACCACCGGACAGGCCATTAGTCGGATTTGCGGCCTAACGTCGTTGCCAAGCGCACCGATTCAGGAAGCTCAGGAGACGCCATGTCCAATCCACGCCGCAGACTGGCGGGCACCTGCATCGGCGCAGTGACCGCCGGCCTGCTCGCCACGGGCGCCGCGCTCGCGGCACCCGAAGACGGTTCCACCAGGTCTTCGGACGTCGCCATGGGCGCCTATCTGCACTACGGCTCTCCCGGCGTCGCCCGCATGAGGGAGCTGTCCGGCTGGCTCGGGGGCCGCGAACTGCGCGTCGGGCACACGTACTTGCCCGGCGACCTCTGGTCGAACATCGAGGGCAAGGCCGACTTCCTCGACGCGTGGGCCGAGTGGCGCAAGGCAGAGGACGACCGGCTGTTCGTGCTGAACGTGCCCATGCAGGAGCGCAACGAGGCCGGCGTCCCCGACTACCGGGTGGCCCAGCTGATCAAGGAGGGCGCGCAGGGCCAGTACGACCGGCACTTCAAGAAGCTCGCCGAGCGGCTCGTCTCCCTGGGCGTCCCGGACACCGTGATCGTCCTGGGCTGGGAGATGAACGGCATCACCTACACCCACCGGTGCGCGCCCGACCCGGAGAACTGGAAGGTGTACTGGAAGCGGATCGTCACGACGATGCGCTCGGTGCCCGGCCAGAAGTTCCGGTTCGACTTCGCGCCGAACCGCGGTACGGACGCCATCGGCTGGAGCGCGTGCTACCCCGGCGACGACGTGGTCGACATCATCGGGATGGACTCGTACGACCAGGCGCCCGGCCGGACCTTCGACGAGCAGGTGAGCCAGCCGTACGGCCTCCGGTTCCACGTGGACTTCGCCAAGGCGCACGGCAAGCGGATCTCGTACCCGGAGTGGGGGCTGTTCCGGCACGGGGACAACCCCGAGTACATGCGGCGCATGCTCGCCTGGATCGACGAGCACAAGCCGCTCTACCACACGATCACGGACTACTGCCCGCACGGCGTGTGGCAGTGCGGGCAGAACCCGCAGTCCTCGAAGGTGTTCCGGGACGCCCTCTCGGTACGTCCCGGACCCCGGCCCGAGCCGAGCCCGGTGGTCCCGAGTCCGGTGGCGCCCAGCCCGGGCGTCTCGGTGCCGCCGGTCCTCCCGCCGGTCCCGAGCCCGGTGGCCCCGAGCCCGGTCGCGCCCAGCCCCGTCGCCCCGACGCCCCCCGCGGTCACACCTCCCGTGGTCACGCCCCCGGTGGTCGTGCCGCCCGTGATCGAGCCGACCGAGCCGCCCGAGCCGTCCGTGCCGCCGACGCAGCCTCAGCCGCAGCCGCCCGTGAACCAGCGGGAATGGTGCGTCCCCCTGGACCTCGGGGACTGGCTGTCCAAGCTCGTCGGCAAGCAGGTGTGCGTCACGTTCGACTGGAACGAAGACACCTACTGGCCCTTCTAGGGCGGCCGACGCGGCCCGCGGCACGGTGTGACCCATCAGAGCTTCGCACCGTCCGCACGCCACTCGTTGATCCGGTTCCGCCAGTCGCGCGCGGCGGGCAGCGCCTCCCGGAGGGCGCTGACCGCCCGCTCGCGCCCGGTCACCTGCGACTCGTGCAGCCGCAGCAGCGCCAGGTGCGAGGACCGGGCCAGCAGGAAGCGCCGGTTGACCACGGTGTCGGGACGCCAGTGGTGCTTGTACGGCTCGTTGCCCCGCAGCAGGCTCAGCACGCCCCGGCCCTCGGCCTGGGCGTGCTGTGCTTCGTGGCGCAGCAGCATCGTGGCCACGTCCACCTTCTTCACCCGCAGACCGGGGTCGGCGCCGTACAGATAGCCGCCGCTCAGCCCCGGTGACAAGAGCGTCACGGTGGCCGCGACCACCTGCCCCTCCAGCCGGAACTCGGTCAGCCGCGCATCCCCGCTGCGGACCATCCGCCGGGTGGCGCGGGTCAGGTGCTCGGCGAACCGCGGCTTGAGGTGCTCGGGCGTCACCCCGCGCCCCTTCCACTGCTTCTCGTGCAGCCGCAGCATCGTCCGTACGGTGTCCGGCACCTCGTGCTCCGAGACCTGGTGCTCCTCGATGCCGAGCGCGTCGATCTTGCGGATCTTCGCCCGGGTGCGCTGGGCGCCCGAGGACGGCATCCGCTTGACCAGCTCGTCGAACGGCACCACGGGGAACTCCGAGCAGGAAGAGTCCGCCAGCGTGTCCACCCGGCCCGGCCAGACCTCGGCCAGCCGCTCCACCGCGGCTCCGGGACGCACCTCGCGCAGGTCCACCACGGCCCCGCGCGCGGCCCGGTACAGGCCCTGGGCCAGCGCGGGCAGCACGGCATCGTCGTACCGCTCGTCCACCAGGACGTCGAAGTAGTCGGTGATCCCTCCGCCCAGCGCCACCAGCAGCGGCAGCGGCCGGTGCACGAGCATCAGGGCGGCCGCGCCGACGAGCACGCCGGACCGCCGCACCAGCACGATCCGCAGCCGCCCCTCCTTCCCGTACGAGAGCCACCAGGAGTGCAGCCAGGCATGGCTCTGGAAGGGCGTGGCCGTCGGGCAGTTGCGCAGCAGCCGGTTCCACGGCTCCTCCAGCGCGGCGAACTGCCGGGGGTCGCGGCACAGGGTCACCGACAGCTCCCGGGGCCCGCTGGGGGCCCCCGTGGAGCACGCGGTCATCGCACCGGCTCCTTCGCCGCGGCGACCGCGGCGGCTTCGGCGGCATCGCCCTGGGCCGGGGACGGCACCGAGGTGTAGGTGGCGGGGGCGGTCTCGACGGGGGCGGTCTCGACGGGGGCCGCGGCGGCGGGTTCGTCGCGTCCGGGGCGGCGGCGCGGCCGGGCGAGCACGACGAGGCCACCGAGCAGGCCGCCCGCACACAGGCCGACGGCTCCGCTGATCGGCGCGGAGGGCGAGGCGGGCGCGTTGGGGGTGACGGCCTGGTTGAACAGGATCAGCTGCACACCGGTGTTCTTGGCCTGCTGGTTGCTGCTCAGGGTCAGGGCGTCGGCGACGGCGTTGGCGATGTCGGCCGCCTCGGCCGCCTTCCCGGAGGTGCCGGTGATCGCGATCATCGGGGATTCCGGCGAGGTCTCGGCCCGCACCTGCGTGCGCAGCTGGCGGGCGCTGATCCCGGACCGCGGCTGGGCGTAGGCGAGGGTGGTCTGACTGGTGGCGATGCGCGCGTAGGCCTGCGAGAAGCCGAGCGCGGTGGCCGGTTCGGTGGTCTCGTCGGGGACGGCGACCACGTAGCTGGTGGCGGCGTACTCGGGCGCCTTGAGGACTCCGTACGCCGCTCCGGCGGCGAGCCCCAGGACCGCGCACACGGGCAGCGGCCACCAGCCGGGCGGCGGGACCAGCCGGGAGCGGCCTCTGCGGCCGCGCCGGGAGTCGGAGACGGGGGTGCCGTTCTGGGGCGCGGCGGACTTGGCGGCGGCGGACTCGGCCATGTGCGTGCTCACTTCTTCGTGGAGAGGGCGGGGTGGGAGACGGGTGCCAGAGCGTGCGCGTAGACGTCGAGCAGTCGTTCGGCGCTGCGCGCGATGTCGTAGCGGCGGACCACGGGCGGCGGGGGCAGGCGCGGGGCGCCCGCCTCCTGGTGTGCCCGCAGGGCGGCCACGAGTTCTTCGGTGCCGGTGCCGATCCGGCGGGCCCCGGGGGCCTGGTCGGCGGGCAGGTCGTCGATGGCGGGGCAGGTGACGTGCAGGACGGGCAGGCCGGCGGCGAGGGCCTCGACCACGGCGAGCCCGAACGCCTCCTCCCGGGACGGCGAGACGAAGACGTCCATCGCCGACAGCAGGGCGGGGATGCCGGGGGTGCGGCCGTCCGCGCTGTCGCCGAGGGGGTCCCGCTCGCCGAGCAGGTGGACGCGGCTCTCGGCGCCCAGTTCTGCGGCGAGGCGGCGCAGCGCGGGCCGTTCGGGTCCGTCCCCGGCGAGCACGAGCCGCGCCCCGGGCAGCGCGGCGACCGCCCGCACGAGGACGTCGAAGCGCTTGCCGGGCACGAGGCGGCCGACGCCGCCGACGACGAAGGCGTCGGCGGGCAGGCCGCTGCGGGCGCGGGTGGTGGCGCGGGCCTGCGGGTCGAAGCGGAAGCGGATCGCCTCGATGCCGTTGGGTACGACGTGCACCCGGGCGGCCGGCACTCCCCAGCCGTGCAGCCGGGCGGCGACCGTCTCGGAGACCGCGACGGTGGCCGCGCCGAGCCGTTCGCTGGCCAGGTACAGGGTGCGGACCGAGCCGGACAGCGGGCGGCCCTCGATCTCGGCCTCGCCGAGCGAGTGCTCGGTGGCGACGGTCGCGCCGACCCCGGCGATCCGGGCGGCCAGCCGGCCGTACACGCAGGCGCGGTAGAGGTGGGTGTGCACGAGGTCGTAGCGGCCGCGGCGGATGAACCTCACCAGCCGGGGCAGCGCGCGCAGGTCGCGGTTGCCGTGCATGCCGAGGTTCACCACGCGCACCCCGTCGGCGCGCAGCCCCTCCGCGACCGGACCGGGGTTGGTGAGCGTCAGCACGTCGCAGCGCATCGGGAGGTGCCGCAGCAGCAGCCGCAGCTGCTGTTCCGCTCCGCCGACGCCCAGCCCCGTGATGATGTGCAGGGCCTTCAGCGTCGTCACCGGCCGGCCCCCCGGAGGGACTTCAGCCCGTGCCGGAGCTGTTTGACGCGCAGCCGCAGGGCCCGGTCGGCCTGGCTGACGTGGGTGCGGGGCATGGCGTGGGGGCCGGCGAGCCGGCCGGGTTCGATGGCGCAGGCGTACGTGTACCCGGCGGTGCGGGCGGCCTCGACGACCCGGCCGTCGATGGTTCCGTACGGGTAGCAGAAGCCCTCCGGCGCGGTGCCGGTGATCTCGCGCAGCCGCTCGCGGCTGCCGCTCAGTTCGTGGACGAGGACGTCGTCGGGGGCGGCGGTGAGGTCCTGGTGGAGCAGGCCGTGGGAGCCGATCTCCTGCCCGGCGGCGGCCACGCGGCGGATGCCGTCGGCGGTGAGCAGGGCCTTGCGCGGGCCCAGCGGGTCCCACACGTTGTCCGCACCGAGCCGGCCGGGCAGTACGAACAGGGTGGCGGTGCACTCGTGGCGCTGGAGCAACGGCAGCGCGACGTCGAGGAAGTCGGTGTAGCCGTCGTCGAAGGTCAGCCCGACCAGCCCGGCGCCCCGGCCGGCGGCGCGGGCGGCCCGCAGCTCGCCGACGGACACTCCGCGCAGCCCGCGGGAGCGCAGCCACAGCAGCTGGTCCTCGAGGGCGGCGGGGGTGACGGTGATGCCGTACGGGTCCTCGGCGGGGTCGGTGAACTCGGCCACCGAGTGGTACATCAGCACCCAGGGGGTCCTGGGGGCGCGGGAGCGGGGCGCGGGCGGGGCGCCAGCAGTCGCCGTGTCAGCGGACATGACGGAACCTCTGGGTCAGGAGAGCGGGCAGGGAGCTGACGTCGACGGCCTGTATGGCCATCCCGGACGCCACGAACATGACGGGCACCAGCAGGCAGCCGAGGGCCGCGCTGAGCAGGGAGTTGGGGATCATCGGCCCGGCCAGCCAGCCGGTGGCGGTGGCCGCGGCGGCGGCGGCGGAGAGCCGGCCGAGGCTGATCGCGACCCGGCGGACCCGGATGGCGATGACGCGGGTGCCGAGGCCGTGCAGGAGCAGGGCCGCGGTGGTGGAGATGCCGGCGGCGTTGGCGGCGGCGATGCCGTACGTTCCCCACCAGCCCACGGCGAAGGCCCCCGCCGCGATGTTGACCGCGAGTCCGGCGGCCATGGCGCCCATGGGGAACCACGTCGGCTTGGCAGTGGAGAAGAAGGGCCTGCTGAGCGCGCCGACCAGGCAGTGTCCGAGCAGTCCCACGGCGTAGACGCGCATGATGCTCGCGGTGGCCGCGGTGTCCCGGGGGGTGAAGGCGCCGCGCTCGAAGAGGACTTGGATGATCTGCGGGGCGTAGCCGATGACGAAGGCGGTGCCCATCAGGACGGCGAGGGAGGCGAGGGCGAGGTCCTGTTCCACGCGGCGGCGGGCCTTCTCCCGCTCTCCGCCGGCCATGGCCTGGGCGACCACGGGGAAGGTGACGGTGCAGATCATCAGGGAGAGCACCATCGGCATCTGCGCGACCTTCTGCGCGTAGTTGAGGTGCGAGATGGCCCCGGGGGCCAGGGAGGCGGCGAGGAAGCGTTCGACGAGCACCTGCGACTGGCGGCAGACGGCGAAGATGATGACGGGCGCGAGCATGCCGAAGGCGAGCAGGGTGGGCCGGTCCCGGTCCCGTTCGTGGCGCGCGGCCTGCCGTCCGTGCGGGTTGCCGAAGCCCACGTGGCGGATGAATCCGGGCAGTTGGACGAGGATCATCAGCAGGCCGCCGACGGCCACCCCGGCCGCCGCGGCCCGCACGCCCCACACCGAGTGCAGGGCGAGCATCGAGCCGATGATGCCGACGTTGTACGACACGTAGATCGCGGCCGGCGGGAGGAAGCTGCGGTGGGCGCGCAGTCCGGCGCTGAAGTAGCCCGCGATGCCGAAGGTGAGCACGGTGAGGGCGGTCAGGCGGGTGCACTGGATCGCCAGGGCCGGGTCGGACAGCCCCGGGGCGAGCACGCCGACCACCAGCGGCGCGGCGATGACCAGGATGAGGGCCGCGCCCGCCAGGACGACGGCCAGCTTCGGCAGGGTGGCGCCGACGAGCAGGCGTACGGGGTCCTGGGCGCGCGCCTCGCGCCGGGTCAGGCCCGCCCGGGAGGCGGCCCGGCGGGCCAGGGCGTGGCTGAAGGCGGGCACCATCAGCAGCGCCATCGCGTCCTCGATCAGCAGCGTCGAGGCCATCTCGGGGACGGTCCACGCGATCAGGAAGGCGTCGCTGTCGGGTCCCGCACCGAAGAGGTGCGCGATGGTCTGGTCGCGCAGGAGCCCGAGCACGGCTCCGGCCGCGGTCATCACAGCGGTGACCGCGGCCGCCTTGGCGAGGAACCGCCCGAGCGGAGCCGATGGCTCCGGCTGCCGCCCGGGCGCGGGATCGTCGGGCGGCGGAGGGCCGCCGGGCGGACGCCCCAGCTCCTTGAAGGGGAGCACCGGACCGACGGCCCCGGGGGGCTTCGGCCCGGCCGGCCCGGGCGGGCGCCCCGGGGGGGGGGGGGGGGGGGTCCCCCCCCCCCCGGGGGGGGGAGGGGCGGGAGGAGGAGGGGTGGGTGGGCGCATGACCCGCCGGC
>NZ_JBVJWO010000011.1:238886-245828 GCF_055602345.1 Streptomyces sp. NPDC037401
TCTTGGTCATCTCCCTCTCCTCTCTGAAGGGAACCACCGCCCCAACTTCCGTTGTCTTCCTCCTTCCTTCTGTCGCTTGTGTTCCCCCGTCCGCCGCGGGGTACGGCTCCCCCGCGAAGCCGGGACGCTGGATGCCCATGGCGGGCGTCGTGTCGGTCACCGCGAGGGCGCTCCTTCAGGGGTGTCCCGAGGGGTCAGCGCCCACCAGCAGGCGAGGCCGAAGATCACACCGGTGAGGACGGTCGAGGGTCCGCCGATGTCCGCGTAGAGGAAGTTGGTGAGCTGCCAGATCAGCAGTCCGGTGGCGAGCAGTCCGCAGTCCCGCATCCGGCGGGCCGCCGGATCGGGGGAGGCCAGCCTGCGGATCCCGGCGACGAGCACGGCGGCCCAGCCGCCGGCCAGGGCCACGAGCCCGATCAGCCCCTGCTCGCTGAGGATCAGCAGGTACATGTTGTGCGGGGACAGCAGCGGCTGGCGGACGTACGCCTGCCCCGCGCCGGCGGTGTCGCTGCCGGAGGACAGGCCCAGGGTCGCGTGGCCGTCCCGGTGGGCGGGGAAGCCCTTGAGCCCGACCCCGGCGGCGGGCCGCTCCTGCCACATGGACGCGGCCGCTGCCCACATCGTGTACCGGTCGGTGACGGACTGGTCGGGGGCGCTGCTGACCTGGGTGATGCTGGTCAGCCGCTCCGTCATCATCGCGGAGCCGACGCCGAAGCCGCCGACGAGCACGACGCCGGCCGCGACGAGGGCGGCGGCGACCGTCAGGGCCCGCCGGACCCCGGAGATCAGCATCACCACGAGGGCGGCCCCCGCGGTCGCGATCCAGGCGCCGCGGCTGAACGACAGGACGAGCGGTACGACGAGGGCGAGGGCGCTGACGGTGGCCGCCCTGCGGAGCCGCCGGTTCACGGTGCCCTCCGGGGCGAGCGCCACGGCGGTCGCCACGACCAGCCCGTACGCCACGACGGTGGCCATGCCCATGACGTCGCCGGGCCCGAAGGTCCCCACCGCGCGGATGTACTCGCCCTGGTAGGACGCCCCGGTGCGGGTGACGTACTGCATCACGCCCACGGCGCCCTGGACGAGCGCCAGGACGACGAAGCACCCGCCCGCCAGCCGGAATTCGCGCGCGTCGCGGACCAGCAGCACCACGGCGGCCGGCACGAGCACGAACACCTGGAGGTAGCGCACGAAGCCGGGCAGGGCGGCGTACGGATCGCCGGCGGTGACGGTGGCGACGGCGAGGCCGACCGCGGGCAGTCCGATGATCAGTGCGGCGAGGGGGCTCAGCGGCCGCACCCGGCCGCGCAGCGCCTGGAGCGCGCAGACGGCGACGAGCAGCAGCGAGGCCGCGTCGGCGGGGGCGACCTTGCCGGAGGCGGTGGCGTCGCCGGCGGGCAGCGGGAGCAGGAGGAGCAGGACGGTCGCGGCCAGCGGCAGCAGCGGCCAGTGGCGGCGCAGGAGTACGGGGAGTGCGGGCAGGGCGAGCGGTGCGGGCGCGACGCTGCTCATGGTCAGCTGCCTCCCAGCCGGAAGCGGAAGAAGGAGGCCGCGGTGCGGGCCAGGATCCACACGTCCTGCCAGAGCGACCAGGTGTCGATGTAGTGGTTGTCGAACCGGGCGCGGTCCTCGATGGAGGTGTCTCCGCGCAGCCCGTTGATCTGGGCGAGGCCCGTGATGCCGACGGGCATCCGGTGCCGGGCTTCGTAGCCGGGGTGGACACTGCTGAACTTCGCCACGAAGAAGGGCCGTTCGGGTCGCGGCCCGACCAGGCTCATGTCACCCCGTACGACGTTCCACAGCTGGGGCAGCTCGTCCAGGGAGGACTTGCGCAGGAAGCTGCCGACCAGGCTCATCCGGTGGTCGTTGGCCACGGTCCACCGGGTCGCGGACTCGTGCTCGTTCTCCGGCCGCAGGGTGCGGAACTTCAGCAGGGTGAAGGGGCGTCCGTAGAGGCCGACCCGCTCCTGACGGAAGATCACCCCCGGGCCGTCGGAGAGCCGTACGGCCAGGGCGCACAGCGCCATCACCGGCGCGGCGGCGAGCAGCGCGAGGGCGGCGAGCAGACCGTCGATCAGCCGCTTGGCGCACCGCTCCAGCGGGCGGGCGGGGCGGGGCAGCAGCGGCTGTACGGCGAAGCCCCACAGCTGGTCACCGGGCTGGGCCACCCGCATGCCGGTCACCTTGGCGGTGCCCGCCGGGTCGGCGAGCCAGAGCCGGCACCCGTGGTCGTGGAAGAGCCGGACCAGGGCGGCGGTGCGCTCGTCCGCCTCGGGCGGCCGGGTGAAGACGGCCTCGCGCACGGAATTCTGGATCACTGCCCGGCGTACGTCCTCATGAGTGCCCAGCACCGGCAGCGCTCCGCCCGCCTCGGCCTCCGCGGACGGTCCCGGGTCCGCGAGCCCGACCGGGCGCAGCCCGTACTCGGCCCGCCCCTGGAGCGCGGCCGCCACGGCCCGCGCACCCGTGCCCGGACCGACCACGAGCGCGGAGCGCGGCCTGCGCACCGCGGTCCGGCGTCGCAGCTGGTGGACAAACCCGCGTCCCGCGCACGTCAGTACGACCTGAAGGCCGACAGCGGCCGCCAGCCCGCTCCAGCCGACGGCGTGCCGGGGGTCGAGCGCCGCCATCACGGCGGCCGCGGCACACCAGAGCACCACCGAACGGCCGATCAGCGCGGGCAGTTCGAGCAGCGCCGAGGGAGAGAGCCGGGGCCGGTAGAGCCCGGCCTGTGCGTGCAGCGCCAGGGACAGCACCGCGAGCGGCGCGGCGGCCTGCGGCGACCAGTCCAGCCCCGGCGCGGCCGCGGTGGTCAGGGCCACGGCCAGGGCGTCGGCGGTGGCGAGCGGGAGCACTCCGGCGCGGCGGCGCACGCGCTGCGGGCGCACGGTCGGCCGGGCCTGCTCGGCCTGCGGTGCGCGGGGCGGGTGGATCGAGGTCACCGCGGGCCGGACGGCCGTGCCGCCGGGCGGTGCCGCAGCGGGTCCCGCGCCCTTCCGACCGGTGTGCGGCGCGTGTGCGCTCTCCATGGTCATCGGCTGTTGCGCTCCTCGGTCAAGGGCTGGGGCCGGCCCAGCAGTTCGTGGTACAGGCCGGTGACCGCGGCCGTGGTGCGCCGCACGTCGAACTCGGTACGCGCGTGCTCCTGGGCCTGGCGCCCCAGCGTGTCGAGCAGCCGCGGTTCGGCGAGCAGCCGGCCCAGCGCCTTGGCCAGCGCCGTCGGATCCTCCGGCGGTACCAGGCACAGCTGCGCCTGACCGGGCGGCAGGCTTTCGCGGGCGCCGCTGACGTCGGACACCACGACCGGTCGGCCGCAGGCCATGGCCTCCAGCGGGGCGAGCGCCATGCCTTCCCAACGCGACGGCAGTACAACGAGATCGGCGGCCTGAAGCCACGGCCTGATGTCCGTGGCGGCTCCCGCGAACAGGACGCCCGGCGGGGCCGCGTGGCGCAGCCGCTCGGCGTCCGGGCCGTCCCCGACGAGCACGAGCCGGGCGGTGGGCGCCTGGGCGGTGACCTCCGGCCAGGCGCGCAGCAGCACGTCCTGGCCCTTCTGCTGGCACAGCCGGCCGACACAGACGGCCAGCGGTCCCTGCGGGGAGGACTGGGAGAGGAGGGGGAGGGCCGCGCGGGCCACGGCCCGCTCCTCGCCGCCGCCCGGCCGGAACCGGTCGAGGTCGACGCCGTTGCGGATCACCGACCAGCGGGCGGCGATCCCGGCGGCCTCCCCGGCACGCCGTTCGGATTCGCTGACGCAGAGCACCCGGTCGGCCCAACGGGCCCCGAACCGCTCCCATCTGAGGGCGAGTGCGGCGGTGGTGCCGCCGACGGCGTCGAAGGACCAGGCGTGCGGCTGGAAGAGGGTGGGCAGGTCGCCGCGCACGGCCAGCCGTCCGGCCAGCCCCGCCTTGGCGCTGTGGGCGTGCAGCAGGTCCGGGCGGACCCGCTCGACGAGCCGGGCGGCGCCGAGCGTCTCGGCGGCCAGCGCGGGGCCGGGGGCCCGGCCTGCCCGCCAGGTGTGGACCTCGGCACCGGCCTCCCGGGCGGCGGCGGCGAGTTCACCGCCGGGCGGGCAGCCCACGACGGCCCGCAGCCCCTCCCGGGCCTGGGCCCGGACGAGGTCGGTGACGACCCTGGCGACTCCGCCGTCCACGGGCTGGACGAGGTGGAGGACGGTCAGCCGGTCTCCGGCCGACGCGTGCGATTGAGTTTGCGAGCCTGACTGCACGTCGAGCGGTCTCCGTACGATTCAGCGGCGTGCGTCTGCCTGTACGAAGAGCACGCCGAGGAAATGACCCTGGTCTTCGGCCTCGAACCTGAAGGTCAGGCTGCGGGCGCCACCGGACAGCGCGGGACTGATATCGAACACATCAGCGTCATATCCGAGACTATTAATATGATTAGGCTGCCGCTTCGGCGTGGGTCGGCCGAAATCCGTGATCGTGGAATTCATGACGTCGTTGAACGGATTCTCGGAATCGCTGAGGCTGACGCGGCGACCGTTGTCCGCCGTCACACCGAGTGAGTCCCCGAGGACGCCCCGGTCCCCGTCGTAGCCGACCATCCCGGCCCGCCCTGCGGCGCCCGCGGGCACGTTCATCCCGTCGAGCCTGACCGTCGCGGCTTCGGCGGCAGTGCCCGACCCCCCGTCGGCCAGGGCCTCGAAGCCGTCCCAGAGCGACAGCTCCCGCAGCGGCTCCTTCGGGTGCTCGTACGCCGCGACGAGGGTCCAGCCGCCCCAGGCGCCGACCTCCGAGCTGCCCATCGCGATGTTCAGCTGCGCCACCGTCCAGACGCCCGTGCCGAACTTCTGCACGAGCGGGGTCACGTCGGCCGACGCCTGGTAGGCGTCGCTTCCATCGGCCGTACGGTGCCCGATCCGGGTGTCGGCCAGGACGTCCTTGTACTCCCCGCGCGGCTCGGCGATCAGCACGCGGCCGTTGTCCTCCGGCGGTTTCTGCTCCCCGACGCGGAGGTTCCCGCCCCAGTAGAGCCGCGCGTACGTCACTCTGGCGCCATCCGGGATCCGCAGCTCGGCCCGGGTGGAGTTGTACGTGTTCGGGTCGCGGTCCAGGTCGCTGTAGAACATGTCGAAGTCGCTGTTGACCCCGGCGGCGCCCCGCTTGACCTCGCGGCAGACCTTCGAGTCCTGGTCCTTGCGCCGACCGCAGCTGATGCCCGAGTTGGAGGCCCGCACCAGCCCGCCGCGCTGGACCGCGTGGTAGCGCTGCGTGAAGGGGAGCCGGGCGGATTCCTGCTGGAGGGAGGGCTCCGGCGGAGCCGCCCAGGCTGCCGGAAGTGTCACCGAAAGCCCCAGACACGACAGCGCGGCGAGGGCACGGAAGGCCGTACGCCCAATCGACTTCGCAGCCTTCGGCATGACCCGGTCTCCAATTTCGATCAAGGCGTCAAAACAGGAGTGCACTTTGTCAGAAATCGGGGGGGAAATCACGTCGGACTCGCGCGTACGGCCTTTTGGGCGATCGTGCGCACCCTCACGCAAGACGGGTCGTTATGGGGGTGCACCATTGTTCGAACCGAAAGGAAAATCGGAGATGAAGAAGAGGCTGATCCGCGGCACCACGATGGCGGTCGCGAGTGCTGCGGTGCTGATGGGCGGCGCCGGCCTGGCCTCCGCACACGGCGGGAGCGGCGCGAGCGCCGAGGGTGTCGCCGCGGGCTCTCCGGGTGTCCTCAGCGGGAACCTCGTCCAGGTGCCGGTGCACGTGCCGGTGAACGTGTGTGGCAACACCGTCAATGTGATCGCACTGCTGAACCCGGCTTTCGGCAACACCTGCGTGAACAAGTAGCCCTGTCTGCAAGGGTAGTTGGAGCGCCCGGCGCGCGCGGACGCGCGAGCCGGGCACTTCCGCGTCCACACCGCCATTCGGGTGAAGAGACGCAACCCAAACCATGGCCGGGCAGTTGATCCGGTTGCTCCCGTTACCGGGCAATCTTTCAGAAAAGGGACGACAGTGATCAAGAAGATGATGGCCACGGCGGCGGTCGCGGCCTCCGTCGTGGGCATGGGCGCGACGCAGGCGATGGCTATCGGGAACGACGGTGGCGTGACCAGCGTCAACGGCAACGGCGCCGCCCAGATCTACGGCAACCAGTCCACGCACGGCAACATGAGCCCGCAGATGGCGCTCATCCAGGGCTCGCTCAACAAGCCGTGCATCGCGCTCCCGGCCAAGGCCAACCTCCAGGGCCTCGCCGGCCTCGCCGCGGTCGGCGTCCTGCAGGACGTCCCGATCCTGTCCGCGCCGCAGAACCAGCAGTGCACCGAGAACTCCACCCAGGCCAAGGGCGACGAGCCGCTCTCGCACATCCTCAGCAACATCCCGATCCTGTCCGGCAACGGCGCCGTCGGCAGCTGAGCCCCGCCACTCCTCGCACACGAGGCCGCCGCACCCTCGCGGGTCGCGGCGGTCTCGTCGTCTCGCCTCCCGCTTCCGGTGCAGTGAATTCCCGGGTCAATTCACCCGGGTAATACCTGCCGAAAATTCGGCCCGACGAGCACCGCGAGAGCATCGGAGTGAACTCCGGAACACTCCCCCATATTGCGCGGTTTCCTTTTCCGGAGCCACTCGTTACTCATACTGCAGCGGTGTTGACGGACAGGAAACTGTGTGCGCAGCGCGAGGGTCGTGTATGCGGCATACACCTCTGCGGGAAGGATATTCAAAATGAAGTACACGAAGAGTGCTGCGATTGTCGCCGGTGTCCTGATGGCGGCCGGCGCCGCCTCTCCCGCCCTGGCCGACTCCGAGGCGCACGGCAAGGCCGCCCACTCCCCCGGCGTGCTCTCCGGCAACCTCGTCCAGGTCCCGGTCCACATCCCGGTGAACGTCTGCGGCAACAGCGTCGACGGCGCCGCGGCCCTGAACCCGGCGGTGGGCAACGAGTGCGCGACCGTCACGTCCCACGGCCCCCGCGGGT
>NZ_JBVJWO010000012.1:0-142644 GCF_055602345.1 Streptomyces sp. NPDC037401
AGCGTTAGGGAAACGCCCGGTTACATTCCGAACCCGGAAGCTAAGCCTTTCAGCGCCGATGGTACTGCAGGGGGGACCCTGTGGGAGAGTAGGACACCGCCGAACAATCTTTCAAAGGACCTTTGGTCCCAGCGTTCAACGCTGGGACCAAAGGTCCTTTTTTGTTTTGTATTTTGCCGAAGCGCGGCCGCACGCCGGTTGCGCGAGAATGACTGCGGTACCCCGAAGACAGGAGTCACACCCATGTCCACCAACTCTCCCGACGATCGTCCGGAGCGCGAGCCGCGTCGAAGCGACGGCGGCGACAGGGGCGGCTACCGCGGGGGCCGCGACGACCGCGGCGGTGACCGTGGTGGTGACCGCGGCGGTTACCGCCGCGACGACCGCGGCGGCCGGCCCACTGGCGGCGGTGACCGTGGCGGTTTCCGTCGCGATGACCGTCCTTCGGGCGGGTTCCGCCGTGATGACCGTGGCGGCCGTCCGGGTGGCAGCTTCGAGCGCCGTGACGACCGTGGCGGGCGTCCCACCGGCGGTGGCGACCGTGGCGGTGACCGCGGTGGTTTCCGTCGCGACGACCGCCCCTCCGGCGGCTTCCGCCGTGACAACGACCGCCCCTCCTTCCGCCGCGATGACGACCGCGGTGGCGACCGCGGTGGCTTCCGCCGTGACGACCGCCCCTCGGGCGGCTTCGAGCGCCGTGACGACCGCGGTGGCGACCGTGGTGGCGACCGTGGCGGCTTCCGCCGTGACGACCGCCCCTCGGGCGGCTTCGAGCGCCGTGACGACCGCGGTGGCGACCGCGGCGGGTTCCGTCGCGATGACCGTCCTTCGGGTGGGTTCCGTCGTGATGACCGTCGTGATGACCGTGGCGGCCGTCCCGGTGGCAGCTTCGATCGCCGTGACGATCGCGGTGGCGACCGTGGCGGTGACCGCGGTGGTTTCCGTCGCGACGACCGTCCGTCCGGCGGCTTCCGCCGTGACGACCGTGGCGGCCGTCCGTCCGGTGGCTTCGAGCGCCGCGATGACCGCGGTGGCGACCGTGGCGGGTACCGCGGCCGTGACGACCGCCGGGACGACCGCGGTGGAGACCGCGGCGGGTACCGCGGGCGCGACGACCGTGGTGGCTACGGGCGCGGCGAGGACCGCGACCGCGACTTCCGCGACCGTGACCGCGAGCCGGTCAAGCGCCTCCCGATCGACGAGGACGTCACCGGCGACGAGATCGACGCCGATGTGCGCCAGGAGCTGCTGAGCCTGCCCAAGGGTCTGGCCGAGGAGGTCTCCCGCAACCTGGTCATGGTCGCCCGACTCATCGACGAGGAGCCGGAGCAGGCGTACGCGTACTCGCGCATCGCCCTGCGGCTCGCGTCGCGCGTGGCTGCCGTCCGTGAGGCCGCCGGCTTCGCCGCGTACGCCACGCAGAAGTACAGCGAGGCCCTCGCGGAGTTCCGTGCCGCCCGCCGGATGACCGGGTCCGTGGAGCTGTGGCCCGTCATGGCCGACTGCGAGCGTGGCCTCGGCCGCCCGGAGCGGGCGCTGGCCATGGCCGGCGAGCCCGAGGTGCAGAAGCTCGACAAGGCCGGTCAGGTCGAGATGCGGCTCGTCGCCGCCGGTGCCCGCCGGGACATGGGGCAGCTCGACGCCGCCATCGTGACCCTGCAGAGCCCCGAGCTGGCCTCCAGCTCGGTGCAGCCGTGGACCGCGCGACTGCGGTACGCGTACGCCGACGCGCTCCTCGCCGCCGACCGTGAGGACGAGGCGCGCGAGTGGTTCGCGAAGACCGTCGAGGCCGACAAGGACGGGGCCACGGACGCGTCCGACCGTCTGGCCGAGCTGGACGGGGTCGAGTTCGTCGACGCCATGGACCAGGACCTCGAGGACGAGGCTGACGACGCGGACGACGACGAGGACGCCGCCGAGGTGGCGGCCGCAGAAGCCGCCGGCGACGTGACCGAGTACTACGACGAGGACGACGAGGAGTACGAGCCCGTCGGCCGGTCGGAGTCCGACGCGGACGGCGACGACACCAAGGCCTGAGGGCCGGCGGACTGAGAGAAGGGCGGTATCCCGCAGGGGATACCGCCCTTCGTCGTGTCCGGGGTGTCCGGGCCGGCCTCAGGTCAGGCTGCGCAGGACCAGGCCGGTCGCCGGCTTGGGGCCGAACGACGTCGACTTGCGCGGCATCGTCACGCCCTGGCGGGCCAGGTCCAGCACCACGTCCTCCCGGACCGGGTGCAGGAGCACCGCCGTGCCGCCGTGCCGCTCGGCCATCTCCACCGAGGCCTCGGTGTCGTGGATGTACGCGATGTGCTCGGGCGAGTCGGGGATGTGCCACAGGTGGTCGAGCAGGGTGGCGTGCAGGATCGTCGCGTCGAGGCGGCGCCAGGCCTCGGGGCGGTCGCGCCGGACCGTACGCTCGATGAGCTCCGGATCCGGGTCGGTGACAAGGTGGAACGTACCGTCCCCGGCGAGGAGGAAGGCGTTGCCCTCGGCCGCCGCCGCCCCCAGGGACGCCATGGCGTGCTCCAGCGGGCCGTCGACCGGGCGGATGCGGAACGAGCCCTCCAGTGCGGCCAGCGCGTCACCGACCGGGAGCCGCCGCAGCATCCGGTGGATGGCGCGGACCTGGAGGGGGTAGCGGACCGTGTCCACGAGGAGGACCAGGCCGAAGTCCCACTCGCCCGCGCCCTCGTGCTCGGACTGGAGCCGCAGGTAGGTGGCCCAGCGGTGGTGGCCGTCGGCGATGAGGGCCTGGCGGCGGGCCAGGTCGGTGGTCACCAGCTCCAAGCCGGCGGGGTCGGTGATCGCCCACAGCCGGTGGTGGAAGCCGTCCTCGGTGGTCGTCGACAGCAGCGGCTCGCGCTGCACGGTCTCCTCGACCACCGCGGCCGCGCCGGTGTGCGCGCCGTCGCTGCGGTACGTCAGGAGCAGCGGCTCCAGATTGGCGGACGTCGCGCGCATCAGGCCCGCGCGGTCGGTGACGACGTGCGGCATGACGTCCTCGTGGGGCAGGACGATGCCCGCCTCCGCGCCCGAGAGGGCCAGCGCGCCGATCACCCCGCGCTGGAGCAGCTCGCCGCGCTGCTGCTCGTACACGTACAGGGCGGGGGCGGGATCGGGGCTGAGGACGCCCTCGGCGAGCCAGTCGCTCAGGGTCTGCGCGGCTTGGGCGTTGCGGGCCTCGGGGGTGTCGGCCTGCGGGAGGATCAGCCGGACGATGTTGTGCGGGTCCGCGGATTCGAGGTGGTTCAGACCGTCCGGCCGTACGACGACGTCATACGGTGGCGACGTGACGGCGGCGAGGCTGCCGACCCGCTCGGGGACGTAGCGCAGTCCATGGAACGGGATCAGACGCAGTCCCTGCTCTGCAGGCCGAGGTGTGGTCATTGATGCATGGTAAGTCGCGTCTCGCGATGCGGGATGATCGGGGGAGGCGTACTGAATCAGGCGTATTCGTATGAGGAGCGGACAGGATGATCCGGCAGAGCAGGACCAGGCCCGCGGGCAGCGCGCGCAGCCTCCACCAGGCGTACGACACGGCTCTGCTGGACCTCGACGGCGTGGTGTACGCCGGGGGCCGGGCGATCGCGCACGCGGTGCCGTCGCTGGGGGCGGCGCGGGCGGACGGCATGCACCTCGCGTACGTCACGAACAACGCGCTGCGTACGCCCGACGCGGTCGCCGAGCACCTGACCGAGCTGGGCATCCCGACCGTGGCCGGTGACGTGATCACGTCGGCGCAGGCGGTGGCCCGGCTGATCGCGGAGCAGGTGCCTGCCGGTGCGAAGGTGCTGGTGATCGGCGGGGAGGGGCTGCGGGTCGCGCTGCGCGAGCGGGGGCTGGTGCCGGTCGAGTCGGCGGACGACGGGCCGGCCGCGGTGGTGCAGGGGTACGGCGGGCCGGACCTGGCGTGGGGGCGCTTCGCGGAGGCGGCGTACGCGATCGCGCGGGGCGTGCCGTGGTTCGCGTCCAACACCGACCTGACGATTCCCAGTGCGCGGGGGATCGCGCCGGGCAACGGCGCGGCCGTGGAGGTCGTACGGATCGCCACGGGTGCGGAGCCGCAGGTGGCGGGGAAGCCCCTGCCCCCGATGCACCGCGAGACGATCCTGCGGACCGGTGCCGAGCGGCCGCTGGTGGTGGGGGACCGGCTGGACACGGACATCGAGGGTGCGTTCAACGGCGACGTGGACTCGCTGCTCGTGCTGACGGGGGTGACGGACGCGGCGCTGCTGCTGGCGGCGGAGCCGAAGTACCGGCCGACGTACGTCGACGCGGACCTGCGGGGGCTGCTGACCGGGCAGCCGGAGGTCACGGAGGCCGGGGACGGCTTCCGCTGCGGGGGCTGGACGGCGGCGGCGCGCGGTGGTGAGCTCGTGCTCGACGGCGACGAGGGGAGCGGGGAGCCGATGGACGGGCTGCGGGCGCTGTGCGCGGCGGCCTGGACCCGTGCGGGGGAGGGGTCCTGCACGCTGGACGCCGGAAAGGCGCTGGTACGGCTCGGACTGTGAGCGCGGGGAGTTGCCGCGGCAGCTGTGATCATCCCGGGCTCTCGTCCGGTCAGGAGGGTAGGCTAACCTAACCTCCGTGTTGGTCGAGAGTCCCCCAGAACAGAGCGCCGCGCCGGCTGCCGCGCCCCGCTCCCGTCATACGGTGCGTGCCGCAGGTCTGCTGGCCTCGCTCGCCCTGCTGGCGGTGATCGCGACCGCGAGCATTGCCGTGGGCGCCCGTCAGATGCCGCTGGACCAGGTCTGGCACGGCCTGTTCCACTACTCGGGCACCGTGACGGACGTGGTCGTACGCGACGTGCGGGTGCCGCGGACCCTGCTCGGGCTGCTGGTCGGGCTGGCGCTCGGCCTGTCGGGCGCGGTGATGCAGGCGCTGACCCGCAATCCGCTCGCCGAGCCGGGCATCCTGGGCGTGAACGCGGGCGCCGCGGCCGCCGTGGTCTCGGCCATCAGCTTCCTCGGGGCCTCCTCGCTTAGCGAGTTCGTCTGGTACGCCTTCGCGGGCGCCGCGGCGGTCTCGGTCCTCGTGTACGTGCTCGGCGGCAGCCGCAGTGCGACACCGGTGCGGCTCGCACTGGCCGGGACCGCGGCCAGCGCGGCGCTCGTCGGCTACATCAACGCCGTGCAGCTCATGGACTCCAAGGCGCTGGACAAGCTCCGGTTCTGGACGGTCGGCTCGCTGGCCTCCGCGAACATGGACACCGTCCGGCAGGTGGCGCCGTTCATCGTGGTCGGCGCCGTGCTGGCGCTGTGCCTGGGGCGGCCGCTGAACGCGATGGCGATGGGCGACGACACGGCGCGGGCACTGGGCGCCCATCTGACGCGCACCCGCATCGGTGCCATGGCGGCCATCACACTGCTGTGTGGTGCGGCCACCGCCGCCTGCGGGCCGATCGTCTTCATCGGCCTGATGATCCCGCACTTCGCGCGGCTGTTCACCGGGCCCGACCTGCGGTGGCTGCTGGCGTACTCGGCGGTCCTGTCACCGGTGCTGCTCCTCGGCGCGGACGTGATCGGGCGGGTCGTCACCCGGCCCGCGGAACTTCAGGTGGGCATCGTCACCGCGCTCATCGGCGGGCCCGTCTTCATCTACCTGGTACGGCGCAAGAGGATGGCTCAGCTGTGACCGTGAAACTGCGGGCCGGAAACCCCCGGCCGCGGGCCCTGCGCGCGCCCGGCGGGATGTCGCTGCGGGTCGAGCCGCGGGCGGTGGCGGCCGGAGTGCTGCTGCTGGCCGCCGCGCTGCTGGCGGCCGTCTTCCTGATCGGTACGGGGGACTACCCGATCGCGCCGGTGGACGTCGTGAAGACCCTGATGGGCAACGGCTATCCGTCGGACGAGTTCATCGTCCGGGACCTGCGGATGCCGCGGGTGCTGGTGGGGCTGCTCGTCGGGGCCGCGCTCGGGATGGCCGGCGCGGTCTTCCAGTCGGTGTCCCGCAACCCGCTCGCGTCGCCCGACATCCTGGGTTTCAGTTACGGCTCGGCGGTGGGCGCGCTCGTCGCGATCGTGCTCTTCCACGCCGGGGCCACGGCCGTCGCCGGGGGTGCGCTGCTGGGCGGACTGGTCGCCGGCGTCGGGGTGTACCTGCTGGCCTGGAAGCAGGGTGTGCACGGCTACCGGCTCGTGCTCGTCGGCATCGGCTGCTCGGCGATCCTGCTCGCGGTGATCCAGTACCTGCTGACCAAGGCGAAATACGTGGACGCGGCCCGCGCCACGGTGTGGCTGACCGGCTCGCTGAGCGGCCGTGACTGGGCCCAGGTGTGGCCGCTGCTCGCGACGTGCGCGGTGCTGTTCCCGCTGATCCTCAGCCGGGGGCGGACTCTGCGGATCATGGAGATGGGCGACGACGCGGCGTACGCGCTGGGTGTGAAGGTCGAGCGGACCAGGATGCTGCTGATGATCGCGGCGGTGATGCTGACCACGGCGGCGAGCGCGGCCGCGGGGCCGATCGCGTTCGTGGCGCTGGCGGCTCCGCAGCTGGCCCGGCGGCTGACCCGGTCGCCGGGGTCGAACCTGCTGTCGTCGGCGCTGATGGGCGCCGTGCTGCTGGTGGCGTCGGACTGGGCCGCGCAGCAGGCCTTCGGGGCCGACCAGCTGCCGGTGGGTGTGGTGACCGGGCTGGTCGGCGGCGTCTACTTGCTGTGGCTGCTGGTCTCCGAGCGCAAGGCGGGGCGGATCTGATGGCACGTCGTCCCAGTGGCTTGCCCGGTTCGCAGGGGTCGCAGGGTTCGCGGGAATCGCAGGGTTCGAATGGTTCGCAGGGTTCGAGTGGTTCAAGGAGTACGGAAGTGCAGCGGCTGACCGCGGAGAACGTCACCCTCGGCTACGACCAGCGGGTCATCGCCGAGAACCTGTCGGTCGAGATACCCGACAACTCCTTCACCGTGATCGTGGGGCCCAACGCCTGCGGCAAGTCGACCCTGCTGCGCGCGCTCTCGCGGATGCTGAAGCCGTCCGCCGGGCGGGTGCTGCTCGACGGGCAGGCCATCGGCTCCCTGCCGGCGAAGAAGGTCGCGAAGACCCTCGGCCTGCTGCCCCAGTCCTCGATCGCGCCCGACGGCATCACCGTGGCCGACCTGGTCTCGCGCGGCCGGTACCCGCACCAGGGGCTGCTGCGCCAGTGGTCTCCCGAGGACGAGCGGATCGTCCTCGAATCCATGACCTCCACCGGAGTGGCCGAGCTGGCCGACCGGGCCGTCGACGAGCTGTCGGGCGGCCAGCGGCAGCGGGTGTGGATCGCGATGGCGCTCGCGCAGCAGACGCCCCTGCTGCTGCTCGACGAGCCGACGACGTACCTGGACATCCAGCACCAGATCGACGTCCTCGACCTGTGCGCGGAGCTGCACGAGGAGCAGGGGCGGACGCTGGTCGCGGTGCTGCACGACCTCAACCACGCGGCCCGCTACGCCACCCACCTGATCGCGATGCGCGCCGGGAAGGTGGTCGCGGAAGGTGCGCCGGGCGAGATCGTGACGGCCGGGCTCGTCGAGGAGGTCTTCGGGCTGCGCTGTCAGATCATCGACGACCCGGAGACGGGCACCCCGCTCGTGGTGCCGGCCGCGCGGCAGGCCCGCGGCAAGGCCCCGGTGGTCACAGCAGCGTCCTGAGGCGCAGCAGGTCGCGGAAGCCTGCCTCCAGCCTGACCCGGCCGGAGGCCCAGGCCTTCGCGAAGTTCAGCTCGCCGCCGACCAGGGCGACGAGGTCGTCGCCGGACATCGCGAGCCGGATCTGCGCCTTGCTGCGGGGCGGGCCCGGCTCGGTGGCGTCGACATGGATCCGGCCGTTCTCCAGCCGCCCGCGGAAGGTGCTGTCCAGATCGGTGATGTGGCAGCTGAGGGAGCGGTTGAGCGCGGTCGCGTCCCGCACGTCGCCGTCGGCGCGCGCCATGCTGTCGGAGAGCTTGTCGAGTGCGTGCCGACACTGTTCGATCGTTGCCATGGTGTTCCCGACCGTACCTCAGGGTCGTGCACGCTGACCGGTCACATTGCACCGTCACACGTGAGCTTCGCGGTAGCGTCGTGGCATGACCGACCCCTCGCCCGACACGGGCACCGACACGGGCACCGGCACCGGCACCGATCACGGGCCGGGGCACGCGGCCGCCCCGCTCGGGGTGGAGCGCACCCCCACCGGCCGGCCCGAGATCGACGCCGGGCTGGAGCGGCTGGCCGATGCCGACCACCTCCCGGCGGATGGCCACGTCGAGGTGTACGAGGATGTGCACAGGGGATTGCGTGACGCGCTGACCGCGCTCGACGCGAACCCCGCCTCTGGTCCGTACGAAAACAGGAGCTGAACCGAACGTGGCAGGAGTGGCACGCCGCCGCCTGGACGCCGAACTGGTGCGCCGCAAGATGGCCCGGTCGCGGGAGCACGCGGCCCAGCTGATCGCCGCGGGGCGGGTCACCGTCGGCGGCGCCACCGCGACCAAGGCCGCCACGCAGGTCGAGACGAGCGCCGCGCTCGTCGTCCTCGAGGACGACGACGACCCCGACTACGTCTCCCGCGGCGGCCACAAGCTGGCCGGGGCCCTCGCGGCCTTCACCCCGCTCGGCCTGCGCGTCGAAGGACGGCGGGCCCTCGACGCGGGCGCCTCGACGGGCGGCTTCACGGACGTGCTGCTGCGGGCGGGCGTCGCCCACGTCGTCGCCGTCGACGTCGGCTACGGCCAGCTCGCCTGGTCGCTGCAGAGCGACGAGCGGGTCACCGTGAAGGACCGCACGAACGTCCGCGAGCTGACGACCGAGCAGATCGACGGGGTCCCCGTGGACCTGGTCGTCGGCGACCTCTCCTTCATCTCCATCGGCCTGGTCCTGCCGGCCCTGGTGCGCTGCACCGCGCCCGGCGCGGACCTGGTGCTGATGGTCAAGCCGCAGTTCGAGGTGGGCAAGGACCGGCTCGGCAGCGGCGGCGTGGTCCGCAGCCCGGAGCTGCGGGCCGAGGCGGTGCGCGAGGTGGCACGGCAGGCGGGGGAGCTGGGGCTCGGCGTGCTCGGCGTGACCGCGAGTCCCCTGCCGGGGCCCTCGGGGAACGTCGAGTACTTTCTGTGGATGCGGGCGGGGGCACCGGCACTCGACCCGGCGGATGTTGACCGTGCAGTGGCGGAGGGGCCGCGGTGACAACTGAAACGACAGGTTCCGCACAGGCGCGGACTGTTTTCCTGCTCGCGCACACCGGGCGTCCGGCCGCGATCCGCAGTGCGGAGCTGGTCGTCAAGGGACTGCTGCGCTGCGGGCTGGGGGTACGGGTCCTCGAACACGAGGCGGCGGACCTTCCGCTGCCCGACGAGGTCGAACTGGTCGCCGAGGCGACGCCCGGGGTGCTCGACGGCTGCGAACTGCTGATCGTGCTGGGCGGCGACGGGACGCTGCTGCGCGGCGCGGAGTTCGCGCGCAGCTCGGGGGTCCCGATGCTCGGGGTCAACCTGGGCCGCGTCGGCTTCCTCGCGGAGGCGGAGCGCGACGACCTGGACAAGGTCGTGGACCGGGTGGTCACCCGGTCGTACGAGGTCGAAGAGCGGATGACGCTCGACGTGGTGGTGCGCACCAACGGCGACGTCGTCCACACCGACTGGGCGCTGAACGAGGCCGCCGTGCAGAAGGTGTCCCCCGAGCGGATGCTCGAAGTGGTCCTGGAGATCGACGGGCGGCCCGTGACCGGCTTCGGCTGCGACGGGATCGTCTGCGCGACCCCCACCGGCTCCACGGCGTACGCGTTCTCGGCCGGCGGGCCGGTGGTGTGGCCCGAGGTGGAAGCCCTGCTCATGGTGCCGATCAGCGCCCACGCGCTCTTCGCGAAGCCGCTGGTGACCTCGCCGACCTCCGTGCTCGCCGTCGAGGTCCAGACGGGCACCCCGCACGGCGTCCTGTGGTGTGACGGGCGCCGCACCCTGGAGCTGCCCGCGGGAGCCCGCGTGGAGGTCCGCCGTGGCGCCGTCCCGGTCCGGCTCGCCCGGCTGCACCACGCGTCCTTCACGGACCGCCTGGTGGCGAAGTTCGCCCTCCCGGTGTCCGGCTGGCGCGGCGCACCGCACTGAGAGCGGCCGCGGGGCTGCGGCCGCGCGGGCGGCCGAGTCCAACGACCGGACCGGGGCGGGGTCACCTCCACCGGGCGGTTCCGCCCGTTCGGTGACAGGTCACGCTGCGGCGTCACATGGCACCGGTGAAACCTCGGTATGGTCTTGGGCGTGCTTGAGGAGATGCGGATACGGTCGCTCGGGGTCATCGACGACGCGGTGGTGGAGCTGTCGCCCGGATTCACCGCGGTGACCGGCGAGACCGGCGCGGGCAAGACGATGGTCGTCACGAGCCTCGGGCTGCTGCTCGGCGGCCGCGCGGACCCGGCTCTCGTACGGGTCGGTGCCAAGGCAGCGGTCGTCGAGGGCCGCATCGTCATGCGCCCGGACGCGCCCGCCGCGCTGCGGGCCGAGGAAGCGGGCGCCGAGCTGGACGAGGGTGCCCTGCTGATCAGCCGTACCGTCTCCGCCGAGGGCCGCTCCCGGGCGCACCTGGGCGGCCGCTCCGTACCCGTCGGCCTGCTCGGCGAGCTCGCCGACGACCTGGTCGCCGTCCACGGCCAGACCGATCAGCAGGGCCTGCTGCGGCCCGCGCGGCAGCGTCAGGCGCTGGACCGCTACGCCGGTGACGCCGTGGCCGTCCCGCTGGAGAAGTACACGGCCGCCTACCGCCGTCTGCGGGCCGCCGCCACCGAACTGGACACCCTCACCACCCGGGCCCGCGAACGCGCCCAGGAGGCCGACCTGCTGCGTTTCGGGCTCGACGAGGTCGCCGCGGTCGAGCCCCGGCCAGGCGAGGACGCCGAGCTCGCGGCGGAGGCGGAGCGCCTCGGCCACGCCGAGTCCCTCGCCGCCGCGGCCGCGCTCGCGCACGCCGCGCTCGCGGGCAATCCGGAGGACCCCGAGGGCGTCGACGCGAACACGCTGGTCGCCGGGGCGCACCGGGCGCTGGAGACCGTACGGTCGCACGACCCGCAGCTCGGCGCGCTCGCCGAGCGGATCGGCGAGCTCGGGATCCTCCTCGCGGACGTGGCCGGAGAGCTGGCCGGGTACGCCGACGACCTCGACGCCGACCCGCTGCGGCTGGCGGCGGTGGAGGAGCGGCGGTCCGCGCTCACGCAGCTCACCCGCAAGTACGGCACGGACGCCGAGGGGCCCGAGGGCATCGACGGCGTGCTGGCCTGGGCCGAGCGGGGCGCGGCGCGCCTCACCGAACTCGACGGCGACGACGACCGGATCGCGGAGCTCACGGCCGAGCGCGACGGGCTGCGCGCCGAACTGTCCGGCCTGGCGCAGGCGCTGACGGACGCCCGGACCGAGGCGGCGGAGCGGTTCGCCGCCGCCGTCACGGCCGAGCTCGCCTCGCTGGCGATGCCGCACGCCCGCGTCACCATCGACATCCGGCAGGCCGGGGTCGAGGACCCCGCCGACGGCGTCGAGGTCGGCGGCCGGCCGGTCGCGTACGGGCCCACGGGCACGGACGAGGTCGAACTGCTCCTCGCCCCGCACCCCGGTGCGCAGCCGCGCCCCATCGCCAAGGGCGCCTCCGGCGGCGAGCTGTCCCGCGTGATGCTGGCGGTCGAGGTGGTGTTCGCCGGTTCCGACCCCGTCCCCACCTACCTCTTCGACGAGGTGGACGCGGGAGTCGGCGGCAAGGCGGCCGTCGAGGTCGGCCGGCGCCTGGCGAAGCTCGCGAAGACCGCGCAGGTCGTGGTCGTCACGCACCTGCCGCAGGTGGCGGCCTTCGCGGACCGGCAGCTGCTCGTCGAGAAGACCAACGACGGGTCGGTCACCCGCAGCGGTGTGACCGTGCTCGAAGGCGAGGACCGGGTGCGCGAGCTGTCCCGGATGCTGGCGGGCCAGGAGGACTCGCAGACCGCACGTGCCCACGCCGAGGAACTCCTCGCGGCAGCCCGCGCGGACGCCTAGAAGCGGCGACCGGCATCGCGTCCGGGGTGGTTCGGAGGTGGTTCCGCTTTCCGGTCCGGCCGTGCGGTGCGGTGCAGTTCGCGGCGGCGCGGGGCCCGCGCGGGCGCGGCGTCAGGTCGTACGTGCGCCTGAGGTGTCACCCATGTGGGTGATCCCTGAAGGAATGTGACGGTATCTCGTACGGGATCCGCACCCGGACGGCCCCGGAACGCGCGTGCGGGCTGGCATCCTGAGCGCGTCTCTTCTTCCTCACCCAGGAGCTCCGGCACGTGAGCAGCACACCGGTTCCGCTTCCGCCGTACGGGCGTACGCCGCTGCGCACCGTCCAGGTGCTCGGCGGCGGCAGCGCGGGCAGCAGCGCGCACGTGCGGTCCCTGACGACGGGGCTCGCCGCGCGCGGCGTGCGGGTGACGGTGTGCGCGCCCGCCGCGACCGAGGGGGAGTACGACTTCGCCGGTGCGGGCGCCCATGTCGCGCCGCCGGCCGTGAGCGCACTGCGGGCCGCGTGCGCCGGGGCCGACATCGTCCACGCGCACGGGGTGCACGCCGGGATGCGGGCCGCCCTGGCGCTGCGCGGGCAGCGGGTGCCGCTGGTGGTGACCTGGCACACCGGGCCCGCCGCGGAGGGCCCGCTCGGCCAGCTGACCCGGCTGCTGGAGCGGCGGGTGGCCCGCGCGGCCGCGGTCGTGCTGGGCACCTCCTCCGACCAGGTGGACCAGGCGCGGCGGCGCGGGGCGCGCGACGCCCGGCTGGCGGCGGTGACGGTCCCGGGCACCCGGCGCGCCGTCGCGCGCGGCCAGGACTCGAAGGCGCGGGCCGAACTGGGCGCCGTGGGGCGGCCGATGGTCATCGCCGTGGGCAGTCTGGTGCCGCGCCGCGGGTACCACCTGCTGCTGGACGCCGCCCGGGCGTGGCGGGCCCTGGAGCCCGCACCGCTGCTGGTGATCGCGGGGGAGGGGCCGCAGCGTGCGGCGCTGGCCCGGCGGATCGAGGCGGAGCGGCTGCCCGTACGGCTGCTGGGGCGGCGCGCGGACGTGGCGGACCTGCTGGGCGCCGCGGACGTGGCCGTGCTGCCGAGCCGCTGGGAGGCCAGGTCCCTGCTCGCCCAGGAGGCCCTGCGGCTGGGGGTGCCGCTGGTCGCCACGGCCGTGGGCGGGGTGCCCGAGCTGGTGGGCGACGCGGCGGAGCTGGTGCCGTACGGCGATGCCGGGGCGCTGTCCGCGGCCGTGACGGGGCTGCTGGCCGAGCCGGGGCGGCGCGAGGCGCTCGCGGCGGCGGGGCCGGTCCAGGCGGCGACCTGGCCGACGGAGGACGACACGGTGGCGCAGGTCCTGTCCGTCTACGACGAACTGAAGGAGCGGGCCGTCCGCTGAGCCGGGGCGGGGCACGGGCCCGCCGGGCCGCCGCTGCCGCAGGCGGCCCGGCCCGGGTCAGCGGGGCGTCGGCGGCCAGGTGGCCAGGACGGTGTCCACCAGGGCGTACAGGTCCTCCGACGCGGCGCCGCCCGCCGCCTGGACGGCGATCCCGTACTGGAGCGTCGTGACGTAGCGCGCGAGGGCGGCCGGGTCCGATCCCGGCGGGAGCTCGTCCTCCGCCGCGGCCCGCTCGAACCGGTCCCGCAACTGCTCCTCGCCCGCCCTGCGGCGCGCCGCGAGCTCTTCGCGGACCACGGCCGCCCCTTCGCCGGTGGCGAGGGCGCCCTGCACCACCAGGCAGCCGCGCGACGGGTTCCCGGGGGAAGTGGTGACCTGCACCGCGCCCCGCAGCAGGCGTTCGACGGCCGCGCGGGCGGTCGGCGCGTCCGCCGGCTCGCCGATGTGCGCGGCGGGCCCGGCGACGTACCGCTCGACGGCGCGGCGGAACAGCGACTCCTTGTTGCCGTAGGCGGCGTAGAGGCTGGGCCGGCTGATGCCCATCGCCTCCGTCAGGTCCGAGAGGGCGGCGCCCTCGTAGCCCTGGCGCCAGAACACCGCCATGGCCCGGTCCAGGCGTTCGTCGAGGTCGAACTCGCGGGGTCGCCCCGTGCTCATCGCTGCTCTCCCGCCTGCCCGGTCGATTGTGTACCGATCGATATAGTACCGTGGGCCGAGTTCAATACCGATCGGTACAGAAGTGGGGAGTTCTGGCTGTGCGTGCACGACTCGAAGGCAAGGTCGCTCTGGTGACGGGCGGTTCGCGGGGGATCGGCGCGGCCACCGCGCGGGCGCTGGCGGCCGAAGGCGCCGCCGTCGCGATCAGCTACGCCGCGTCGGCGGACAAGGCGGAGGCGGTGGCCGCCGAACTGGCCGCGTCCGGAGTACGGGCCGCCGCGTACCGGGCCGACCAGGCCGACCCGGAACAGGTCGCGGGCCTCGTGGACACGGTGGCCGCCGACTTCGGACGGCTCGACATCCTGGTCAACAACGCCGGCGTGGCCGTCTTCGCGGCCACGGACGACGCCGGGGCCGACACCGCGGGCATCGAGCGGCAGTACGCGGTGAACCTCGGCGGGGTCACCGCCGGCATCCGCGCCGCCGCCCGCGTCCTCGGCGACGGCGGCCGCATCATCAGCGTCGGCTCGAACCTGGCCGCCCGCCCCGGGCTGACCGGAGTGGCCGACTACGCGGCGACCAAGGCCGCGCTCGTCGGCTACAGCAAGGGCGCGGCCCGGGACCTGGCGCCCCGGGGCATCACCGTCAACGTCGTCCAGTCGGGCTCGGTGGCGACGGACATGAACCCGCCGGACGGTCCGCTGGCGGACGTACAGCGCGCGTCCAACGCCATGGGGCGGTACGGCCGGCCGGAGGAGATCGCGGCGGGCATCGCCTTCCTGGCCGGGCCGGGGGCGTCGTTCATCACCGGCGCGGTCCTCGACATCGACGGCGGCTACACGGCCTGAGGTCTGACGTTTGGCGCCTGACGCCTGACCGCGGTTCCACCGGCCCCGGGCCACCGGCCCCGCCCGGTACGACCGCGCCGCCCGGGCCGCCACGCCCTCCGGTCCGTCAGGAGGAGGGCGTGGTGTGCCGCCGGGCGCGCAGGGCCAGGCTCAGCGAGAGCACCGTCTCCGGGTCGTCCAGGTCCGTGCCCAGCAGCTCCGAGATCCGGGCGAGCCGGTTGTACAGGGTCTGCCGGTTCAGGTGGAGTTCGCGGGCCGTCTCCGCCTTGCGCCCCGCATGGGCGAGGTACGTCTCGAGCGTCGGCAGCAGCGCCGGGCGCGAGGTGCGGTCGTGGGTGCGCAGCGGGCCGATGGCCCGTTCCACGTACGCCGCCAGGTCCGGGTGCTCGCGCAGCCGCCACAGCAGCAGGTCGATGTCCAGGCGGCGGGCGTCGTACCAGGGACGGGACGGCAGACCCTGGGCGGCGGTCGCGGTCTCGGCCGCGTGGCGCAGCCCCGCCGAGGCCGCGGCCCAGCCGCCCGCGACGCCCACGACGACCACCGGCTGGCCGGAGCCGGCGCGGTCCAGGCCGGCCCGTTCCACGCCGGCGCGCAGGGCGGCGGCCACCCGGTCCGCGACGGCCGCCCGCTCGCCGTCCGAGCGCAGGCCGAGCAGCAGCGGCACCCGGCCCTCGACCGGCCGTACGCCGAGCAGTGCCGGTACGCCGACCGCGGACAGCTCCTCCAGCACCGCACGGGCGAGCACGGCCCAGTTGCCCGACGGGCCGAGGTCGGACACCAGCCGCATCACCACCGGCAGCAGCGGGCCCTCGCCGGGCCGGAAGCCCAGTACCCGGGCCTGGGCGGGGGCGTCGTCGGCCGCGATCCGGCCCTCGGCCAGATCGGTGAGGAAGTCGCCGCGGCCGCGCGCCGCGAGCTCCTCCTCCTGCCGCGCCTGCATCAGGACGACGGCGAGCACGCTCGCGGTCCGCTCCGCCGCGATCCGGTGCACCGGGAGCAGCGGGCCCGAGACCCCGAGCAGCACCAGCCGGGCCCGTACCGAGCCGGTGCCGTGGCCGCCGCCGGGCACGTCCACCAGGACGGCGTTCGCGGGCGGCCCCTCGGCCCGCGCCTCGCGCTGGCCGCGCAGCCCCTCCCAGATCTGGAGCGGGTCGGCGCCCACCTCGCCGGAGCCGCCGGCGGCCGCGTACAGCAGCTGCCCGTCGGGGGTCTCCAGGAACACCGGGTTCGCCGTGAAGTCCGCGAGGATGTGCAGGACCTGGGGGATGCCGCCGCCGCCGAGCAGGGCCTCCGTACAGCGCCGGTGCACTTCCTCGGCGCGCTGGAGCAGGGCGTAGTGCCCGTTGACGATCTCGGTGTGGACCTCTTCGGTCACCGCCACGAACGGCACCTCGCGGTGCAGCTGTACCAGGGGCAGGCCGGCCGCGCGGGCCGTCTCCACGATCGTCGCCGGGAGGCGGGTGAAGCGCGGGCCGAGCTCGACCACCAGCGCCGCGATGCCCCGGTCGGCGAGGCGGCGTACGAACGCCCGCTGCTCGGCGGGACGGGTCCCGAGGCCGAGGCCCGTGGTCAGCAGCAGCTCGCCGCCCTTGAGCAGGGACGCGATGTTCGGCACCTCGCCCGCGTGCACCCAGCGGACGGTACGGCCGAGGCGGTCCGCCCCGGCGACGACCTCCGGAAGACCGCTGCGCAGTCCCGGCAGCTCCAGTGCCCGCTGAACGGTGATCCCGCCCTGATTGTCCATATCGCGGGACGGTACCGGCCACCCTGTGCCAAGAACATCACCCGGGGGTCACGGGCGCCCGCGTGGCCCCCTCCGGCCCGACAACTCGTCGCCCCTGCACGGCGATTATCGGACCACGTGCCGATTGTGGCGTGCGTCACCCGGCGTCAGAGTGGGCGCCTCCACATCGGGCACGCAGCACGAACGGAACACAACGGAAGAGGACGGAAATGCCTCGGAGTTCCACGAGTCCCACCGGTGAGATCCAGCGCCTCAAACCGAATTCGGTCGGCCTGACCGGCGTCGTCTTCATGGCCGTGGCCACCGCCGCCCCGATCACGGCGATGACCGGCAACCTCCCCATCGCCGTCGGCTTCGGCAACGGCACCGGAGCCCCCGCCGGCTACCTCTTCGCCACCCTCGTCCTGACCGTCTTCGCCGTCGGCTACGTGGCCATGGCCAAGCGCATCACCGCCGCCGGCGCCTTCTACGGCTACATCTCGCACGGCCTCGGCCGGATCGCCGGAATGGCCTCCGGCATGCTCGCCGTGCTCGCCTACATCGTCTTCGAGGCGTCGATCGTCGGCGTCTTCGCCTACTTCGCCAAGACGACCGTCCACGACCAGCTGGGCCTGGACCTGCCCTGGATCCTCTACGCGGCGGCCATGATCGCCGTCACCGCCGTCCTCGCGCACTTCGACATCAACCTGACCGCCAAGGCGCTCGGCGTCATGCTCGTCGCCGAGATCGCCGTGCTGTTCGCCGTCGCAGTCGCCGTCATGATCGCGGGCGGCGGCCCCGACGGCATCCCCGTCGAGCCGGTCGTCCCGGCGAACGCCTTCACCGGCGCCTCCGCCGGCCTCGGCCTCTTCTTCGCCTTCTGGTCCTGGGTCGGATTCGAGTCCACCGCCATGTACGGGGAGGAGTCCCGCGACCCCAAGCGGGTCATCCCCAGGGCCACCCTCATATCGGTGGTCGGCGTCGGCCTCTTCTACATCTTCGTCTCCTGGATGACCATCGCGGGCAACGGCCTGGCCGAGTCCGTGAAGCTGTCCGCCTCCGCGAGCCCCCTGGAGCTCTTCTTCGCCCCCACCCGGACCTTCATCGGCGCCTGGGCCGTGGACGCCTTCCAGTGGCTGCTGCTCACCGGGTCGTTCGCCTGCGGCATGGCCTTCCACCAGTGCGCCGCCCGCTACCTGTACGCCATCGGCCGCGAGGGATTCCTGCACCCCGGGCTCGGCCGCACGCACCCCCGGCACGGGTCGCCGTACCTCGCCTCGGTCGTCCAGACCGCGATCGCCACCGCCCTGGTGGCCGGCTTCTGGCTGACCGGCCAGGACCCGTACGTCCACCTCTACACGCTGCTCGCGATCCTCGGCACGATGGCGATCCTCATCGTCCAGACGCTGTGCTCCTTCGCCGTCGTGGGGTACTTCCGCAAGAACCATCCCGAGGACCGGCACTGGTTCCGCACCCTGACCGCCCCGCTGCTCGGCGGCATCGGGATGACGGCCGTCGTGGTCCTCCTCGTGGTCAACATGGAGACCGCGGCGGGACTCGCCGCCGGCTCCCTCTTCTTCGAGCTGATCCCCTGGATCGTCGGCGCTGTCTTCCTCGGCGGCCTGGCACTCGGCCTGTGGCTCAAGAAGAAGGCCCCCGAGCGCTACGAGATCATCGGCCGGATCGTCCTGGAGGACTCGGCCGAGCGCACCGACGACCCCGCCCCCACCACCGTCGGCCCGCGCCCGTCGGCGCCCGCCGACGCCTGACCGCCCGCGCCTGACCGCCCACGCCTGAGAAGGAGCCACCCCGCCATGGCCCGTACTCCCCTCATGCACGCGCTCCGCCGGCTCGCCGCCGACCACGCCGCCGCCCGGCGGCTCCGCCTCCCCGCCGCCGAGGTGCGCGGCCTCGGCCGCCGCGAACTGCTCGCCCGCGCCGCGGCCCTCGGCCTCGCCACGGCGGCCGCGACCGCCGCCACCGCACCGGCCGCCGCCGACACCGCCCCCAAGCCGCCTCCCGCCGGAAACCCGCGCATCGCCGTCGTCGGCGCCGGCATCGCCGGGCTCACCGCCGCCCTCACCCTCCAGGACGCCGGATTCGCCTGCACCCTCTACGAGGCGAACCCCGACCGGGTCGGCGGGCGGATGTGGACCCAGCGCGGCCACTGGACCCACGGCCAGACCTCCGAGATCGGCGGCGAGCTGATCGACACCAGCCACAAGAAGATCCTGGAACTGTGCCGCCGCTTCGGCCTGCCCGCCGAGGACTTCCTCGGCGGAGGGCCGAACGGCGCCGAGGAAGTCCTGTGGTTCGACGGCGGCTACTACCCGCGGGAGCAGGCCGACGAGGACTTCAAGGCCGTCTACCAGTCCCTGCGCCGCGACCTCCAGGAGGCCGGCGAGGTGGCGTGGAACTCCACCACGCCCACCGGCACCGCCCTCGACGACATGACCCTGTACGAGTGGATCGAGACCCGCGTCCCCGGCGGCCACTCCTCCCGGCTCGGCCGGTTCATCGACGTCGCCTACAACGTCGAGTACGGCGCCGACACCGACCGCCAGTCCGCCCTGGCCCTCGTGCTGCTGATGGGCTATCAGACCAATCCCGGGCACTTCAACATCTGGGGCCTGTCCAACGAGCGTTACCACATCACCGGCGGCAACGACCGGCTCCCGAACGCCATCGCCCGGGCCCTGGCCCCGGGCACCCTGGTGCCGGGCCGGGCGCTGACCGCCGTGCGCGCCCACTCCGACGGCACCCAGACGCTCACTTTCGACGACTCCGGGGCCACCCGCACGGTCGTCGCCGACCACACCGTGCTCTGCGTCCCGCTCCCGGTGCTCCAGCGCATCGACCTCTCGCAAGCAGGCTTCGACCCGCTGATGAGGAACCTGCTGCGCGACGCCCGCATGGGCCACGTCACCAAGCTCAACATGCAGTTCACCAGCCGCCCGTGGCGCGGCACCGGCACCTGGCCGGGGGTGTCGGCCGGCGACTGCTTCACCGACTCCGCCGTCCAGCAGACCTGGGACACCACCCGCGTCCAGCCCGGCACCGCCGGGATCCTGATCCAGTACGGCGGCGGCAGCCTCGCCGGGGCCCTCACCCCGGCCACCCCCTTCGCCACCGAGTCCGACCCGTACGTACGCAGCCTCGCCGGGCGCATGCTCACCGGCATCGACGCGTTCTTCCCCGGCACCGCAGCGGTGTGGAACGGCAGGGCCCAGCTGTCCGCCTGGCACCGCGACCCGTACACCCTCGGCGCCTACTCGTACTGGCCCGTCGGCTACCTGCACCGCTACGCCCGCTACGAGGGCACCGCCCAGGGCAACGTCCACATCGGCGGCGAGCACTGCTCGTACGACTTCCAGGGGTTCATGGAAGGCGGCGCCACCGAGGGCGAGAGGGCGGCGCGGGAGGTGATCGCCGCCCTCTCCTGAGGCTCACGCGGGCTTGACGTTGTGGTTGAAGCGGAAGACGTTGTCCGGGTCGTACTCCCGCTTCACCGCGGCCAGCCGCCGCATGTTCTCGGCCCCGAGGCCCGCGACCACCCGCTCGCCGCCTTCGTCCCCGGTGAAGTTGAGGTACACCGCGCCGGTGCTCCACGGCAGGACGTCGGCGCGGACGTCCCTGACCCACTGGCGGCACCGCTCGTCGTCCGCCGGGTCCTCCCAGATCCCGAAGGGGTGCACCGCCCAGGCCGCGTCGCGGTACGGGACGGGGTAGTCACCGGGGGCGGAGGCGATGGCACCGCCCTGCGGCCACACGATGTGCTGGGTGCCGGTCGGCACCGGCATGCTCCCGGCGCGGGCGCAGAACACGTCCACGAACGCGTCCGGCACGCCGGTCAGGTACTCCGCCGACCAGTAGTTCCGCATTCCCGGCGGGTCGTCGATCATGCACTGGAGGTCGGCGTACGGGATGGCCGTGACGATCTCCGCCTCGTGCGGCAGCGCGAGCAGTGGCCCGGCGAGCGCCCGCATCTCGTCCTCCGGGCCCGCGTACGTGAGCAGGGCGGCGGCCAGCAGCTTGCCGACCAGGTGCTCGGGGACGAAGTCCTCGGGCGGCCCGGTCAGGTAGATCGCCGCGCCGCTCGCCTGCACCGGCCCGGCCTCGATGACCTCCCGGTAGGTGCGGACCACCTCCGGGCCGTGCTCGGGCAGGTACAGCACGAACGCGATCGACATGGCGGGAAGCTCGTGAAGCCTGAGGGTGAGCGCGGTGGCGATGCCGAAGTTCCCGCCGCCGCCGTGCAGCGCCCAGAACAGCTCCGGGTTCTCCTCGGCGGTCGCCTCGATGAAGCGGCCGTCCGCCGTCACCAGCTCGACGCCGAGCAGATTGTCGACGGCCAGCCCGTGCAGCCGGTCCAGCCAGCCGGAGCCGCCGCCGAGCACGAAGCCCCCGACGCCCGTCGTCGACGCGCGGCCCCCGGTGGTCGCCAGGCCGTACGGCTCGCAGGCCCGGTCCAGATGGCTCATGGTCGCGCCGCCGCCGATCCGGGCCGCCCCGGCGCCCGGATGCACGGTGACCTCGTGCATCCGGCGCAGGTCCACGACCAGGCCGCCGTCGTTCAGCGCCATCCCGGCCACGCTGTGGCCGCCGCCGCGCACGGCGACCGGGAGGTCCAGCTCCCGGGCGAAGCGCACGGCCGTGACCACGTCCGCCGGATCCTCGCACTGCGCGATGACCGCCGGCCTGCGGTCGATCATCGCGTTGAACACGGTCCGGGCGTCGTCGTAGCCCGGATCCCCGGGTGCGTAGACGTCTCCGGACAGATCCTCGCGGAGCTCGGCCAGGGCCGTGCCCGCCTTCGAGAGGGCCATGGCGCCCCCTTCCGGAAAGGGCAGAAGGACCTCTCCAGGCTAGTCAGCCTCCGTACGCCCCGCTCGCCGTGAGCCGCAGGGCCGTGTCGATGAGGGGGACGTGGCTGAACGCCTGCGGGAAGTTCCCGACCTGGCGCTGGCGCCGCGGGTCCCACTCCTCGGCGAGGAGCCCGAGGTCGTTGCGCAGCGCCAGCAGCCGTTCGAACAGCTGGCGGGCCTCGTCGACGCGGCCGATCATCGCGAGGTCGTCGGCCATCCAGAACGAGCAGGCGAGGAACGCGCCCTCGTCGCCCTCCAGACCGTCCACGCCGGCCTCGTCGCCGGTCGTGGGGTAGCGCAGGATGAAGCCGTCCGCCGTGGACAGCTCCCGCTGGATCGCCTCGATCGTGCCGATGACGCGCTTGTCGTCGGGCGGCAGGAAGCCCATCTGCGGGATCAGCAGCAGGGAGGCGTCGAGCTCCTTGGAGCCGTAGGACTGCGTGAAGGTGTTCCGCTCCTTGTCGTAGCCCTTCTCACAGACGTCCCGGTGGATCTCCTCGCGCAGCTCGCGCCAGCGCTCCAGCGGCCCGTCCGCGTCCCCGGCCTCGATGAGCTTGATGGTCCGGTCCACCGCCACCCACGCCATGACCTTGGAGTGCACGAAGTGCCGGCGGGGGCCGCGGACCTCCCAGATGCCCTCGTCGGGCTGGTCCCAGTGGGTCTCCAGGTACCGGATCAGCTTCAGCTGGAGCACGGAGGCGTAGTCGTTGCGCGCCAGGCCCGTCATGTGGCCCAGGTGCAGGGCCTCGGTGACCTCGCCGTACACGTCGAGCTGGAGCTGGTGGGCGGCGCCGTTGCCGACGCGGACCGGCTGCGAGTTCTCGTAGCCCGGGAGCCAGTCGAGCTCGGTCTCGCCGAGCTCCCGCTCGCCGGCGATGCCGTACATGATCTGGAGGTTCTCCGGGTCGCCCGCGACCGCGCGCAGCAGCCACTCGCGCCACGCGCGGGCCTCTTCGCGGTAGCCGGTGCGCAGCAGCGAGGACAGGGTGATCGCCGCGTCCCGCAGCCAGGTGTAGCGGTAGTCCCAGTTCCGGACGCCGCCGATCTCCTCGGGGAGCGAGGTGGTGGGCGCGGCCACGATCCCGCCGGTCGGCGCGTACGTCAGGGCCTTGAGGGTGATCAGGGAGCGGACCACCGCCTCGCGGTAGGGGCCGTGGTACGTGCAGTGCTCGACCCACTCCCGCCAGAAGTCGGAGGTGGCCTCCAGGGCCGCCTCGGCGTCCGGCAGGGCCGGCGGCTCCTTGTGGGAGGGCTGCCAGCTGATCGTGAACGCGATCCGGTCGCCCGGTGCCACGGTGAAGTCGGCGTAGGTGGTGAGGTCCCGGCCGTACGTCTGCGCGTCCGTGTCCAGCCAGATCGAGTCCGGGCCGGCCACGGCGACCGTACGGCCGTCGACCTTGTGCACCCAGGGCACGATCCGGCCGTAGCTGAACCGCATCCGCAGCGCGGAGCGGACCGGCACGCGGCCGCTGACGCCCTCGACGATCCGCATCAGCTGGGGGGCGTGGTCCTCGCGGGGAGGCATGAAGTCCGTCACCCGGACCGTGCCGCGCGGGGTGTCCCACTCGGATTCCAGGATCAGGGAGTCGCCGCGGTAGCGGCGCCGGTCGGCGCGCGGCGGCTCGGTGCCCTCGGGATGGGCCGGGCCGATGCGCCAGAAACCGTGCTCCTCGGTGCCGAGGAGTCCTGCGAAGACGGCGTGGGAATCGAAGCGTGGCAGACACAACCAGTCCGCCGACCCGTCCCGGCAGACCAGGGCGGCGGTCTGCATGTCACCGATGAGTGCGTAATCCTCGATGCGCCCGGACACGTGCATATCTCCAGTCGAACGGCCACGTCCGCCCCGGCGTCTCGGCCGGGACGATCGCTTCGCGGTCAGGGGTCGTTGACGAGTTCAAGCTTGCCGGAGCGGGCGGGGTGGTGCCTTTTGCCGGTCCGCTCGGGTGGGGGATAAGGGATATCCGAGCAGGATACGACTGCACCCTAGTGATCTCCGAGGGTCTCCCGGCAATGCGCGTACTCCGAACGGGTGAGTCAAGGGTGATGAGATGCGAATAGTGCGGCTGACGTGCCCGTCAGCACGGCGTGACGGCTTCTGCGCGCCGCGTGGCCGGAAGCGGACCGGCGCGGTCGCTGATAGGCTGGTACCCCGTGGACCGGTGGTCTGCCTGTGCGAATCAGGGGCCCCGAAACCGCAGCTTCGGCGCCCCCGAAACAGGGGAGGCGGCCGGACGCACCTCACTTCGCGACCACGGGAGCCCCCTCTTGGCGATGCCGCCCAAATCCATGACGACCAAGCACATCTTCGTCACCGGAGGCGTCGCCTCCTCCCTCGGCAAGGGGCTCACGGCCTCGAGCCTGGGCGCGCTGCTGAAGGCGCGGGGGCTGCGGGTCACGATGCAGAAGCTCGACCCGTACCTGAACGTCGACCCCGGGACGATGAACCCGTTCCAGCACGGCGAGGTGTTCGTCACCAACGACGGCGCCGAGACCGACCTGGACATCGGCCACTACGAGCGCTTCCTCGACGTCGACCTCGACGGCTCGGCCAACGTCACCACCGGCCAGGTCTACTCGCAGGTCATCGCCAAGGAGCGGCGCGGCGAGTACCTCGGCGACACCGTGCAGGTCATCCCGCACATCACCAACGAGATCAAGCACCGCATCCGGCGGATGGCGACCGAGGACGTCGACGTCGTCATCACCGAGGTCGGCGGCACCGTCGGCGACATCGAGTCGCTGCCGTTCCTGGAGACCGTCCGCCAGGTCCGCCACGAGGTCGGCCGCGACAACGTCTTCGTCGTGCACATCTCGCTGCTGCCCTACATCGGCCCCTCCGGCGAGCTGAAGACCAAGCCGACCCAGCACTCGGTCGCCGCCCTGCGCAACATCGGCATCCAGCCCGACGCCATCGTGCTGCGCGCCGACCGCGACGTCCCGACGTCCATCAAGCGCAAGATCTCGCTGATGTGCGACGTGGACGAGGCCGCGGTGGTCGCCGCCATCGACGCCAAGTCGATCTACGACATCCCCAAGGTCCTGCACACCGAGGGCCTGGACGCGTACGTCGTGCGCAAGCTCGACCTGCCCTTCCGCGACGTGGACTGGACCGTCTGGGAGGACCTGCTCGACCGGGTCCACAACCCCGACCACGAGGTCACCGTCGCGCTGGTCGGCAAGTACATCGACCTGCCCGACGCGTACCTGTCCGTGACCGAGGCGCTGCGCGCCGGCGGTTTCGCGAACAAGGCCCGCGTCAAGGTCAAGTGGGTCACCTCCGACGACTGCAAGACGCCGGCGGGTGCCGAGAAGCACCTCGGCGACGTCGACGCGATCTGCGTGCCCGGCGGCTTCGGCGACCGCGGCGTGAACGGCAAGGTCGGCGCGATCACCTTCGCCCGCGAGAACAAGATCCCGCTGCTGGGCCTGTGCCTGGGCCTCCAGTGCGTGGTCATCGAGGCCGCGCGCAACCTGGCCGGCATCGCCGACGCGAACTCCACGGAGTTCGACGCCTCCACCGCCCACCCGGTCATCTCCACGATGGAGGAGCAGCTCGCCTTCGTCGAGGGTGCGGGCGACCTGGGCGGAACGATGCGCCTGGGGATGTACCCGGCGAAGCTCGCCGAGGGCTCGATCGTGCGCGAGGTGTACGACAACAAGGAGTACGTCGAGGAGCGCCACCGTCACCGCTACGAGGTGAACAACGCGTACCGCGGCGAGCTGGAGAAGACGGGCCTCCTCTTCTCCGGCACCTCCCCGGACAACAAGCTCGTCGAGTACGTCGAGTACCCGCGCGACGTGCACCCCTACCTGGTGGCCACGCAGGCCCACCCGGAGCTGCGCTCGCGCCCCACGCGCCCGCACCCGCTCTTCGCGGGCCTGGTGAAGGCCGCCGTGGAGCGCCAGAAGAAGGCCTGACGGCCGGTCGCATAACGTAGGCAGCCGGGGTACGGATCCGTACCCCGGCTGCCGCGTTTTTCGGGAGGGTTCAGTGGAAATCAGGGACGTGCCGGAGTCCTGGCGGGTCGTTTCGAGCACGACCCCGTTCCGGGGCGCGAAGACGGCGGTGAACACCGACGACGTGGTCATGCCGGACGGAGCGGTGGCGCGCCGCGACTACCAGGTCCACCCGGGATCGGTGTGCGTGCTGGCCCTCGACGAGCAGATGCGCGTCCTGGTGCTGCGTCAGTACCGGCACCCCGTACGGCACAAGCTGTGGGAGCTGCCCGCCGGGCTGCTGGACGTCCCGGGGGAGAACCCGCTCCACGCCGCACAGCGCGAGCTCTACGAGGAAGCGCACACGAAGGCCGGGGACTGGCGCGTGCTGGTCGACATCTTCGCGACCCCGGGCGGCTCCGACGAGGCGATCCGGGTCTTCCTGGCGCGCGACCTCGCGGAGGCGGAGGGCGAGCGCTTCGAGGTCTCGGAGGAGGAGGCCGACATGGAGCTGGCCCGGGTGCCGCTCGCGGACCTGGTCCGCGGGGTGCTGGCGGGGGAGTTGCACAACGCCGCGTTCGTGACCGGGGTCCTCGCGCTGTCCGCGGCGCTGGCGGGTGACGGGCCGGACGCCCTCCGCCCCGCCGAAGCCCCGTGGCCGGCCCGGCCCTTCGAGGCGTAGCCCCGGAGCTGCGCCGGGCCCGGTTCCGCCGGCGGGGCGGGGCGGGGCAGGGCGAGGCCGGGCAGGGCAGACAGAGCCCGGTGTGACCATCTGCTGATCCGATCGGGCGATTTGTCCGCCGCGCTCCCCGCGGACCGTCGCTCTCCGTGAACTACGCTCGACCTCCCCGAAGTCATCCGGCAGGGAGAGGAGCAGATCCGTGACGGACGAAGCGCTGCGCGGCGGAAGCAACGGCCCGGCCGGGTTCTTCGGGCGGCGCCGCGAGCTCAAGGAGCTGCGCGAGGACGTCGCGCGGACCGGGCTCGACACCCTGACGGGCCGCAAGGCCCCCCGCGCCCGCGTGCTGCTCGTCGCCGGCCGTCCCGGCTCCGGACGCACCGCGCTCGCCGAGGAGTTCGTACGGGAGATGGCCGGCGCCTACCCGGACGGCGTGCTGCGGGCCCGGCTGTCCCTGCCGGGCGGGGAGCGGGTCCCCGCCGAGCGGACCGCCCGCGACCTGCTCGAGGCGCTCGGCCGGCCGACCCCGCCCGGCGCGGGCGAGGAGGAGCTGACCGCCGCCCTGCGCGGCGCCCTCGCCGGCCGCCGGGTCCTGATGCTCCTCGACGACGCCGCCGACGCCCAGCAGGTCGACCCGCTGCTCGCCGACGACCCCGGCTGCCTGGCCGTCGTCACCGGCTGGGGCCCGCTCACCGGCATCCCGGACGTCCGCCCCTGCACCCTGGGCGGGCTGGACACCCCGGCCGCCGTGGAGATGATCGTGAGCCGGGTCGGCGAGGTCCGCGTCACCGTCGACCCGCGCGCCGCCGAGGCGCTCGCCGAGGAGTGCGGCCGGCAGCCCGCCGCCCTCGCCATGGTCGCGGGCTGGCTCGCCGCCCACCCCAAGGCCTCCCTCTCCGATGCCGTCAAGCAGCTCCAGGGCATGCACGACATCCTCGACGGCCCCGCCGAGCAGGGTCCCCTCACCTACGGCTTCCGCCTCGTCTACGAATCCCTCCCGCAGCCCGCCCAGCGCACCCTGCGGCTGCTGCCCCTGGCCCCCGCGGGCGCCGTCGACGGCCACATCGCCTCGGCGCTGACCGGATGCTCCGTGGCCGCCGCCCAGTCCATGCTGGAGGACTTCGCCGTCCTCGGGCTGCTGCGGCCCGCCGCCGAGGGGCAGTACCTGCTCCCCGGCTGCCTGACCCCGCTGATCAAGGAGCTGTTGGAGACCAAGGAGCGCCCCGCCGAGGTGCAGCTCGCCCGGGCCCGGATGCTCGAGCGGACCGTACGGCTCCTCACCTCCTGCCGGATCACGGCGGAGTGCGCCGCCGACGGCGACGATGCCGCCGGGACGGCGGTCGGGCTGCCCGGGTCGGAGGGCGCCCGCGAGCGCCTGGAGGGGATGCCCCGGTCCCTGCGGTTCCCGGACCGCGCCGCCGCCGCGGCCTGGCTGGACAGCCGGCTGCCCGCCCTGACCGCCTCGGCAGCCCTCGCCGTCGCCGACGGGCAGCTGGACACCCTGGCGCGGCGGCTGGTCGCCGGGCTGGTACGGGCCCTCGCCGCGCACCGCGGCACGGAGGCGGCCGCGCCGGAGCTGTACGGGCTGCACGGACTGGTGCTCGACGTGGCCGAGCGGCACGACCTGCACCGCGAGCGGGCCGCCGCACTCCTGAACCTCGGCGACCTCGACGCGGAGACCGGGCGCACCGCCGAGGCCCTGAACCGCTACCGGGCCGCCCTGGACGCCGGCCGGGCCGCGGGGGACCACTACGCTGCCGGCCGCGCGATGGAATCCGTAGGTGGTGTGCACCAGCTCCTGGGGGACTGGCACCGGGCCGCCGACTGGTACGGCCGGGCCCTGTCCCAGTGCCTGGCCCGGGGCGAGCGTGCGGACGAGGCACGCCTGTACGGACGCCTCGGCAATGTGCACACGTGCGCAGGACGCTACGGCGAGGCGCTGCGCAGCTGGCGCGCGGCCGCGGCAGGCTACCGGAAGCTGGCCGATGTGCCCGGCCACGCAAAGGCGTTGAGCGAGATGGCCCGGGTGCAGGAGTACGCGGGACGGCCGGAGGAATCGCTGCACACCTGCCGCGCGGCCGTCGAGCTGGCCCGCGAGGCCGGGGACCTGCGGCTCCAGGCCGCCCTCCAGGTGCGGCTGGCCGACACCCTCGACCGGCTCGGCGACCCGGCGGCCGCCCGGCTGCACCGCAGTACGGCTGATCGTCTTCTGGGTGGCGACCCTATGGCACATGCGGCCTACGAAATCCGTAGTGGTTCGCGCTGAGATATTTGGTTTGTAAGGCTAGACAGCTCCAAATCCTTCATTAGACTGGCTCCACCACGTCATCCCGTGGTGCATCCCGCTGCGCACTGGTGCAATGGGTATGTATGGCATTGCCCCGTTAAATCCCCTGAGCCAAGGACCGTGATCGACGATGAAGGTCGGCATCCCCCGCGAGGTCAAGAACAACGAGTTCCGCGTGGCCATCACCCCCGCCGGTGTCCACGAGCTCGTCCGCAATGGCCACCAGGTCTTCATCGAGCAGAACGCCGGTGTGGGTTCCTCGATCACGGACGCCGAGTACGTCGCCGCCGGAGCCGAGATCCTCGGTACGGCCGACGAGGTCTGGGCCACCGCCGACCTGCTGCTGAAGGTCAAGGAGCCCATCGCGGAGGAGTACCACCGCCTCCGCAAGGACCAGACGCTCTTCACCTACCTGCACCTGGCGGCCTCCCGCGAGTGCACGGACGCCCTCCTGGAGTCCGGCACCACCGCCATCGCGTACGAGACGGTCGAGCTCGCCAACCGCGCGCTTCCGCTGCTCGCCCCGATGTCCGAGGTCGCGGGCCGACTGGCCCCGCAGGTCGGCGCCTACCACCTGATGCGCTCGGCCGGCGGCCGCGGCGTCCTCCCGGGCGGTGTCCCCGGCACCCACGCCGGCGAGTGCGTGGTCATCGGCGGCGGCGTGTCCGGCTGGAACGCCGCGCAGATCGCCATCGGCATGGGCTTCCACGTGACCCTGCTCGACCGGGACATCAACAAGCTCCGCGAGGCCGACAAGATCTTCGGCACGAAGATCAAGACGATCGTCTCCAACGCCTTCGAGCTGGAGAAGGCCGTCGTCGAGGCCGACCTCGTCATCGGCGCCGTCCTCATCCCGGGTGCGAAGGCCCCGAAGCTGGTCACCAACGAGCTCGTCGCCAAGATGAAGCCCGGAAGTGTCCTTGTCGACATTGCGATCGACCAGGGCGGCTGCTTCGAGGACTCCCGTCCGACCACCCACGCCGAGCCGACCTTCCAGGTCCACAACTCGGTCTTCTACTGCGTCGCCAACATGCCGGGCGCGGTGCCGAACACCTCCACCTACGCCCTGACGAACGCCACGCTGCCCTACATCGTGCAGCTCGCGAACCTCGGCTGGGTCGAGGCGCTGCGCCGTGACCCCGCCCTGGGCCTGGGCCTCAACACCCATGACGGCCAGGTCGTTTACGGCCCGGTGGCCGAGGCCCACGGCCTCGAGACCCTCGAGCTGAACACGCTGCTCGGCTGAGCCAGCGGCACTGCGTCAACGATTGACGTCAATCTCACGCGTCCGGCCGGACCTTGCCCGCAAGGTCCGGCCGGACGTGTTTGCGGGCTCGGCCGACCCGGGCTTCAACTCGCCTCGAACGTAACCCTTTAACCGTTTCGCGCACCCGTGAAACTTCGCAGCGGCAGCCCGTACGCCCTTGACAGAGTGGTGTTCGGTTGCCGACACATCGTGCCGCGTCCGGCCGATTGTGTTGCTGCGGACCGGTGACACGCCATAGAGTCGCCAACCGTCGGCATGGTGCCACGCTGACCTATCGATAAGTGTCCTGGTCACGTCCGAGGAGGTAAGACGACTTGTGAATGAGTCGACATTTGCTCCTGGGGGTGGTCACGCAGGGATGCCCCCCCGACGCCCCGAGGGCCGGGCGGAGGTGCCCCCCGTGCGGGGCCAGGGCCCGGCCGGGCTCGAAGCTGTCGGCTCCGTCGCAGTCCGCACCTTCGCAAACCACCAGCACATGACGACGCCCCAAAAGAGCATGGACGGCCTAGACGTGAACTCCATGGCCGGCGACCTGAGCGGCCGAGAGCCCACCGGTTTCGCCGACTACGAAAACGATGTGCCCGAGGGGCACTTCTACGACCCCGACGCCGAGTACGAGCCCGACCCCGAGTACGCGGCCACCCTCGCCCCCGACGCCGCAAGACAGCGCCGGGAGCGGATCGGCCCCACCGGACGGCCGCTGCCGTACTTCCCGATCCCCGGTCCCCTGACCGACCACGGCCCCGCGAAGATCATCGCGATGTGCAACCAGAAGGGCGGCGTCGGCAAGACCACGTCGACCATCAACCTGGGTGCGGCCCTCGCGGAGTACGGACGGCGGGTGCTGCTCGTCGACTTCGACCCGCAGGGCGCGCTGTCGGTCGGCCTGGGCGTCAATCCGATGGAACTCGACCTGACGGTCTACAACCTGCTCATGGAGCGGGGCATGTCGGCCGACGAGGTGCTGCTCAAGACCGCGGTCCCCAACATGGACCTGCTGCCGAGCAACATCGACCTCTCCGCTGCGGAAGTGCAGTTGGTGAGCGAGGTCGCGCGCGAGTCGACCCTCCAGCGCGCCCTGAAGCCGCTGATGGCCGACTACGACTACATCGTGATCGACTGTCAGCCCTCGCTGGGCCTGCTGACCGTGAACGCCCTGACGGCGGCTCACAAGGTCATCGTGCCGCTGGAGTGCGAGTTCTTCGCGCTGCGCGGTGTGGCGCTGCTGACCGAGACCATCGAGAAGGTCCAGGAGCGGCTCAACCCGGAGCTGGAGCTCGACGGCATCCTCGCCACGATGTACGACTCCCGTACGGTGCACAGCCGTGAGGTGCTGGCGCGCGTCGTCGAGGCGTTCGACGACCACGTCTACCACACGGTCATCGGCCGGACCGTGCGCTTCCCGGAGACCACGGTCGCCGGCGAGCCGATCACGACCTACGCCTCCAACTCCGTCGGCGCCGCCGCGTATCGCCAGCTCGCCAGGGAGGTGCTCGCCCGGTGTCACGCCGAGTGAGTCTGCCCGGAGCCGACGAACTGTTCCGCACCACCGGGGGAATGGCACTCCAGTCCTCCGCGCCGCGGCGGCCGACCTCCGATGACGGAGCCGCCGCCGGCGCCACCGCCCCCGCGGCGGAGCACGGGCTCGCAGGCGCGGCCACGGACGGCGGAGCCGCCGACGGGCGCGCACGGGCCCAGGAGGGGCCCGCGGAGGCCGTGGAGGCGCCCGTGGCGCCCCTGGTGGCCGGGCCGAGACGGCCGCAGGAAGGTTCTGCCTCCGGTGCCGGGCAGGCCGCGGCCGCGCCCCGGCGCGGCAAGGGGCGGGGGGCCAACCGCCGCCCCAGCGGGCGCGAGCGTCACGACGAGAAGATCACGGTGTACGTCTCCGCCGAGGAGCTGATGGACCTGGAGCACGCGCGCCTGGTCCTGCGCGGGGAGCACGGGCTCGCCGTCGACCGCGGGCGGATCGTCCGCGAGGCGGTCGCGGTGGTCCTGGCCGACCTGGAGTCGCGCGGCGACGCGAGCATCCTGGTCCGGCGTCTGCGCGGCCGGTAGCCTGCCCGCTTGTCCGGGGCGCCGCCCCGCACCCCTCGCACTGTGCACCTTGGATCGCGATGCCCCCGACCGATGAGCCCGCCCGGCCGCCGTCCCGCGCCCAGCGCCGCGCCCTCGGCCGCGGGCCGGGCGCGGCCCCGCCGCGCGAGGACCTCTCCCCGGGCCCCGGCACCGGGCCCGGCACCCGGAACGAACCCGGCACCGGGCTCGTTCCGGAGCCGGAGCCGGAGCCGGAGCCGGAGCCGGAGCCGGAGCCGGAGCCGGAGCCGGAGCCGGAGGCCGGGCCCCGGGCGGTCCCCGAGCGCCGTGAGGGCGGTGAGGGCGGTGCGGGCGGTGCGGAGGGGGACGGGCGGTTCACCGTACGGCTGTCGAACTTCGAAGGGCCGTTCGATCTGCTGCTCCAGCTGATCTCGCGGCACCGCCTCGACGTCACCGAGGTGGCCCTGCACAAGGTCACCGACGAGTTCATGGCGCACATCCGCGCCATGGGCCCCGACTGGGACCTCGACCAGACCACCGAGTTCCTCGTGGTCGCCGCCACCCTCCTCGACCTCAAGGCGGCCCGGCTGCTGCCCACCGCCGAGGTCGAGGACGAGGCCGACCTCGCCCTCCTGGAGGCCCGCGACCTGCTGTTCGCGCGGCTGCTCCAGTACCGGGCGTACAAGCAGATCGCCGACATCTTCGCCGGACGGCTGGAGGCGGAGGGCCGGCGGCACCCCCGTACCGTGGGCCTGGAGGCGCACCACGCCGAGCTGCTCCCCGAGGTCGTCATCAGCATCGGCGCCGAGGGGTTCGCCCGGCTGGCCGCGAAGGCCATGCAGCCCAGGGCGAAGCCGCAGGTGTACGTCGACCACATCCACGCGCCGCTCGTCAGCGTGCGCGAGCAGGCCGAGGTCGTCGTGCGGATGCTGCGCGAGGCGGCCGGCGAGGTCGCGTTCCGGGACCTCGTGGGCGACGCCCCCGACACCCTCACGGTCGTGGCCCGCTTCCTGGCGCTGCTGGAGCTGTACCGGGAGCGCGCGGTCCGCCTGGACCAGGAGGAGGCCCTCGGGCCGCTCACGGTCCGCTGGGCGGGCGGCGAGGACGGGCAGCCGGTGGTGACGGACGAATTCGACCAGGTCGTGCAAGCGGAGGAGGAGAACACGTGAGCGAGGTCGCCGGACTGGAGCTGAAGCCCGCGCTGGAGGCCGTCCTCATGGTCGTGGACGAACCCGCGACCGAGGCGCACCTCGCGCGGGTGCTGGAGCGCACCCCCCGCGAGGTCGCGGAGGCGCTGCGCGAGCTGGCCGACGAGTACGCCGTTCAGCGGCGCGGCTTCGAGCTGCGGCTCGTCGCCGGCGGCTGGCGGTTCTACACGCGCCCGGAGTACGCCGCCGCCGTCGAGGGCTTCGTCCTCGACGGGCAGCAGGCCCGGCTGACGCAGGCCGCGCTGGAGACCCTGGCGGTCGTCGCGTACCGGCAGCCGGTGAGCCGGTCGCGGGTCTCGGCGGTGCGCGGAGTCAACTGTGACGGGGTCATGCGGACCCTCCTCCAGCGCGGTCTGGTGGAGGAGGCGGGGACGGAACCCGAAACAGGTGCGATCCTGTACAGGACGACGAACTACTTTCTGGAGCGGATGGGCCTGCGCGGCCTGGACGAGCTCCCGGAGCTCGCGCCCTTCCTCCCCGAGGCGGACGCGATCGAAGCCGAGACGCAAGAAGGTGTGCCGTCGTTCGATCCGGACGCACCGTACGCCCCGGACACCATGTGAAGACGACGACAAGACGACGGAACTTTGATGCGAAGCAGTGGCAGCGGCAACGGTGGCGGCAACAGGAACAGCGGCGGCGGTGGCGGGCGCGGTAACTCCCGCGGCTCCGGCTCCGGCGGCGGCGGTGGCTACCGCGGCGGTAACTCCGGCGGCGGTGGCTACCGCGGGGGCTCCGGCGGCTCCGGTGGCGGCGGGTACCAGGGCGGCGGCTACCAGGGCGGTGGCTCCGACTCCCGCGACCGCGACCGTGACCAGGCGCCCAAGCGCATCCGCAACCCCCGTCCCGAGGAGCGGCGCTACGACGTAGGCCCCGAGGGCGAGCGCAGCGGCCGTGCCGGTGCCAAGGCCGGTGGCGGCGGCGCCCGCGGTGCGGGCGACGGCGGCCGCGGCGGCTCCGGCGGCGGTGCCCGCGGCGCGGCGGCCCGCGGCGGCGCCAAGGGCGGCCCCAAGACCTCCAAGACCCCCGGCATCGGCGGTGCCGGCGGCCCGCGTCGCGGTCCGGGCAGCCGCAGCGGGCAGTCCCGCCCGCGCGAGCTGGACGCGCGCATCGAGGAGCGCGTGCGCGACCGGTACGCCGACAAGCCCGTGATCAAGACCCCGAAGACCTTCCCGGGCGCCGAGCAGGAGGGCGAGCGGCTGCAGAAGGTCCTCGCCCGCGCCGGCATGGGTTCGCGCCGCGCCTGCGAGGAGCTCATCGAGCAGGCTCGCGTCGAGGTCAACGGCGAGATCGTGCTGGAGCAGGGCAAGCGCGTCTCCCCGAAGGACGAGATCAAGGTGGACGGCCTGACCGTCGCCACCCAGTCGTTCCTGTTCTTCGCGCTGAACAAGCCCGCCGGCGTCGTCTCCACCATGGAGGACCCGGACGGCCGCCAGTGCCTCGGCGACTACGTCACCAACCGCGAGACCCGCCTGTTCCACGTCGGGCGCCTCGACACGGAGACCGAGGGCATCATCCTGCTCACCAACCACGGCGAGCTGGCCCACCGCCTGACGCACCCGAAGTACGGCGTACAGAAGACCTACCTCGCGGCGATCACCGGCCCGCTGCCGCGCGAGATCGGCAAGCGGCTCCAGTCCGGCATCCTGCTGGAGGACGGGTACGCCAAGGCCGACCACTTCCGGGTGGTCGACCAGGTCGGCAAGAACTACCTCGTCGAGGTGACCCTGCACGAGGGCCGCAAGCACATCGTGCGCCGGATGCTCGCCGAGGCGGGTTTCCCGGTCGAGAAGCTGGTCCGGACGTCCTTCGGCCCCATCGAGCTCGGGGACCAGAAGTCCGGCTGGCTGCGCCGCCTGACCAACACCGAGGTCGGCATGCTGATGCGCGAGGTCGGCCTGTAAGCCCCTGCGGCAGCGGCCCCTCGCGATAGCGACGAGAAGCACGAGAAGCGACAAGAAACGAGAAATGCCCGCGGCGCCCAGGCGTCGCGGGCATTTCTCTTGTCCGGACCCGGCTCCGCCTTTATAGTCAGACTGACTCTAAAGAGGGGTGGGGTGATGGGTGTGCACGACTACGACCCGTACGCCTTCGTGCCGTTCGCCGTCACCGTCGACCTGGCCGTCTTCACGGTCCGCGGCGGCCGGCTGCACGCCCTGCTGATCCGGCGCGGCGCCGAGCCGTACGCCGGGGACTGGGCGCTGCCCGGCGGGTTCGTGCTGCCGCGGGAGTCCGCCGAGGCGGCCGCGCGGCGGGAGCTGGCCGAGGAGACCGGACTGCCGGAGCCGACCGTCGCGGCCCTGCACCTGGAGCAGCTGCGGACCTACAGCGAACCGGACCGCGACCCGCGCATGCGCGTGGTGTCGGTGGCCTTCACCGCGCTCGTGCCCGATCTGCCGGAGCCGCACGGCGGCGGCGACGCCGCGCACGCGCAGTGGATGCCGGCGGACGGGCCCGGACGGCCGCCCGCGCTGGCCTTCGACCACGAGCGGATCCTGGCCGACGCCCGCGACCGGGTCGGCGCGAAGCTGGAGTACTCCTGCCTCGCGACCGCCTTCTGCCCGCCCGAGTTCACCCTCGGCGAGCTCCGGCAGGTCTACGAGACGGTCTGGGGCACCCCGCTCGACCGCCCCAACTTCCGCCGCAAGGTCCTGGCCACCCCCGGCTTCGTCGAGCCGGTCCCCGGCGCCGCCCGGCTGACCGGCGGCCGCGGCAAGCCCGCCGCCCTCTACCGGGCCGGTCCCGCGACCGCCCTCCACCCGCCCCTGCTCCGCCCCCGCCCGGAAGGACGTCCGTGATGGACCGTACGAACAAGCGCCCGGCGACCGGCTCGCTCATCGGGCTGGCGCTCGGGGACGCCCTCGGCTTCCCCACCGAGTTCAACGACGTACCGTCGATCCTCGCCAAGTGCGGGCCCTGGCGGGAGATGGAGCTGCCCCGGCCCGCGCTCGTCACCGACGACACCCAGATGACCCTGGCGCTCGCCCGCGGCCTGCGCACCGCGATGGAGCGCGGCCGGCTGGGCCCGCTGCGGCTGGCCCGGCCGGTGCGCGAGGAGTTCGTCGACTGGTACCACTCGCCCGAGAACAACCGGGCTCCCGGCCGCACCTGCATGACCGCCTGCCGGCTGCTGGACTCGGCGCGGCCCTGGCAGGAGGCCAGCCAGACCGGCTCCAAGGGCTGCGGCGCCAACATGCGCGTGGCCCCGCTGGGACTCGTACCCGGCCTGACGGACGAGGAGCGCGCCGGGGCCGCGCAGCTGCAGTCCGCGCTCACGCACGGGCACCCGACGGCGCTGGCCGCCTCCGACCTCACCGCCCGCGCGGTGTTCCTGCTGGCCCGGGGCACCGAACCCACCGGGCTGGTCGGGCTGCTGCGTTCGTACGCCCTCGACAACCGCACCCGCTACCACGAGCGGTGGCTAGGCGACCTGTGGCGGCACGCGCAGGACCCGTCCCCGGTCTCCTTCATCGCCCGCGGCTGGGACGACTGCCTCGACGCGCTCGACCGCCTGGCCAAGGCGCTGCGAACGCCGTCCCCGGAACTGGACCCCTGCCTGGCCACCGGCGAGGGCTGGATCGCCGAGGAGGCCCTCGCCACCGCCCTGCACTGCTTCCTGCTCTTCCCGGAACAGCCCCTGGCGGCCCTGCGCCGCGCCGCCTGCACCGCCGGCGACTCCGACTCGATCGCCTGCCTCGCGGGAGCCTTCGCCGGCGCCCACCTCGGCGCCGCGGCCTGGCCCGACTCCTGGTCGGAGCGGATCGAGCACCGTACCGAGCTCACGGCCTTCGGAGCCCTCTGGGACGCTTGACCCATGCTGGACGCACTGAGCCTGGACCTCGCACCCGTCATCGCCGAACAGCCCGACCCGCTGGTGTTCGCCACCGTGTCGGGGGCGCACCTGTACGGCTTCCCGTCCGTGGACTCGGACGTCGACCTGCGCGGGGTCCACCTGCTGCCCGCGGACGCGCTCCTCGGGCTGCGCGAGCCCGAGGAAACCCGCACCCGGATGTGGGACCGGGACGGGGTCGAGATGGACCTCGTCACCCACGACCTGCGCAAGTTCGCCCGCCTGATGCTGCGGCCCAACGGCTACGTGCTGGAGCAGCTGCTGTCGCCACTGGTCGTGCACACCTCCGGGCACCACGAGGAACTGGCCGCGCTCGCGCCGGGCGTGCTGACCCGGCACCACGCGCACCACTACCGGGGCTTCGCGGCAACCCAGTGGCGGCTGTTCGGGAAGACGGCGGAGCTGAAGCCGCTGCTGTACACCTTCAGGGCGCTGCTGACCGGCGTGCACCTGATGCGGTCGGGAGAGGTCCGGGCAGACCTGCCCGGCCTGCTGGCCGAGGTGACCGAGGCCCCCGGATACCTCGACGGGCTGATCGAGGCGAAGCAGGCGGCCGAGCACGGGGCGTACGCGGGGCCGGAGGCGTCCCTGCTCGAACGGGACGTCGAGGCGCTGCACGCGGTGCTGGCCGAGGCGCAGCGGGACTCGCGGCTGCCGGCGGAGCCGTCCGCCCGCGACGCCCTCGACGCCTTCGTCGTCCGCGCGCGCCGGTCGGGCTGAGGACGGGCCGGGGGGCCGGGCGCCGGATGCAGGGGCCTCAGCCGGCCGAGGCGCGGCGGGTGCGGGTCAGGAAGTCCTCCACCCGGGCCTGGTCCGGGAGCTCGGGCAGCGGGCCGGTGAGGGCCGCCGCGTCGGATTCCTCGATCAGGCGGGCCATCCAGGACTCGACCTCGGGCCACGGGACCTCGCCGCGCTTCACCGCGAGGAGGCGGTCGCGGTACGGGCCGGCGTCGATGGTCAGGCGGCCCGTGCGCAGCAGGTCGCGGCAGCTCGTCAGCAGGCGCAGCAGGTGCATCGCGTGCTTCCAGCGGGGCGCGCCGTGGTTGCGGGCGTCCGCGTCGAGCTTGTGGCGCTGGCCGGCGGCGTAGCGGGTGAAGGTGGTGTGGGCCCGGCGGGAGAGGAACGCCCCCCGGAGGGAGAGGAGTTCCTCGCCCACCGGGGTCAGGTGTTCCACCAGCGGGGAGTGCAGGCATTCCAGGATGTTGGGGTTGGCCCGCAGCGCCAGCTCGCAGAAGCGTTCCAGCTCCCAGGAGAACTGCTCGTCGAGCGGTCCTTCGACATGCGTCGGGGGCTTCTCGAAGCGCCAGTACAGCGGGGTGGGCGCGAGGTACACGCCGCGCCGGTCGGTGTCGCTCGTGTCCGTCGCCAGACCGAACGCGCGCGAGCCCATCACGCACGAGTAGACCGTGTGGTCGCGCACCAGCGCCTCGGAAGTCACCTGCATGCGGCGAAGGCTACGCCAGCCGGACCTCGCCCTCCACGACGGTGATCTTCTCTTCCGGGAGCGGCCGGGTGGCCGGGCCCTTGACGACCGCGCCGTCGGCGACCGCGAACTTGCTGCCGTGGCAGGGGCAGTCGATGGTGCCGTTCGCGACCTTGGAGACCAGGCAGCGCTGGTGGGTGCAGACGGCGGAGAAGGCCTTGAACTCGCCCGCCTCCGGCTGCGTGACGACGATCTTCTCGTCCTTCAGGACCGTGCCGCCGCCGACGGGCACGTCCGCCGTCTTCACCAGTGCCTCGCCGCCGGGCGCCCCCGCCGAGGGGCTGCCTGCCGGTGTGCTCGCCGCCGGGGTCCCGGTGCCCTCGGTGCCCGTACCCGCCTCGGGGGCGACGGCGGTGGCTTCCGCCGAGCCGCCGTCGCCGTCTCCGCAGCCCGTGAGCGCACCGGCCGCGAGCACGCCCGCGCCCGCCGCAAGAACCGTGCGCCGTGGGGTGGTTTCCCGCATCGTGTCCTCCTCAGTGTCCGTAGCGGCAGCATCCTGACGCGCCGCGGGCCTCATGAGAAGCACGCGCCCCGGCCCTGTCAGGCCGGAGGTGTCCACGGCACCAGGTCCCCGGGCGTGCCGTCGGCGCTGCGTACGACCTCCCAGACGCGGGTCACGGCCGCCCGGTCGAGCGGGCCGTGGACGTGGGGATACCGGCCGCCGCTTTCACCCTCCCGGCGGACTTCCGAGGTCAGCGCCCGCTCGTCGATCTCCAGTGCGAGCAGCGGACCGGGGGTCCGGCGGTAGTGGGCGCCGGCGATGGCCAGGACCGTCGGCCGGTCGGCCGAGCAGTGCACGAAGCCCTCGGAGGCGAGGGAGGGCGGGGCGTACGGGAGGTCGGGTGCGGCCGACCAGTCGGCGAGCGCGACGAGATGGAAGATCATGCCGTCGGTTGTACCGCAGCCCGCCCCGACGGCCTCCGCCAAGTGGCGGCACGGGTCGGTTCGGGAGAAATTGTCGATGTCGTGAAGCCGGGTGCGCCCCTGAGTCTGCGTTCGTGTGCCCGGTCCTCCCCCTCCGAAAGGCGTGACCATGGCGGGTAATGACCTCGGCTCTCTTCTGGGCGGCCTCCTCGGCGGTGGCGGCCGGAGCGGTGGCGGCGGGGGCGGGGGCGGGAACATCCTCGGCGCGCTGCTGGGCGCACTGATGGGCGGTGGCGGCGCCGGCGGTGCCCATGCCGCCGGAGGCGCCGGCGGCAACCCGCTCGGCGGGCTGCTGGACATGCTGACCAAATCAGGCCTCGCCGACCAGGCCCAGTCCTGGGTCGGGACCGGCGAGAACCAGCCCGTCACCGCCGACCAGATCAAGGAGGCCCTGCCGGGCGGCACCCTGCAGAAGGTCGCCGAGCAGGCCGGAGTCAGCCCCGAGACGGCCGCCGACGAGCTGGCCCGGGCCCTCCCTCAGGCGGTCGACAAGCTGACCCCGAACGGCGAGGTCCCCTCGGGCTCGCTCGAGGACATCATCACGTCGCAGGCCCTCTGACTCCGGAGGGCGCAGGCCCTCCGCTGCCGTACGGGGACCCGGTTCCCGTCGCCCGGCGACGGACACCGGGTCGTCGCCGTGCCCGGCGCGCCGGGCACGGTCGACGGGGGCCGGACAGCCCTTAGGCTGACCGGGCCAGTACGCACGCCGCCCGGGCGGTGCAGTCGAGCAGTCGAGCAAGGAGCGCGCCGTGAGAACCGCCGTCGTCATCGGAACCGGACTGATCGGCACCTCGGCTGCGCTCGCCCTCGCCGGGCGCGGGGTCACCGTCCACCTCGCCGACCACGACCCGGGGCAGGCCCGTACCGCCGCCGCCCTCGGCGCCGGGACGGACGAGGAGCCCGACGGCCCCGTCGACCTCGCGATCATCGCCGTCCCCCCGGCCCACACCGCGGCCACCCTGGCCGACGCCATCGGGCGCGGCGCGGCCCGCGGCTACATCGACGTCGCCAGCGTCAAGGGCGGGCCGCGGCGCGAGCTGGAGGCGCTGGGGGTGGACCTGTCCTCGTACATCGGCACGCACCCGATGTCCGGCAAGGAGCGCTCCGGCCCCCTGGCGGCGAGCGCGGACCTCTTCGAGGGCCGCCCGTGGGTGCTCACGCCGACCAGGGACACCGACACCGAGGTGCTCAACCTGGCGCTCGAGCTGGTCGCGCTGTGCCGGGCCGTGCCGGTCGTGATGGACGCCGACGCCCACGACCGGGCCGTCGCGCTGGTCTCCCACACCCCCCAGCTGGTGTCCTCCATGGTCGCCGCCCGCCTCGAGGCCGCCGACGACACCGCGGTGCGGCTGTGCGGGCAGGGCATCCGGGACGTGACCCGGATCGCGGCCTCCGACCCGCGGATGTGGGTGGACATCCTCTCCGCGAACCCCGGCCCCGTCGCCGACGTGCTGTCCGGCATCGCCGCCGACCTCGACGAGACGGTCCAGGCCCTGCGCGCCCTGCAGTCCGGGGACGAGGCCAAGCGCCGGGGCGGCGCCGAGGGCATCGAGGACGTCCTGCGGCGCGGCAACGCCGGCCGGGTCCGGGTGCCGGGCAAGCACGGCGCGGCGCCGAAGGCGTACGAGACGGTCGCGGTGCTGATCAGCGACCAGCCGGGCGAGCTGGCGCGGATCTTCTCCGACGCCGGGCGGGCCGGGGTCAACATCGAGGACGTGCGGATCGAGCACGCGACCGGGCAGCAGGCGGGCCTGGTGCAGCTCATGGTCGAGCCGAAGGCCGTGCCCGTGCTCACCAACGAGCTGCGCGAACGCGGCTGGGCCCTGCGCCGCCCGTAACCGGCGGCGCCCCGGCGGCTACGGCCTCCCGGCGGCTGCGGCCCCTGCCCGGCGGTGGTGCGGACGGGGCCCGTGACGCGGATCCCGGGCCGGTGACCGGCCCGGATCCGGCCCCCGGCCCTCCTGAGGTCATGGGAGGGTGCGGGGACTCGGTAACCTAGAACAGGGGCGTTTTCGCGCGCCCGTAAACGCCGCGCAACCAGAAGGGCCCACCACCGTGGAAACCGCCGTGATCGTCGCCATCGACGGCCCCTCCGGCACGGGCAAGTCCAGCACCTCCAAGGCCGTGGCCGCCAAGCTCGGGCTGAGCTACCTGGACACCGGCGCCCAGTACCGGGCGATCACCTGGTGGATGCTCACCAACGGAGTGGACGTGAGCGACCCGCACGCGATCGCCCTCGCGGCAGGGAAGCCCGTGATCGTCTCGGGTACCGACCCGTCGCAGCCGACCATCACCGTCGACGGACTCGACGCCTCCGGCCCGATCCGCACCCAGGAGGTCACCTCCAAGGTCAGTGCGGTCAGCGCGGTGCCCGAGGTGCGCACGCTCATCACCGAGCTCCAGCGCTCGATCGCCGCCGAGGCCGCGCTGACCGGGCCCGGCATCGTCGTCGAGGGGCGCGACATCGGCACCACCGTGCTGCCCGACGCCGACCTCAAGATCTTCCTCACCGCCTCCGCGGAGGCCCGCGCTGCCCGCCGCAGCGGTGAGCTGAAGGGCAAGGAGGCGACCGACCTGGCCGCCACCAAGGAAGCCCTCATCAAGCGGGACGCAGCCGACTCCGGCCGCAAGACCTCGCCCCTGGCCAAGGCCGGCGACGCCGTCGAGGTGGACACCACCGAGCTGACCCTCGACCAGGTCATCGAGTGCGTGGTCACCCTGGTCGAGGAGAAGCGGGCCGCCGCGTGAGCGAAACGCCCTCCCTCAAAGGGGCGGCGATCGGCCGGCGCATCGGCATCGGGCTCATGTACGGACTGTGGCGCCCCCGGGTGCTCGGCTCCTGGAAGGTGCCGGCCTCCGGGCCGGTCATCCTCGCCGTCAACCACTCCCACAACATCGACGGCCCGATGCTGATGGGCACCGCGCCGCGGCCCGTGCACTTCCTGATCAAGAAGGAAGCGTTCGTCGGCCCGCTCGGCCCCTTCCTCGAAGGGATCGGGCAGGTCAAGGTCGACCGGACCGGCACCGACCGGGCCGCCGTCACCTCGGCGCTCGGCGTCCTGGACGACGGCGGGGTCCTGGGGATATTCCCCGAGGGCACCCGGGGCGAGGGAGACTTCGCCGCCCTGCGCGCGGGCCTCGCGTACTTCGCCGTCCGCTCCGGCGCCCCGATCGTGCCGGTCGCGGTCCTGGGCAGCAGCGAGCGGCGCGGCCGCCTGGTCAAGGGGCTGCCGCCCCTGAAGGGCCGCGTGGACGTCGTCTTCGGCGACGCCTTCCAGGCAGGCGACGGCAGCGGCCGTCGCACCCGTACGGCCCTCGACGAGGCCACCGTGCGCATCCAGCAGCGGCTGACCGCCCACCTGGACCACGCCAAGCGCCTGACCGGGCGCTAGGCCAGACTGAACGAGTAGTGGACCCACCCCCTCGGGGTACGGGATCCACCGACCACCACGAACGACGAGGAACGGACTTCATGAACGACCAGCACGACCACGGAGCGCTTGGCGACGCCGAGTACGCGGAGTTCATGGAGCTCGCGGCGGAAGAGGGCTTCGACATCGAAGATGTCGAAGGCGCGATCGAAGAGGCCGGACACGGCCCGCTGCCCGTCCTCGCCGTCGTCGGCCGCCCGAACGTCGGCAAGTCGACCCTGGTGAACCGCATCATCGGCCGCCGCGAGGCAGTCGTCGAGGACAAGCCGGGCGTCACCCGCGACCGCGTCACCTACGAGGCCGAATGGGCCGGCCGCCGCTTCAAGGTCGTCGACACCGGCGGCTGGGAGCAGGACGTCCTCGGCCTCGACGCCTCCGTCGCCGCCCAGGCCGAGTACGCCATCGAGGCCGCCGACGCGTGCGTCTTCGTCGTCGACTCCAAGGTCGGCGCGACCGACACCGACGAGGCCGTCGTCAAGCTGCTGCGCCGGTCCGGCAAGCCCGTCGTGCTGTGCGCCAACAAGGTCGACGGCCAGAGCGGCGAAGCGGACGCGTCCGCCCTGTGGTCGCTCGGCCTCGGCATGCCGTACCCGGTCTCCTCGCTGCACGGCCGCGGCACCGGCGACATGCTCGACGCCGTCCTGGAGGTGCTGCCCGAGGCCCCGGCGCAGACCTTCGGCGGCGGCGCGATCGGCGGCCCCCGCCGCATCGCCCTCATCGGCCGCCCGAACGTCGGCAAGTCCTCGCTGCTCAACAAGGTCGCGAGGGAGGAGCGGGTCGTCGTCAACGAGCTCGCCGGCACCACCCGCGACCCGGTCGACGAGCTGATCGAGCTCGGCGGCGTCACCTGGAAGTTCGTGGACACCGCGGGCATCCGCAAGAAGGTCCACCTCCAGACGGGCTCGGACTACTACGCCTCGCTGCGCACGGCCGCCGCCGTCGAGAAGGCGGAGGTCGCGGTCATCCTGATCGACACGACCGAGAACATCAGCGTCCAGGACCAGCGCATCATCACCATGGCCGTCGAGGCCGGCCGCGCCATCGTCATCGCCTACAACAAGTGGGACGAGCTCGACGAGGAGCGCCGCTACTACCTCGAGCGCGAGATCGAGACCGAGATGCAGCAGGTGGCCTGGGCCCCGCGCGTCAACGTCTCGGCCCTGACCGGCCGCCACATGGAGAAGCTCGTCCCGGCGATCGAGACGGCCCTCGCGGGCTGGGAGACGCGCGTCCCGACCGGCCGGCTGAACGCCTTCCTCGGCGAGGTCGTCGCCGCCCACCCGCACCCGATCCGCGGCGGCAAGCAGCCGCGCATCCTGTTCGGCACCCAGGCCGGCACCAAGCCGCCGCGGTTCGTGCTCTTCGCCTCCGGCTTCCTCGAGCACGGCTACCGCCGCTTCATCGAGCGCCGCCTGCGCGAGGAGTTCGGCTTCGAGGGCACCCCGATCCACATCTCGGTGCGGGTCCGCGAGAAGCGCAGCAAGAAGAAGTAGCGGCCGGCGGAACCGGACGTGCGCCGCGGGTCAGAGCTCGCGGCGGGGAGCGGGCGGCAGCGCCGCCGGGACGGGTGTCCCGGTGTGGTGCGGCCGCCCGCTCGTGTGTGCGCCCGCCGCCGCGTACCCGGCACCGGCCGGGCCGTCGGGGAGGGACGGCCAGGGATCGGGGGCCGGGGGAGCGCCCCAGGCGGTCGTGGCCGGCCAGTTCCCGCCGGCCCGGCCCCCGCCGCCGCCCTCCGGCTGGCTGCTGCCGTGGGAGCCGCCGTACGTGCTGCCGTAGGAGCTCCCGTACGAGCCGCCGTGCCCGGTGCCGAAACCGGTGCCGTACGAGCCCGCGTACCCGCTGCCGTACCCGCTCGTGTACGAGCCGCTCCCGTACGTGGAGCCGAAGCCCGCGCCCGACGCCCCGAACGCCACGAACCCCAGGTCCTCCTCGCCCGTACGGTCGCCCGGCAGGGCCCGGAACGACCGCAGGTACTCCGAGTACAGCGCGTCGAAGATCGGGGTCTGCGAGCCGCTGTGCGCCTCCCGGTCGCGCGCCGGGCGCATCGGCGGGATCTGGCTCGGGAACGGGTTCGGGAACGGCTGCGGGAGGGGCTGGGGGCGGGAGGCGTCGTATGAGTGCACGTCACTGCCAACGAACCGTGCGCCCGACGGATGCGGGCGCCGGGACGAAAACGCAGATCGCCGGGGGTACCAGGACATGCCCTGGTACCCCCGGCGCACACCGGCCGGCCCGGCGGAACCGGACCGGCCCGGTCGGGTCAGGTTCCCGCGAGCGGCATCGCGGCGGCGACGAGCAGGCCGGAGGCGGCCGCCTTGTCGAGCGCGTCGCGCAGCAGGTCCTCACGCGGCTGCTGGCCGATGGAGCCCACCGGGGCCGCGTACACCAGGACCTTCTGGGTGCGGTTCACGGCCGCCCGCCAGCCCTCGGTCACCGGCAGCGCCTGGTGCGCCTGCCACCAGGCGACGGGGCTGCCGCCGCCCGTGCCGGGCTGGAGGACGGCGTGCAGCTGGCCCATCGCCAGCAGCACGGACCAGCCGGAGAGCACCGACGGCGGGGAGCTCATGTCGGTGACCGGGATGAAGCCCTGCTCGATCAGCAGCGGCAGGAAGTCGTCCCCGGGGCCGGTCGTGCCCGGACGGGCGATCGGCGCGGTGGGCTCCACCACGAGCGCCGGGTGCAGGTCCCCGTCGAGCAGGACGAGACCGCTGGTGATGCCCAGGACGGCCTGGCCGCCGGGCACCGACTGGGGCGTGCCGGGGGCGTCCCCGGTGATGCTGGCGACGGCACCCTGCAGCTGGTCCTCGGAGACCGCGACCACCTGGGAGGGGATGCACTTGGCGTGGGCGAAGGCGAGCACGGCGGTCTCGTCGCCGACGAACAGCACCGTGCTGGTCGGTTCGCGTTCGGAGTCGCCCGGGGTGCGGCAGGAGGTGCAGTCGTAACTGCCCGGCGCGGTCTCGCCGGAGAGCAGCAGCTCGGCTTCTTCGTCGCCGATCTCGGCGCGTACGTCAGGGCTGACGTCGAGCATGCGCGACACGGGGTGACTCCTCGGACTAGGCGTGCGTGGGCCGGGCCGTTCCCGGCTCTCGGGGGCTCAACGGAGGAGCCGGGGCCGGGGTCACGCCCCATTTGTGGGCAGTTGACGTCGGGGGCGCGTTCCACCCGCCGGACCACGGCCCGTCGGCCGACCGGGTGGGGCCCCCGGCGGCGCCGCGCGGCGGGCCCGGAGGGGCACGCGGGCGTGCGTAGCGTGACCCGGTGCTCCGCTTCCGGATCTGGCCGGCCGTCCTGCTGACCGCCGCCGCGCTGCTGCTCCCGGCGCCACCCGGTGCCGCCGCCCACGGCGCGTCCGGCGCCGCCTCCGGCCGGGCGCCCGGCGGGCGGGCGGCGCCCCCGCCGCCGGCTCCGGGTCCCGCCGGGTCGGCGCACGCCGGATCGGCGGGGACGATCGGATCGGGGCCGGGCGACTGCGGCCCGGGCAGGCAGTGGCCCTGGGACTGCGTGGCCGACTGCGAGTCCGGCGGCCGCTGGAGCGTCAACACAGGGAACGGCTTCTACGGCGGGCTGCAGTTCGGCCAGCCCACCTGGGAGCGACACGGCGGGCTGGCCCACGCGCCGCGCGCGGACCTCGCGACCCGGGAGCAGCAGATCCGGGTCGCCGAGGCCGTGCTCGTCATCCAGGGCTGGGATGCCTGGCCGACCTGCTCCGCGCGCTACGGCCTCGCGGGCCGGGCGCACGTGGTGCGGCGCGGGGACACCCTGTCCTCCATCGCCCGCAAGTACCGAGTCGTCGGCGGCTGGCGGGCGCTGTACCGGGCCAACGCCGGGGTGATCGGCCCCTCCCCGGACGTGCTGGCCACCGGCACGGTGCTGGTCATCCCGGCGGAGCGGACGGACCCTGCGGCGGCCCGGCCGACCGGTGCTCCACCGCCTCCCCGCTGAACACCACCGCCCCGCGGCGCAGTTCGTGGACCAGTACGCCCGGCCCGAGCAGCGCGGCCGGCACCCGCTGCTCGGCGAGCACGACCGCGGCGCCGGCCGCCGCGAGCGCGCCGAGCAGGGCGTACGTACGGTCCGCCGCCTGCGGTGACATGCCCTGCGCGGGCTCGTCCACGAGCACCACGCGCGCCGTGCGGTCCAGGAGGGCCCGGGAGACCGCGAGCATCCGCTGTTCGCCGCCGGAGAGCGTGCCCGCGGTGCGGTGCAGGAGGGGGCGCAGGGCCGGGTAGCCGTCGAGGGCGGGTGCGGTGTCCCCGCGCGCGGCGGCCAGTTCGAGGTTCTCGGCCACGGTCAGCGTGCCGTACACCGCCCGCTCGTCCGGTACGAAGCACAGGCCGCGGCGGGCCCGGTCGTGGGCCCGCTCCCCGGTGACGTCGGCGCCGCGCCACAGCACCGCGCCGGCGCTGAGCCGGACCGCGCCGGCGAGGGCCCGCAGGGCGGTGGTGCGGCCGGAGCCGTTGCGGCCGAGCAGGAGGGTGACGGCGGCCGCCGGGACGGGCAGGTCGACGCCGTGCAGGGCTTCCAGGGGGCCGTAGCGCACGCGGGCGGACCTCAGGGCCATCTCAAGGGTCACGGAGCTCTCCCAGGGCCATCACGCGGACGGTGCCGGCGAGCCGGGCCACCAGGTCGAGGTCGTGCTCGACGATCAGCACCGCGAGGCCGTCCGCGGCGAGCGCGTGCAGGATCCGGGTCAGCGCGGCCGCCTCCTGCGCGTCGAGTCCGGCGGCCGGTTCGTCGAGGAGCAGCACCCGGGGGCCGCCGGCCAGGGCGCGGGCCAGTTCCACCCGGCGGAGGGTGCCGGTGGGGAGCCCGGCGGTGGCGGAGTGGCGCAGCGGGCCGTCGAGGCCGAACAGCCGCAGGGCGCGGTCGACGGCGGAGGGGTCGCGGACCCGGCCCTGCTCGGCGCCGACGCGGACGTTGTCCTCCACGCTCAGGGAGGCGAACACCGCCAGCTGCTGGAAGCTGCGGGCCACCCCGAGGCGGGCGCGGGCGTGCGGCGGGAGGCGGGTGATGTCCCGGCCGTCGAGGGTGATCCGGCCGCCGGCGGGCCGCAGGGTGCCGCTCAGGGTGTGGAAGAGCGTCGACTTGCCCGCGCCGTTGGCGCCGACGACCCCGGTCACCCGGCCGGGCGGGACCGGGAGGGTGACCCCGCGCAGGGCCAGGTAGCCGTCGGGGTACCGGACGGTGAGGGCCTCGGCCCGCAGGAGCGCGGGGGCGGGGGCGGGCGCGTGCGGGCGCGGGCCGTCGGCCGGCCGGCCGGGGGGTGGCGGCCCGCGCCGGGGGAGCAGCGAGGCCAGGCCGCCCGGGAAGCGGCCGGTGAGCACGGCCAGTACGCCGATCAGGGCGGCGGCCACGCCACCGCGGGCACCCGCGTCGAGGCCGACCAGGAGGGCCGCCGCGAGGAGCGCGCCGAGCAGGCTGTCGGAGCCGACCACGACGACCGCCGCGAACCACAGCAGGCTGCGGACCGGATCGAAGGCCCCGGGGTCGAAGGCGCGCAGCCCCATGCCGAGCATCCCGCCGCCCAGCGCCGCGAGGGCCGCGCCCGCGACGAAGGCGAACAGCTTGAGCCGCGGCACAGGCACACCGGCCGCCGCGGCCCCCGGCTCGTGGTCGCGCATCGCGGCCAGCGCCCGGCCGGTCCGTCCGCGGCGCAGCGCCCCGACGGCGAGCAGGGCGGCCGCCAGCAGCGCCAGTTCGAGCGCGTAGTACGCCCGGTCGTCGGCGAAGCCCGCGGGCCGGCCGAGGGAGAGTCCGGCGGTGGCGTACGGCTGGGCGAACACGAACCGGCTGACGGCCACGCCGAAGGCGAGGGTGACCAGGGCGAGGGCGAGTCCCCGCTTGCGGATCGCGGGGTGGCCGGTGAGCAGTCCGAGCGGGGCGACGAGGAGGACGGCGACGCCGAGGGCGACGAGTGCGGGCAGCCCGGCGGCGGCGAGCCGGGCGGTGAACAGGGCCCCCAGCCCGGCGTAGGCGGCCTGGCCCAGCGAGATCTGGCCGCCGCGGCCGGACACCACGACGAGGGACAGCAGGACGACGGCGAGCGCGGGCACCTGCACGGAGGTGTGCAGGTCGCTGCCGCCGAAGCCGAACGGCAGCAGCACCAGCACCCCGGCGGCGGCCCATCCGTACGCCTCCCGCCGCGCGGGCCCCGGGGGCCGCCCGGCCGCCGCCGTGCCGCGACCTGAGCCCCCGCGGGCGTGCGGCGCCTCCGCCACCGCCACCGGTTTCCGGTCCTCATCGGCGTCCGTGGCTGCGGGCGCGGCTGCCGGGTGGCGGGCTGCCGCGGGGGTGTGCGGCGCGTCCGCTGCCGCCTCCTTCCGCTGTTTGTGAACGCCCGCGCGGGCCGCGGGCGGTACGCGTTCCTCCGGCGGCCCGGGGGAGGGCACGGCGGGAACGGCGGGTCCGTCCGGCGGTTGGCGCAGCGCCGGAGCGGCGGCCCGGCGGCGGTGCCACGGCGACGACGGGAGCAGGGCGGCGACGAGGAGGGCGACCACGAAGAGGTTGGCCGAGAGGGACTGCACGAGCGGGGCGGCCCAGCCGGCCGGGTGGACGCGGGCCATCTGTGCCTGCGCGACGCCCAGGGCCAGCGCGGCAGCCACCGCCACGGGAACGCTCCGCATCCCCGCCAGCACGGCGACCGCCAGCACCTCCAGCACGAGCAGCGGCAGACCGTACGGGTCCAGACGGACGTACGGCGCCAGGAGCACCCCCGTCAGGCCCGCGGTGAAGCAGCCGAAGGCCCAGCCCGCCGCCGCGACCCGGTCCGTGTCGATGCCGCCCAGCGCGGCGAGCGTGCGGTTGTCCACCACCGCGCGCAGCTCCCGGCCGAAGCGGGTCCGCCGGTCGGTCCACAGCACCGCCAGGGCCAGGACCAGGACCGCCGCCAGCTGCGGCCACGGCTGCGGGAGCCCGGCGAAGAGCGACGGTGCGTCCGCCCGTGCCCCCGGCCCCCACAGCAGCACGGCCGCGCCGACCAGCAGGACGAACACCCCGATCGACGCGACCAGCGTGCGCTGCGGCCCCGCGCCGCGCACGGCCAGCGGACGGAACACCGCCCGGTCCAGCAGCAGGCCCAGCCCCGGCGCGACCGCCAGCAGGGGCACCGCGGCCGCCGCCCACAGCGGCCAGGACCGCACCACGGACAGTTCGCGGAACACGTACGCGCAGACCATCGCCACCGCGCCGTGCGCCAGGTTCAGCACGCCCGTGGCCCGGTACGTGACGATCAGCCCGATCCCGCTGAGCGCGGCCGCGCTGCCGACCCCGAGACCGGCGAGCGTCAGCTCGTACGTCAGCGAGGCCATGCGGGCTCACACACCGGGCAGGGGGTGAGCGGGGGGTCCCCGTCCGCGTCGGCCGCGGGCGCGGCATCCGCACGGCCGTCCACCAGCGGGCAGTCGGGCCGGTGGGCCAGCGTGCCGCCCGGGACCCGCAGCGGGGGACCGGGGGAGGAGGGGCCCAGCCAGGCCCGCCCGCCGGCCGCAGCCGGCGCCGCTCGGCCGGCGTCGGCGCCGCCGGGAACCGGCCGCCACCCCGCCGCCAGCAGCACCGCACCCGCCACCACCAGCGCCGCTCCCGGCACCGTGCACGAGGCCAGATAGGGGATCTGACGCTCCGCGAACCGCTCGCCCGAGATCCCGTACCAGCCCAGCACGCACAGCGCCGCGCCGCAGGCCAGGGCGGTCACGGCGGCCCACGGGGCCGGTCGCGGGGCGGTCTGCATCGGGGCTCCCCGGGAGGCGGAGGCGGGTGACACGGTCGCGGAGGTACTGGGCTCGGGTGCCGATTTTTTGCACTATGCCCTGAACGGACAGACCCTGGAAGCATCGAGCCGAACGGCTCGCACGGACACCGGTGGTGAGCCAGATGGTCCTGGGCAGACACCCGCGCGCGGCGGTCTGGGCCGCGGCAGCGGTCCTCGTACTGTCACCCGCGGTGGCGGGGTGCTCCGACGGACCGGGTGACGGGGGAACGAAGGCAACGCCCGCCACCGCCACCGTCAGCGCGCCCGCGGCGGCCGGCACGGCCGGGGCGCCCAGCGCCCCCGGGCCCGCCGACCCGGCCGCGGCGAAGGCGGAGATCGAGAAGAACTGGACGGCCTTCTTCCATCCCGGGACCTCCACGGACGAGCGCGTCCGGCTGCTGGAGAAGGGCGAGACGCTCAAGCCCCTCCTGGCCGCCTTCGGGGCCGACCCCAACGCCCGCAAGTCCTCGGCGCGGGTCACCGCCGTCGAGTTCACCTCGCCCACCGAGGCCACGGTGACCTACGACCTGCTCGTCGGCGGCGCGCCCGCCCTGCCCGGCAGCAAGGGCATCGCGGTCCTTGACGACGGGGTCTGGAAGGTCTCCCTCAAGTCGCTCTGCGCGCTGGTCGGGCTCAGCGGCAATGCGTCGGTGCCGGGCTGCTGAACACCTGCTGCTCGCGGTGCTCCTGACGCTGAGCGCCGCCTGCGGCAGCCGCCTGCCGGAGAGCGCCTTCGCCACGCGCACCCCCGCGGCGCCGGACCGGGCCGCCGGGACCATCCGGGTCGGGATCATCGCCAGCACCACCAGCCCCGTCGGCGGTGACGCCTTCACCGGTCCCGGCGAGGGCGCGGCGGCCTGGTTCGACGCCCTCGACGCGCAGGGCGGGATCGGCGGGCGCCGCGTCGAGGTGTTCACCTGCGACGACGGCGGCAGCGGCGTGGGCAACAACGCATGCGTCCACGAACTGCTCGACGAGAAGAAGGTGTTCGCCCTCGTCGCGACCACGGCCCTCGACTACGCCGGTGCCCCGCTCGTCAGCCGCGCGGGCGTCCCCGACATCGGCGGCCAGCCCGTCGGCACGGCCTACGACACCTACCCGCACCTGTACGGGATCTACGGCAGCCGGTCCCCGCGCGACGGGAAGAACCCCGGCTGGAACGGCACCCTGTACGCGGGCACCGAGGTCTACCGGTACTTCAAGAAGACCCGGGGCGCGCGCACCGCGGCCGTCGTCTCGTACAACCAGGCCGCCTCGGCCGCCTACGCCCGCCAGCTCACCCGCGGGCTGGAGGCCGAGGGCTACCGGGTGGTCCAGGAACAGGTCGACTTCGCACTGCCCAACTTCCGGGCCGTCGCCGCCGATCTGCGGGCCCGCGGCACCGACCTCGTCTTCGACGCGATGGACGCGCACGGCAACGCCCGGCTCTGCGAGGCGATGGACGAGGCCGGCGTGCGGGTCACCGCCAAGGTCACCAACGTGCAGAACTGGAACGACGCGGTGCGCGGCGAGTACGCGAAGGCGCCGCGCTGCCGCAACGCCCTCTGGGTCACCGGCGCCAGCCGCAACCACGCCGACGCCTCCCACCCGGCGGTCGCGGAGTTCCGGGCCGCCATGGCGCCGCGGCTCGAGGGCCGGCCGCTGTCCCAGTGGCAGCTGGAGGGCTGGGCCGCCGCCATGTGGTTCACCGACGCCGCCCGGTCCTGCCTCCCCGGAGGCCTCACCCGGCCGTGCGTCGAGCGCTTCCTGCAGCGCGCCGAGCCGTACACGGCGCGCGGCCTGCTGCTCCCGGTGTCCTTCGTGCCCGCCGCCGAGCCGCCGCGGCAGCTCCGGACCTGCCTGTCGGTTGCCCGCTGGCAGGACGCCGGGGGCTGGCGCACCGAAGGCGGCGACATGACGGCCAACTGCCACGACGTACCGCAGCTGCCCTACCGGCCCTGACGCCCGCCCGCCGCCCCCGCCCGCCGCCCCCGCCCCCCGTCCCCGTCCCTGCGCGCACCGGCCGCACCGGCCGCGGACCCGGCCGCCCCTGGCAGACTCGGGGCATGCTCGAGACCTCCGCCCGGCTGCTGCGCCTGCTCTCCCTGCTGCAGTCCCACCGCGAATGGACCGGTGCCGACCTCGCGGACCGCCTCGGTGTCACCCCCCGTACGGTCCGCCGGGACGTGGACCGGCTGCGCGAGCTGGGCTACCCCGTCAACGCCAGCCCCGGCACGGGCGGCGGCTACCGGCTCGGCGCGGGCGCCGAACTGCCCCCGCTGCTCCTCGACGACGACGAGGCCGTCGCGGTCGCCGTCGGCCTGCGCACCGCCGCCGGCAACGGCGTCGAGGGCATCGGCGAGGCGTCCGTACGCGCCCTCGCAAAACTGGAGCAGGTGCTTCCGGGACGGCTGCGCCACCGGGTCTCCGCCCTCAACTCCTTCACCGTGCCCATGCTGCGCGGCCGGCAGCGCTCGACCGTCGACCCGTCCGTGCTCACCGAACTCGCCGGCGTCTGCCGCGACGCCGAGCGGCTGCGCTTCGAGTACCGCGACCACGAGGGCAACACCACCCGCCGCACCGTGGAGCCGCACCGGCTCGTGTGCACCGAGCACCGCTGGTACCTGGTCGCCTGGGACGTGGACCGGGAGGGCTGGCGGACGTTCCGCGCCGACCGGATCGAGCCCAGGCCCCCGCACGGGCCCCGGTTCGTCCCCCGCCCCCCGCCCGCCGACGACCTCGCCGCCTACGTCTCCGAGGGGGTCTCCCGGCACGCGTACGCCGCACGGGCCGTGATCCGCCTCCACGCGCCCGCCGACGTGGCCGCGCAGACCGTCGGGCCCTCCGACGGGGTGCTGGAGCCCGTCGACGAGCACACCTGCCTGCTGCGCACCGGCGCGGCCAGCCTCGACGTGCTGGTCATCCACGTGCTGCTGATGAACATCGAGTTCGAGGTGGTGGAGCCGCCCGAGCTGGCCGCGCGGATCACGGCTGCGCGGGATCTGCTGACGCGGGCAGTTCGCCGGTCTGCGGATCCCGGCGCCTGAACTGCGCCGCCGCGAACTGCGGATGGTGGAGGTCGAACGCCGGGGACTCGGAGCGGACCGGCGGCAGGCGGACGAAGTTGTGCCGCGGCGGCGGGCAGGAGGTCGCCCACTCCAGCGAGCGGCCGTACCCCCAGGGGTCGTCCACCTCCAGGCGCTGCCCGTACGCGTGCGTCTGCCAGACGTTGTACAGGAACGGCAGCGTCGACAGGCCCAGCAGGAACGCCCCGATGGTGGAGACGGTGTTGAGCACGGTGAACCCGTCCGTGGCGAGGTAGTCGGCGTACCGCCGCGGCATGCCCTCGGCGCCCAGCCAGTGCTGCACCAGGAAGGTCGTGTGGAAGCCGGTGAACAGGGTCCAGAAGTGGATCTTGCCGAGCCGCTCGTCGAGCAGCTTCCCGGTGAACTTGGGCCACCAGAAGTAGAAGCCGGCGAAGGTCGCGAAGACCACCGTCCCGAACACCGTGTAGTGGAAGTGCGCCACCACGAAGTACGAGTCGGTGACGGGGAAGTCCATGGGCGGCGAGGCCAGGATCACGCCGGTGAGCCCGCCGAACAGGAAGCTCACCAGGAAGCCGACCGACCACAGCATCGGGGTCTCGAAGGACAGCGAGCCCCTGAGCATGGTGCCGGTCCAGTTGAAGAACTTCACCCCGGTCGGGACCGCGATCAGGAAGGACAGCAGGGAGAAGAAGGGCAGCAGCACCGCGCCGGTCGCGAACATGTGGTGCGCCCAGACGACCATCGACAGCCCGGTGATCGCCATGGTGGCGCCGACGAGGGTGACGTAGCCGAAGAGGGGCTTGCGCGAGAAGACGGGAAGGATCTCCGTGACGATCCCGAAGAACGGCAGGGCGATGATGTAGACCTCGGGATGGCCGAAGAACCAGAACAGGTGCTGCCACAGCAGGGCACCGCCGTTCTCGGGCTGGAACACCACCGATCCGAAGCGCCGGTCCGCCTCCAGGACCAGCAGGGCGGCCGCCAGCACGGGGAACGCGAACAGCACCAGGACCGAGGTGAAGAGCACGTTCCAGGTGAACACCGGAAGCCGGAACATGGTCATTCCCGGGGCGCGCATTCCGATGATCGTCGTCACGAAGTTCACGGCGCCGAGGATGGTGCCGAAGCCCGCGAGCGCGAGCCCCATGATCCACATATCGGCGCCGATTCCCGGTGACCGCTCGAGGCTGTTGAGCGGGGCGTACGCGGTCCAGCCGAAGTTCGGCGGGCCGGTCGGAGTGAGCAGCGACCCGATCACGATCAGCCCGCCGAACAGGAACAGCCAGTACGACAGCATGTTCAGCCGCGGGAATGCGACATCGGGGGAGCCGATCTGCAAGGGCATGATCTCGTTGGCGAAGCCCGCGAAGGTGGGCGTGGCGAACAGCAGCAGCATGATCGTGCCGTGCAGGGTGAATGCCTGGTTGAACTCGTTGTTCGACAGGAGCTGGATGCCGGGGCGGGCCAGTTCGGCCCGCATCGCCAGCGCCATCACACCGCCGATCAGGAAGAACACGAACGACGTCACCAGATACAGGTGGCCGATCTTCTTGTGGTCGGTGGTGGTCAGCCAGTCGACCACGAGCCGCCCGCGCCGGCGGGCCCGTGCCGGCCCTGCCGGGGCCGCGGTGGTCTCCGTCCCCATCGCTGGTCCCCTCGCTGTCCGTCGTCCTGCGGATCGGGTTCAAAGGTCAAGCGCCTCAGGCTCGACCCCCGATGCTCGCAGCAGCGTGCGGCGGACCGGGCGCGGACGCGCCCGTGACGGGACATCGGACGTGGCAACCGGGGGATCTGTGAAGGAAACGTGACGGGAACCCCCGGTCCGTCACCCCGTCAGTTCCCGCGGCGGCTGCGGGGCGCGCAATTGGGGACCCGCGGTCCGGATGCCCCCGGGAGGAATTCCCGGAGAGTTCCGCGGAACTCCGCCGTGATTCGGAAAAGGGAAAGCGGAGGCGCCCCGAACTGCCGGTCCGGGCGAAAGGCGCCGCTTCTCGGGCCGGTCGCGACCCGTCGCCCCCTGTAGACGTTCTGTGACACAAGCGTGACCCGGGACGGACCAAAGCGCGCTGGGCCGCCGGCATACGAACATCCCGTACGACCGCTGCCGGGCGGGGTCGTGTTCCCGGCCCGGCAGCATTCGTACGGGATGCGCGCGGGGTGAAGTGTGCGTACCGTCCCCGCGGAGTGCGGCTCAGCCGCCGGTGACCGGGCGGGCCGGGGCGCTGCGTGCGCCGCGCTCGGCGTGCACCGGCCGGCGGCTGCCGCCGACCGGGGTCACCGGCGTCCGCTCGGAGCGGATCAGGTGCGGCCGGGGCGCGAGGTGGGCGGGGTGCGGGCCCGGCCGCGCCGTCGCGGCGGTACGGCCCGCCCCGGCGGGCTGGAGCGCGGGTTCCTCGTCGGCGGCGGCCGGGACGCGCGGTACGAACACCTTGGTGCGGGCCGCGAACGGGCCGACCGGCACCGGCTGGGGCAGCCGGCTGCGCGCCCGGCGGGTGCGCAGCATCGCGCGCAGCTCGAAGACGACGGCCTCGGTGCGGGCGATGAGGGGCTCGAACCAGGGCAGGGCCAGCAGGATCAGCAGACCGGCGGCCCAGCCCAGCAGGACGTCGCTCACCCAGTGCGTGCCCAGGTAGACGGTGGTGGCGCCGACGCTGAGCGCGACGACCGCCGAGAGCACCGACAGATTGCGCCGCGTACGCACGGTCGAGGCCAGGTAGGCGAGGATGCCCCAGGTCACGACGGCGTTGGCGGTGTGGCCCGAAGGAAATATATCGCCGCCCGCGAAGAGCTCGGCCGAGCCGATCTGGGTGGCGTAGTGCGGACCGCCGCGGCCGAGGCCGAGCTTCACGGCGCCGACGGTGACGTTGAGCAGCAGTAGTGAGACGCCGAGCGTGATCAGCGGGCGCAGGGTGTGCTGGCGCCAGGAGCGCCAGCCGAGCCAGGCGGCGACCATGACCGCGGTGGGCCCGCGCTGGCCGAGCACGACGAGGTAGTCGAGGAAGGCGTGGAGCTCCGGCCACTGCTCGTAGGGCCGCCAGAACATCACCTGCCAGTCCAGCCGGACCAGCCAGGAGGTGGTGAGCACCGCCACGACGATCGCGAGATAGAACACGAGCGTCGAGGCGAAGAGCACGACACGGTGCCGGCTCATCTGCGGCACTTGCAGATGAGCCGGTCGTTCGGGTTCACGGTCGAGGCGGGCGAAGACCCGCTCCAGACGGGTGAAGATTCGGTCGGTACGCACTCAATCGACGTTACCGCGCGGGCGTGCGGCGCCCGGCCGAATCGCTGGGTTTGTGATGACCATGTGATGTGGAGTAGGTCTCATTCCCGCGGTTATTCCCGGGCATTGCGGAGAATCCGAGAATGGCTGCGACCGGCCCGATCCGCTCTCCAGGAATTCACCAGGAGCCGTACCCCGGCTTTATCCGATCCCTCGAATCCGCAAGGGCGTGGAGGATTATCCCGGGCGGAATTCACCGCTCCGCTCCCCGTGACCGTGTCGTGACCGATCGTTACCCACTGTCACGTACCGTCACCCTCGCGGCGCCACCGCGGCGCCGGCGACGCGCCGCCGCAGCGCCCCCGGAGGGCGCGCGGTCCGGCTACGGCGGCCCCGAGCCGTTCAGCCAGAAGGCGCCGTACGCGGCCGACGCGACCGCCAGTGCGCCGAGCAGCAGGGCCGCCCGCCCGGTCCGCCACCGGGCCAGCGCCACCGCGGGCGGCAGCAGCAGCGGGAAGGCGGGCAGCAGCAGCCGCGGCTTCGACCCGAAGTACCCCGAGGCGCACAGCGCCAGCGCCACCACGATCCCGCAGTACACCAGGAGCGCCACGGGCTGCCGCTGCCGGAGGCACAGCCGGTACAGCCACAGCACCAGCACCACTCCCGCGATCAGCCCGGCCCCCGCGAGGATCCCCGCCGGCCCGCCCGAGGCGATCTTGCCCCCGATGAACCGGGCGAAGGCCCACCCGCCGTCGAAGCCGTTGCCCCAGCCCGCCTGCACCTGCAGGTAGCCGAGCACTCCGTCGCCGGTGTGCGCCCCCACCCACAGCACGTACCCGGCCGCGCCCAGCGGCGCGAGCACCAGGCCCGCGGCCGTCCGCCACGACCCGGCGCCCCGGCGCCACGCGAGCAGCCCCGCCAGCCAGACCGCCGCGACCACCGCCGCGCCCACCGGCCGGGTCAGCCCCGCCGCCGCGGCCAGCGCCCCGGCCCACAGCCAGCGCCCGGTCAGCACGCAGTACAGCGACCAGGCCGCCAGCGCCGTGAACAGGGACTCGCTGTACGCCATCGACTGCACGATCCCGACCGGCAGCGCGGCCCAGAGCACCGCGGCCAGCACCCCGGCCCGGCGGCCGTACAGATGGTCGGCGACGGCGAAGATCCCCCAGGCCGCCGCCAGCGAGGCCGCCCAGGACACCGCCAGACCGGCGTCGGCGTACGACAGCCCGGTCGGGGCCGAGACCGCCCGTTCGAGCCACGGCAGCAGCGGGAAGAAGGCGAGGTTCGAGTGCACGTCGCCGTTGGGCAGCACCACCTCGTAGCCGTAACCCCGTCCCGCGACGCGGACGTACCAGAGGGAGTCCCAGCGGGCCGACAGCAGCGTGTGCGGGCTGCTGCCCGCGGCGGCACTCCACACTCCGAGCACGGCGAGCCCCAGCAGGCGGACCGCCGCGAACCCGGCGAGTGCGGGCGCGGCCCGGCGAACGGCATGATCTTTCACGGGCATGATTATCGGTGGTGGCGGCCGGGCACCACGGGCCGTGATCATGCGTGCACGCGGGGGGACGCGAGTGGCGTACGCCACACCCCGGCGGCCGCCGGGGTGAGAGCTTGACCACGTGATTCACAGGCGAACTCGCGTACGCTGACGATTCCTCGCGTGCCGATGCCGGACCCCGTAGGACGCCGAAGGACGCCGTAGACCCCAGCGTCGCGGCAGAACGTCAACGCTGGTCCGCCGAGTGCGAGGGATCACCCGGGAGGTACATGCATGTCAGGGACGAACACGGCCGGCGAACGCCGGACCCCTTCCCCCTGGCAGCGGCTGGCCACGGCCGCGGGCGGCGCCAACCGCTGGGTCGTCCTCGTCGTCCTGTGCGTGAGCCTGCTGCTGGTCGCCCTCGACGCGACCATCCTCCACGTCGCCGTCCCCTCGGTCACCGAGGACCTGCGCCCCGGCTCCATCGAGCTGCTGTGGATCGTCGACGCGTACCCGCTCGTCTGCGCCTCGCTGCTGATCCTCTTCGGCACGCTCGGCGACCGCGTCGGGCGCCGCCGGATCCTGCTGCTCGGCTACGTGCTCTTCGGCGCGGCCTCCGCGGTCGCCGCCGTCGCCGACAACGCCCAGGTGCTGATCGCCGCCCGGGTGCTCCTGGGCATCGGCGGGGCGATGATCATGCCCGCCACCCTGTCGATCATCCGGCAGGTCTTCCCGGACCGCCGCGAGCGCGCCGTCGCCATCGGCATCTGGACCGCCGTCGCCGCCGTCGGCGCGGCCACCGGACCCGTGCTCGGCGGCTTCCTCGTCGAGAACTTCTGGTGGGGCTCGGTCTTCCTCATCAACATCCCGCTGATGGCGCTGCTGCTGCCGGCCGCCCGCTGGCTGCTGCCCGAATCCCGCGGCGAGAACGACGGCCCCTGGGACGTCCTCGGCGCGCTGATGGCCGCCACCGGCGTGCTCGGCGTGGTCCTCGGGGTCAAGCGGGCGGGCGCCGACCAGAGCTTCCTCGGCTTCATGGCCCTCGCGCCGCTCGTCCTCGGCGCGGTGCTGCTGGTCCTGTTCGTCCGGCGGCAGAAGCGGCGTACGCACCCGCTGATCGACATGCGGATGTTCTCCCGCGTCGCCTTCACCACCTCCGTCGGCTGCATCGTCCTCGCCATGCTGGCCCTGGTCGGCCTGGAGCTCATTGCCGTCCAGTACCTCCAGCTGGTGCTGGGACTCGGCCCGCTGGAGACCGGCCTGCGCCTGCTGCCGCTCACCTTCGCGGCGATGGCCGCCGGCGTCTGCGGCTCCTCCACGCTGCACCGGGTCGGCCCGCGCCTGATGGTCTCGCTGGGCTTCACCCTCACCGCGCTCGCCGTGCTGCTGCTGACCCTGATGGGACAGCACGACCGGCCCGTCCTGCTCACCGCGGGCTTCGTCCTGCTCGGCTACGGCCTGCAGACCACCCTCTTCGGCGCGTACGAATCCATGCTCAGCGAGGCCCCGCCCCAGCAGGCCGGCGGCGCCGCCGCCATCGGCGAGACCTCGTACCAGCTCGGCGCGGGCATGGGCATCGCCCTGCTCGGCAGCGTGATGAACGCCGCCTACGCCCCCGGGCTGCGGCAGGTCCCGGGCGTCTCCGCCGCGGACAGCGCCGGGGCCGCGAACTCCCTCGGCGAGGCGATGCAGATCGCCGCGGGCCTCGGCGGCACCGCGGGTGAATCCCTCTACGCCGCGGCGCGTCACGCCTTCGTGCAGGGTCTGCACGTGACCCTGCTGGTCAGCGCCGGGCTGCTGCTGCTCGGCGCCCTCGCGGCGCTGCGGCTGCCGCGCACCATGGACTGCGGCCGGGAGCAGGCGGGCGTGCCCGCCGGGCCGGTGACGCTGCCCGCACAGGCCGCGGCAGCGGACGCCGCCCCGCCGGTTCCGCGGGTCAGGGTGCCGGCTCCCGCCCGGCACGGGCCGGCCGAGCCGGCCCGGTCTGGACGCACGGCACCCTGAGCCGTAACGTCAGCTCAGAAGCGTAGAAACTTACAGTGCTAGTTTTCGCGTGCCGCCGGGAGGCCCCGCCGTGACTTCTCCGTCCTCACCGACCCGCCAGGCCTTCGTGCCCGCCGACCCGCTCGGTCTCGACGACCTGCTCAGCCCCGAGGACCTCGCCGTCCGCGACACCGTGCGCAACTGGGCCGCCGACCGCGTGCTCCCGTACATCGCCGACTGGTACGAGACGGGCGAGCTGCCCGGCATCCGCGAACTCGCCCGCGAGCTCGGTTCGATCGGCGCCCTCGGCATGTCCCTGGAGGGCTACGGCTGCGCGGGTGCGAGTGCCGTCCAGTACGGGCTGGCCTGCCTGGAGCTGGAGGCCGCCGACTCCGGCATCCGCTCGCTGGTCTCCGTCCAGGGCTCGCTGGCCATGTACGCGATCCACCGCTACGGCTCCGAGGAGCAGAAGCAGCGCTGGCTGCCCGGCATGGCCGCCGGCGAGCTCATCGGCTGCTTCGGACTGACCGAGCCCGACGTCGGCTCCGACCCCGCGGCCATGCGGACGTACGCCAAGAAGGACGGCGCCGACTGGGTGCTGACGGGCCGCAAGATGTGGATCACCAACGGCTCGGTCGCGGCCGTGGCCGTGGTGTGGGCGCAGACCGACGAGGGCATCCGCGGTTTCGCCGTCCCCACGGACGCGCCCGGGTTCTCGGCCCCCGAGATCAAGCACAAGTGGTCGCTGCGCGCCTCGGTCACGAGCGAACTCGTCATGGACGAGGTACGGCTGCCCGCCGACGCCGTGCTCCCGGGAGTCACCGGGCTCAAGGGCCCGCTCGGCTGTCTCGGCCACGCGCGGTACGGGATCGTGTGGGGCTCGATGGGCGCGGCACGCGCCAGCTTCGAGGCCGCGCTCGACTACGCGAAGACGCGCGAGCAGTTCGGCAGGCCCATCGGAGGCTTCCAGCTCACGCAGGCCAAGCTCGCGGACATGGCCCTCGAACTCCACAAGGGCATCCTGCTCGCCCACCACCTGGGCCGCCGCATGGACGCGGGGAAGCTGCGCCCCGAGCAGATCAGCTTCGGCAAGCTCAACAACGTCCGCGAGGCCATCGAGATCTGCCGGACCTCGCGCACGATCCTCGGCGCGAACGGCATCTCGCTGGAGTACCCCGTGATGCGGCACGCCACCAACCTCGAATCGGTCCTCACCTACGAGGGGACCGTCGAAATGCACCAGCTGGTGCTGGGCAAGGCGCTCACCGGGCTCGACGCCTTCCGGTGAGCACCCCGCTCAGCTCTGGTTGAAGAAGCCGTCCGCCCCGCGGTGGCCGTTCTCGCTGACGATCTGGGTGTCGGCCGGGGTCAGCAGGAAGACCCTGGTCGCCACCCGCTCGATCGAGCCGCGCAGGCCGAAGGTCAGACCGGCGGCGAAGTCGACGACGCGCTTGGCGTCGGTCGGGTCCATGGAGGAGAGGTTCACGATGACCGGGACGCCGTCCCGGAAGAGCTCGCCGATGCCGCGGGCGTCACGGAAGCCGTCCGGGGTGACGGTGGCGATCCGCCGGCCCTGCTCGACGGCGGAGTCGGAGGCCACGCGCACCCGCGGGTCGGTGACCCACGCGTCCGTCTGCGAGCTCCGGGGTGCCTCTGCGTACTCGTCGTCGTAGTACCGCTCGTCGTCGCTGTCCTCGACGAGACCCAGCCAGGCACTGGCCTTGCGCACCGAACCCATGGACGCCTCCTTTCACCGCGGTCTGTTCTTGGTTCCGCACTCCCTATGGTCGTCCATGATGCTGACAGCGCGCCAAGTGGATAGCCGCCGCGCAGGGGTTTCGTGACGGTTCTGGTGCAGAACTTCCGGTGCACCGTCGAGGTTCCGCACGCCTACGGCTGCTGACTGAGTGAAAATACGATCCATCGCTCCGTCCGGGTGAAGCGGTCGGCGTACGGGTGAACGGGCCCGACCGGTACGATGCCCCGCACGCGCGCGCACGACACACGGGGGAGCGCAATGTTCGGAATTGTCAGGCCATGCACGCACCGCCTCGGGGAGCGGTACAAAAACGCATGGATGGCCCATCTCTGCGGGCTCTGCCTGGCACTTCGCGGCGACCACGGGCAGCTCGCCAGGATCGTCACCAACTACGACGGCCTGCTGGTCTCCGTTCTGACGGAGGCTCAGGCCGGCCCGGACCCGCGCACCCGGCGCACCGCCGGCCCCTGCCCGCTGCGCGGCATGCGCACCGCCTCCGTCGCCCAGGGCGAGGGCGCCCGGCTCGCCGCCGCCGTCTCCCTCGTCCTCGCCTCGGCCAAGCTGCGCGACCACGTCGCCGACCGCGACGGGCTGTTGGCGCGGGCGCCGCTGGCCCGCGCGGCACGCCGGGTCGCGGTCTCCTGGGACCGCGCGGGGGCCCGTACCGGCGCCTCGCTCGGCTTCGACACGGCCCTGCTCGTCGACGCGGTGGACCGGCAGACGGACCTGGAGTCGCTGGCCGGACCCGGCACCCCGCTGCTCGCCGTCACCGAGCCGACCGAGACCGCCACGGCCGCCGCGTTCGCGCATACCGCCCAACTCGCCGGACGTCCAGGCAACGCTCCCGCACTCGCCGAGGCGGGTCGCCTGTTCGGCCGGCTCGCGCACCTCCTCGACGCCGTCGAGGACCGCGAGGCCGACGCCGCGGCCGGCGCCTGGAACCCCCTCACCGCCACCGGGACCTCCCTGGCGGAGGCCCGCCGCCTCGCCGACGACGCCCTGCACGGGATACGGCTCGCCCTCAAGGACGCGGAGTTCGCGGACGGCGGGCTGGCGCACGTGCTGCTCGCGCACGAGCTGCGCAACTCCGTGGACCGGGCGTTCGGCACGACGGGCTGCGGGCACACCGCGACCGCCTCCGCGGGGCAGGGCTACGGCGGGCCCCCGCAGAATCCGTACGGCGGCGGCAATCCCTACGGCGGCAATCCCTACGGCGGCGCTCCCCAGGGCGGGAATCCGTACGGCGGCGATCCGTACGGCGGCGGGAATCCCTACGGCGGCGGCGGTCCGGGGCTGCCGCCCTCGGGGCCGGGCGGCCCCGGCGGCTCGTCGGGCGGCTCTTCCGGCGGGTCGGCCGGACGCCCGCCGCGCCGCGGGTTCTGGGAGGGCTGCGCGGTGGCGGTCCCGCTCTTCTGCACCTGCAAGGTGTGCTGTGCCAAGGAGTACGAGGGGCCCTGGTCCCGGAAGCGGCGCGAGGGCTGCTGCCGGGACTGCGACTGCGACGGCTGCGACTGCTGCTGCCCCTGCGACGGCTGCTGAGCCGGCCTCGGATCCGGCCGGCACAGGTCCGTACGGCGTACTCCGGGATGCCCGGCCGCAACCGTATGGAAATGTGACCGGCATGACGGACGATCTTTCCGGCGCTTACACCGCCTGGCGGCAGTGGCACGAGCACCGGCTCGACACGGCCTCGGGGCCCTACGGCCCGCTCTCCCTGACGGGCACCCACTGGCTCGCCGACTACCCGGAAGGTCGAATTCCGGCCGTTCCGGGGCTCTGGCGCGAGAAGGACGGCGCGGTGCTGCTGACCGCCGCCGCCGAGGACGGCATAACCCTCGACGGCGTTCCGTTCGCCGGGGAGGGCTCGTTCGGGCCGGAGGAGCACGCGCCCGCCGACGCCCGGCTCGCGGCCGGCGACCGGCACCTGGTCGTCCTGCGCCGCGAAGGGGACTGGGCGGTCCGCGTCTTCGACCCGCACGCGCCCGCCCGGCAGGCCTTCCGCGGGATCGAGGCCACCCCGCACAGCAAGGACTGGGTGCTGGCCGGAAGCTTCCGCCCGTACGGCGAGCACCGCACGGTCCGGGTCGAGAACGCCGACGGGCGGGCCCGCGGCCTCGGGCTCGGCGGCGAGCTGACGTTCACCCACCAGGGCGCCGTGCACACCCTCCAGGTGGCCGTCGACGAGGACACCGGAGCGCTGTGGGCCGTCTTCGGCGACGCCACCGGCGGCGCCTCCAGCTACCGGTTCCGCTTCCTCAAGCCCGCGGCCCCGGCCGCGGACGGGAGCGTGAGCGTCGATTTCAACCGGGCGCTGCTGCCGCCCTGCGCCTTCGCGGACCATTTCATCTGCCCGTTCCCCCCGCCCGGCAACACCCTGTCGTTCGCGGTGGAGGCCGGGGAACGGCGGCTGAAAGGCGCCCTTGCGGGCGAAAACTGACGCCAGGAAACTCCGCTGCAGCGCATCCCCACCACGGGCCCCCGATCCCCCCAGGGAGGACGAGAAGTGAGGTTCAAGCGCATCACCCCCACCCGGCTCACGGCACTCGCCGCCGGACTCGCCGCCGTCGCCGCGCTCACCGCTCCCACCGCGAGCGCCTCGGGCAGCGACAACTCCGGCGGCTACAGCTCCGAGCGGCTGGCCGCCGTCGGAGCCTCGGTCCTGCGGGCCGACGTCGCCGGAACCGCGTGGCACACCGACCCGGCCACCGGCACGCTGGTCGTCGCCGCCGACTCCTCGGTCAGCCGCGCCGACCTGGCCAGAATCCGGCAGGCGGCCGGCGCCGACGCCGGTGCCCTGCGCATCGAACGCATCCCCGGGAAGCTGACCAGGCTGCTCGCCGGCGGCGACGCGATCTACGCGTCCAGCTGGCGCTGTTCCCTCGGCTTCAACGTGCGCAGCGGCAGTACGTACTACCTGCTGACGGCAGGCCACTGCACGGACGGCGCCGGGACCTGGTACACGAACTCCGCCCGCACCACCGCCATCGGGCCGACCGTCGGCTCCAGCTTCCCCGTCAACGACTACGGCCTGGTCCGGTACGACAACGCCGCCCTGACCCACCCGGGCACCGTCGGGAGCCAGGACATCACCAGCGCCGCGGACGCGACCGTGAACATGTCGGTGACCCGGCGCGGGTCCACCACCGGCACCCACAGCGGCCGGGTCACGGGACTCAACGCCACCGTCAACTACGGCGGCGGGGACATCGTCTACGGCATGATCCGCACCAACGTGTGCGCCGAGCCCGGCGACAGCGGCGGCGCGCTGTACTCCGGCACCCGCGCCGTGGGCCTGACCTCCGGGGGCAGCGGCAACTGCACCTGGGGCGGGACGACGTTCTTCCAGCCGGTGACCGAGGCGCTCGCGGCGTACGGGGTGAGCGTCTACTGACCGGCGGATCCGCTCCCCGCGCATCCGGCGCACACGGCACCTTCCGATCCCACACCCCCCTTTTGCGCCCCTGGACGTTCTCCCGCCTTCTGGGAGGATGTCCGGGGGCGTGCGGCGCGTGGGGCTGAGGGGGGCTTCCTGTATGAAACGCATCGGGGTGACCGGGCACCGGACGATTCCGGAGGAGCTCCTCACCCATGTCAGCGAGGCCCTGCGGGCCCTGCTGTGCGGCCGTGAAGGACCGCTGGAGGCCCTGTCGAGCCTGGCGGACGGCGCGGACCAGCTCTTCGCGGCCATCGCCCTGGAGTGCGGCGCCGACCTGACGGTGGTGATCCCCAGCGCGGACTACGAGGACGCCTTCGGCGACCCGGAGTGCCTCGCCCGCTACCGGCGGCTCAAGGTCCGGGCCGCCCAGGAGGTCCGGATGGACTTCGCCCATTCGACCGACGAGGCCTACTACGCCGCCGGCACCTTCATCGCCGACAGCTGCGACCGGCTGGTCGCCGTGTGGGACGGCCTCCCGGCACGCGGGCTCGGCGGCACGGGCGACATCGTCGCCTACGCCCGGAGCCTGGGGAAGCCGGTCACCGTGGTCTGGCGCGACGGCGTCCTGCGCGACTGAGGGGTGCCCGGCGGTCGCGCGGCCGGCCGGCGGGCGCCCGGGGGTGATCCGACGTCAACTGCTGTGCCGGGCCAGCCAGTCGGTGTGCTGCGGGGAGACGTACCGCTCGGTCTCGTAGACGGCGGAGGGCCACTGGTCCTCGGTGATCGTCGTCTGCATGACCACCATCATGGCCGCCAGGTCCTGTTCGATCAGGGTGTGGGCCTCGATGAGCGGGTGGTGGCGCCGCATCTCGTTCCACGCGATGCCCGCCGCGGCCGCCGCGCTGAGCAGCCCGGCGAGGCCCGCCCCGGGGCCCGAACCGAAGGCGCGCAGCAGCGCGAAGAGCAGGGCGACGGTCGTGAGCAGCACGATCGTCCAGGACCACAGTGCCGTCGCCCGCCGGGACACCTCGGTGCGGCGCCGGTACCAGTTGCGCTGCTCGATGAGCCGGTCGCGGACGTAGGTCTCGCGGCGCACGCCGTACACCCGGCCGCGCAACTGCCGCATGGCACCGGTGACTTCACCGCCGCGGGGGATCCCGCCGGGCTCGCCGCTCTCGCGCGGGTCGCTCCAGCCCATCTTCCGAAGCTCGCCGAGTCCGGCCTCCAGCCGGGTGCGGTACAGGCCTTCGGGGTCGGCCTGTTCCGTCCCGAAGGGCGCCCCGTGCACGGCGTACCGCCAGGCCAGGGACTTGATGAACTCGGCCGCGGAGCGGTTGAGCTGCCACTGCGGACGGGCCCGCCGCCGGGTCGCGCGCACGCCCACGGCGAGCACGCCCGCGTACGCCAACGTGCTGAGCGCGCCGAAGAGTCGGAGCGGGCCGACCGGGACGGCGGGCAGGGCCGCGAAGGCCGCGGCGAGGACGAGCAGCATCAGCTGGGTGCGCGTGGCCCGTGTGGATTCCCGCTGGCGGGAGATGGCGGCCGAGTCCGCGTGGTGGAATAGGGCCGGAAGGTCCTCGTTCCGAAACGTCATGCTGTTCAGCGATCCGGGAAAGTCCGTCACAGCCGCCCCCTCGTCTGCTGTTCGGGCCCTGCTTCTCTCCTCGTGCTCACTCTTTCGATAGAACGCTTGACCTGGCCTCATGTCTCGGTTGCCAATAGTGGCCAGAAGAGTAAAGTCCACACCGACACTAGCGCGTCGCTGTTGTCATTTCCATGCCCATTCCCTAAGGACGGCCGTGAACACCACTGCAACCCCATCGACCACCGCCGAGAAGAACCGCCGTGTTCCGCTCGCAAAGATCGACGTCCGCAGCGCCACTGCCGCGGCCGTGCTCAGTCGGGTGCTTCCGTCCGAATCCGGCCACCGGCTCCAGTCGGCGATCTTCAACTCCGCACTCTAGACCCGAAGTAGGCGCTCTAGACTGGTGGAATGACCGGCCTGATCGCATTTCGCGAGATCGTCCTCAAGGTTCACAGCAGATGCGATCTTGCTTGTGATCACTGCTATGTCTACGAACACGCAGATCAAAGCTGGCGCGCCCGTCCGAAAACGATCTCCGAAGAGGTAGTCGCGCAAACTGCCCGACGGCTCGCCGAACATGCGCGGAATCATGCGCTCCCCTCCGCCACCGTGATCCTTCATGGGGGGGAGCCGCTCCTTGCGGGACCCGCCCGACTGCGCCTGGTCTGCGAGGAGTTCACCCGGGCCCTCGCCGGCACCGCCGCCCTGGACCTCCGTATCCACACCAACGGCCTCCAGCTCAGCGGCCGTTACCTCGACCTGTTCGCCGAATACGGCGTCAAGGTCGGCGTCTCCCTCGACGGGGACCGCACCGCGAACGACCGGCACCGCCGCTTCTCCGACGGCCGCACCAGCCACCCCCTGGTCCTGCGGGCACTCGGACTGCTCCGGCAGGAGCAGTACCGCCATCTGTACCAAGGCCTGCTCTGCACGGTGGACGCCGAGAACGACCCCGTCGCCGTCTTCGACGCGCTCGCCGCCCTCGAACCGCCCCGCATCGACTTCCTGCTCCCGCACGCGACCTGGGAGACCCCGCCGCCCCGGCCCGGCGGAGCGCCCGACGCGTACGCCCGCTGGCTGCTGAGGATCTACGACCACTGGGAGCGCCGCGGACGGCCCGTACCGGTACGGATCTTCGACTCCCTGCACAGCACGCTGCGCGGCGGCCCCAGCCTCACCGAGGCCCTCGGCCTGGCCCCCACCGACCTCATCGTCGTCGAGACCGACGGCACCCTCGAACAGGTCGACTCCCTCAAGAGCGCCTACGAGGGCGCGGCGGCCACCGGGTTCGACGTGTTCAGCCACTCCTTCGACCAGGTGGCGGGCCACCCCGGGGTCCGGGCGCGGCAGCTGGGACTGGCCGGGGTCAGCGCCCAGTGCCGGGCCTGCCCCGTCGTACGCTCGTGCGGAGGCGGCCTCTACACCCACCGCTACCGGCCCGGCACCGGCTTCGACAACCCCTCCGTCTACTGCGCCGACCTGCGGGAACTGGTCGAGGGCGTGGCCGGTCGCACGGCCGTGTCGGGCACCGCCGCGGAGCTCGCCGCGCCCGCCGAACTGGCCGCCGCCCAGCAGCAGCTGACCCGGGTCCTGCTGGCCCGGCTGCACGAGGACCTGGGCCGGTCCGCCGGCCCCGACTGGCAGCGCTCCTGGGAGCTGCTCACCGAGATCGAGGCGTCCGGGCACGCCGCCACCGCCCTGGACCCCGTACTCGACCACCCGTACACCCGCACCTGGCTGCTCGACGCCCTCGCCGCGCTGCGCAGCGGACGGCAGGCCGGTGCCGCGGCGGGCCGCCGGCTGGCCGCCCTCGCCGCGGCGGCCGTGGTCCGCGGCCGGCTGGGCCTGGCCGCCCCCGTGCCCTACCGGGACGGGCAGGTCTACCTGCCCACCCTCGGGCTGCTCAGCGCCGGCGGGCCGGGCGGGGGCGGACCGGCCGAGCTGCGCGCCACCGACGAGGGGTTCGCGGTCCGGGAGGGCGGGGCCGAGCACCACTTCCGGGCCGCCGGGGGAGACCTGCGCTGGCAGCCCGTACGGGTGTGGGCCGGGGCGGGCCCCGAGGCTCCCGGCGCCGTCCTGGACGACCTCGACCCGCACCGCAACTGCTTCGCCCGGCCGCCGCGGCTGCGGCTCGGTGCGGGGGAGGCGGCGGAATGGCAGCGCAGGCTCGCCGCGGCCTGGGCGCTGCTGCACCGGAGGGTGCCCGACCTCGCCCGGCAGGCCGCCGCGGGGCTGACCACCCTGACCCCGCTGGCCGGGGGGCCGCGGACGAGCGGACGCGGCGAGGCCGGCCGGCACGGGCCCGGAGCGCTGGGTGTGCCCTGGTCGGGCGGGGTGCCCGAGACGGCGCTCGCGCTGCTCACCGGGCGGCGGCAGGCCCGGCTGCGGGCGCTGACCGAGGTGACGGACCTGTACGCGCTCGACGGGGAATGGCTGCACGAGTCCCCCTGGCGCGAGCGGCCGGTCCCGGTGTCCCGGCTGCTGGCGGACGTCCACGAGAAGGTGGCCGTCGAGGCCTACCGGCGGGCGGCGCAGGGGCAGCCGGGACTTGCCGGCGGCACCGGCGCCGACGGAATTCTGCGGGTGCTCGACCGGCTCGCCGACGCGGCCGAACTGACCACGAGCGGAAAGAGCCTGGTCGAAGACCTGCGGTGGGAACTCAAGGCGGCGGGAGTGTGAACGGGCGGCGTCGGCATTCACCGGTGAAATTGCAATGTCCCATGTGCAGCGGTCTTGCCGGGATGACTGAAAATAGCCGTTGATTGACTGAAGGTTGAGGGGATGTGGCGTAGGAGCTCCGGAATGATGTTTCCTCGCTCCATCCGATGTGAGTAGTTGTCACGGGACGGGGGTCGTGTGCCTTCATCAGCGCAACCGTACTTCTTTCTCAGTTATGCGCATACGCCGAGGTACGGAGCCGGCGGGCCCGACCCCGACATGTGGGTCGAACGGCTCTTCCGCGATCTCTGCGGCCATGTGATGGCCCTGACGGATCTGCCGGCAGGCGCCCCCGCGGGATTCATGGACCGGGAGATACGCTCCGGCGAGGGCTGGTCCGAACGGCTGGGCTCGGCACTCGCCTCCTGCCTGGTCTTCGTACCGCTGTTCTCGCCCCGGTATTTCGCCAGCGAGATGTGCGGAAAGGAGTGGTATGCCTTTGCCCAGCGCGCCATCCACCGGGGAGCGCTGAGCAATCAGCCCACCGAGGCCATCGTCCCCGCCCTGTGGGTCCCCGTGCCGCCCGACCAGCTGCCCGGACCCGCCGAGCGCCTCCAGTTCAACCACAGCACCCTCGGCGACCGCTACGTCACCGACGGGCTCTACGGCCTCATCAAACTCCGCTCCTACGCCGAGCAGTACGAGCGCGCCGTCTACGAGCTCGCCAAACGCATCGTCCGCGTCGCCGAATCCGTCCGCCTCGAATCCGGCCGGCCCGTCGACTACCGGCTCGTGCACAGCGCGTTCGGCGGCGGCGCGGGCGCCCGCACCCCCGGTCTCGCCGCCCGCACCCTCCAGATCACCGTCGCCGCCGCCACCCGCCACGACCTCCCGCAGGACCGGAGCGACGAGTACTACGGCGACTCCGCCCTCGACTGGAACCCGTACCACCCCGACGCCCGCAGGCCCGTCGCCCACGTCGCGGAAGACCTCGTCAAGAGCCTGAACTACCGGACCACCATGGCCTCCTTCGACGACGAGGCCGGCCACTTCGACAGCAAACAGCCCCCCACCCGCCCGGAGATCCTGCTCGTCGACCGCTGGTCGGTGCTCGACGAACAGCGCAGGCAGCGCCTCGCCGCCTTCGACCAGGACCCCCGCCCGTGGGTGAGCGTCGTCGTCCCGTGGAACCGCCTCGACCACCAGAGCCGCGCGAAGGAGACCGAGTTGGCCCATCGGCTGGAGGACACGATGCCGGTCAAGATGAGTCAGGGGCGGGCCGCCTGCCGGGCAGCCGCCAACGGCGTCAACAACATGGAGACCCTGGGCCAGATACTCCCGCAGGTCGTCGAGGCCGCGGCGCAGCAGTTCCTCAGACACGCGAACGTCTACCCGCCGGGCGGCGGCTCCGGCGGGGACACCCCGCGCCCCCGGCTCGTCGGCCCGATGGGCATGACCGGCGGCCCGCCGCCCCCGCCGCCCGCGCCCTTCCCGCCCGCGAGCCCGCGCTTCGATCCGCCGCACCACGAGCACGCGCTGCCCGAGTACGACGAATTCGGCCCCGATGCGGAGGACACGGATGACCACCAGTCGTGACGGACGCATCGTCACCTTCTACTCGTACAAGGGCGGTACGGGACGGACGATGGCCCTGGCCAACACCGCCTGGATCCTCGCCGCCAACGGCAAGCGCGTCCTCGCCGTCGACTGGGACCTGGAAGCCCCCGGCCTGCACCGGTTCTTCCACCCCTTCCTCGACCCCTCCACCCTCGGTGCCACCACCGGCGTCATCGACCTGATCACCGAGTACGCCTGGGCCGCCACCAGCCCCGTGCACCGCGACGACCGCAACTGGCACCGCGACTACGCCCGCATCCAGCAGCACGCCGTCTCCCTCACCCCGGAGAACCTCGGCTGGGAGTTCCCGGCGGGCGGCACCCTCGACTTCGTCTCCGCGGGCCGCCAGAACCGCGAGTACTCCGCCACCGTGTCCACCTTCGACTGGGACAACTTCTACGACCGGCTCGGCGGCGGCCTCTTCTTCGACGCCCTGCGCGCGGACATGAAGGCGAACTACGACTACGTCCTGATCGACAGCCGCACCGGGCTCAGCGACATCGCCGACATCTGCACCTTCCACCTGCCCGACGTGCTCGTCGACTGCTTCACCCTCTCCGACCAGTCCATCGACGGCGCCGCCGCCGTCGCCCGCCAGGTCTACGAGCGCTACGGCGACCGCGACATCAAGATCTACCCCGTACCCATGCGCATCGACGAGGGCGAGAAGGAGAAGGCCGACGCCGGACGGGCCCTGGCCCGGGTCAAGTTCGACCGCTTCCCCAGCGGACTCGCCGGGGACGAGGCCACCGCCTACTGGGGCGCCGTCGAGATCCCGTACCGGCCCTACTACGCCTACGAGGAGACCCTCGCCACCTTCGGGGACGAGGCCGGCCTCACCAACTCCCTCCTCTCCGCGTTCGAACGGCTCACATCCGTCGTCTCCGGCGGAACCGTCCACGCCATGCCCGCCATCGGCGAAGAGGTCCGGCTGCGCATCCGCGACGCCTTCACCCGCCGCCGCCCCGCCCTCCCCGCCGACCTGTTCCTGTCGTACGTCGCCGAGAACCGCATGTGGGCCGACTGGATCGAGTCGGTGCTCATCCGCGCCGGCTTCCGCGTCGTCCCCAAGGACGTCTCCGCCGAACCCGCCCCCGGCGACACCCTCGGCGCCGGCATCAGCCTCGACAACCCCGCCCGCACCGTGGTCCTGCTCTCCAGCGCCTACCTCAAGTCGGCGCGGGCCGTGGACGTGTGGGAGCGGGCCGCCGCCGAGGACCCCACCGGGGGCCGGCGCAACCTCGTCCCGCTGCGCGTGGGCGACGTACGGCTCAGCACCCCGTACATCGACCGCAACCCCGTCGACCTCTTCCGGCTCGACGAGACCCACGCCACCGCCGCCCTGCTGCGCGCCATGGAACGGCCCGTCCAGCTCGGCGAGGCCGTCTCGCCCGGACCCCGCTTCCCCGGGACCGTCCCCAAGATCTGGAACGCCCCGCCGCGCAACCCCGGCTTCACCGGCCGCAGCATCGTGCTGGAGCGGATGCGCGACCAGCTCGGCGGCGGGATCTCCGTCGTGCTGCCGCAGCCGCAGACCCTCTTCGGGCTCGGCGGCGTCGGCAAGACCCAGGTGGCGCTGGAGTACGTCCACCGCTTCATGGCCGACTACGACCTGGTGTGGTGGATCTCCTCCGAGCAGACCGACGACGTGGTCGCCGGGCTCGCCGAGCTGGCCGTACGGCTCGGCGCGCAGACCGGCGAGGACATGGCGGCCGCCTCCCAGGAGGCCATCGACCTGCTGCGGCGCGGCGTGCCCACGTCCCGCTGGCTGCTCGTCTTCGACAACGCCGACGACCCCGAGACCCTCAAGCGGTTCTTCCCGCCGGGCGGCCCCGGGCACGTCCTGGTGACCTCCCGCAACCAGAGCTGGTCGCAGTACGGCGACGCGCTGCCCGTCGACGTCTTCCTGCGCGAGGAGTCCGTCGAGCACCTCCAGCGGCGCGCACCCGGCCTCAGCCCGGAGGACGCCGACCAGGTCGCGACCGCCGTCGGCGACCTGCCGCTGGCCGTGGAGCAGGCCGGCGCGTGGATCGCGGAGACCGCCACGCCCGTGGGCTCGTACCTGGAACAGCTCGCACAGCAGGCGGCCAACGTCCTCGCCCTCAACCAGCCCGCCGGCTACCCGCAGCCCGTCGCGGCCACCTGGAACGTGTCGATAGAGCGGCTCCAGAGCCGCTCGCCCGCCGCGGTCCGGCTGCTCCAGCTCTGCGCCTTCTTCGCGCCCGAGCCGATCTCCGCGAACCTCCTCTACAGCAAGGAGATGATCGACGCACTGAAGCCGTACGACTCCTCGCTCCAGGAGAAGCTGGTGCTCGGGCGGGTCATCCGCGAGATCGGCCGGTTCGCCCTCGCCAAGGTCGACCAGGTCAGCAACAGCATCCAGGTGCACCGCCTGGTCCAGGCCGTCATCCGGGCCCAGCTGAGCGAGGAGGAGCAGCGCGAGGCCCGGCACGCCGTCCACCGGATCCTGGCGGGAGCCCGCCCCGACGACGACGAGCCGATAGACAACCCGGAGACCTGGCCGCGGTTCAACACCATCTGGCCGCACCTGTCCCCCTCCGAGGCGCGCTTCTGCAAGGAGCCGGAGACCCGGCGGCTGCTCATCGACCGGGTCCGCTACCTGTGGAAGCGGGGCGACTTCAAGGCCGCGTACCAGCTCGGCACCGATCTGCGCGAGGCCTGGAAGGAAACCCTCGGCGACACCGACCTGCAGTACCTCTACCTGCGCTTCCACCTCTCCAACATCCTGCGCTCCCAGGGGCGTTACGTGGAGGCGAAGGAACTGGACGAGGTCACGCTGGAGCGCCAGAGCCTCGCCCTGGGCCCGTCCCACCCGCACACGTACATGACCACCAGCGGCCTCGCCATGAACCTCGGCGCGCTCGGCCAGTACGGCAAGGCGATGGAGCTGGCGACCGAGGCCCACGAGGGCTTCAGCCAGATCTTCCACGAGGCGCACCCGCGCACCCTGGCCGCCGCGAACAACCTCGCGCTCAACCTGCGCATGGTCGGCCAGTACTCCCGGGCCCGCGAAATCGACCAGGAGGTCTTCGACCGGCGCACCGAGGTGCTCGGGCCGGACCACCCGTACACCCTCTCCTCGGCCCAGAACCTCGCCCGCGACCTGCGCGAGGTGGGCCGCTACGAGGACTCGGTGCAACTGCTGAGCCGGGCGTACGACGTGTACAAGCGGACCCTGGGACGCTCCTTCCCCGGCACCCTGTCGGCGGCGAAGAACCTCGCCGTGTCGCTGCGCCGGGCCGGGCAGCTGGAGGACGCGCTGCGGCTGACCACGGCCACCCGCAACCGCTACCGCGCCAAGTACACCTCGGTCAACCCGGACCTGCTGGCCTGCGACCTGAACCTGGCCGCGGACCTGTTCGCCACGGGCGACCCGGTACGGGCGCGGGACACGGCCCAGGAGGTGGTGGACGAGTACATGAAGGTGCCGGGGGAGCGGCACCCGTACACCCTGGCCGCCATCAACAACCTCGCCGTCTTCCACTGGGGCTCGGGCGCCCCGGAGACCGCGGAGCCGCTGCTCCGGGGTGCGATCCGGGCGATGCGCGAGGTGCTCGGCGACAATCACCCGCACACGATCTTCGCCACCCTCAACCTGGCCAACGCCCATGCGGACCTGGGCGATCCGCAGGGGGCTCTGGACATGGAGCGGCTCGCGATCGGGCGGCTGCGCGAGACCCTCGGGGCGCACCACCCCGAGACCCTGGCCGGTGCCTCGAACATGGCGATCAGCCTGGACCGGGTGGGGCGCGGGGACGAGTCGGCGCGGCTGCGGGCGGAGACCGTCGCGGAGCTCCAGCGGCTGCTCGGCGAGGACCACAGCCTGACCCGGTACGCGCGAGAGGAGCGGCGGGTGCACCGGGACCTGGAGCCGCTCGCGGTCTGACCGGGGGCGGTGCGCGGCAGGTGTGCGGAAGGGGGCGGCCTGGCCGGGCCGCCCCCTTCCGGGCGTCTCACGCGGATTCCGCGCGTCTCACGCGGACTGCTGCTGCGGGGTGCCGAGGTCCCGCAGCAGCCAGGTGAGGATGTCCGGCAGGGCGCGGAAGGCGGCGAAGTGCGCGGCGGCCGGCTCGATGGTGGCGGTGGCGCCGGGGATCCGCTTGGCGAGCCAGCGGGAGTGGCCGACGGGGGAGAACACGTCCTGCTCGCCGTGCCAGAGCAGGACCGGGCAGGTGATGTCGGCGGGGTCGAACCCCCAGGGGCTGCACAGCGCGTGGAGGTCGTCGAGCCAGCCGTACGCGGAATTGCGCAGGCCTTCGCGGTAGTTGCGCTCCAGCATGCGGCGCAGTCCGGCGTCGGAGACGATCATCCGGTCGTTGTCGGTCAGTTCGCGGCGCAGTTCCTCCAGGAGCCGCCCGGGGTCCCTGGCGATGGCGTCCGAGCGCGGGATCAGCCGGGCGGCGAGCTCCTCCGGGTCCACGGACGCCGTCGTGTACTCGCGGACGTTCGAGGCGGTCATCCCGTCGAACCAGTCGAGGCCGTCGGCGTCCCAGGGGGCGAGGCCGACGAGGGCCGCGGTCCGGGTGACGCGCTCCGGCAGCAGCGCCGCGCAGGCCAGCGCGTGCGGGGCGCCGCCCGAGCGGCCGGCCACGGCGAACGTGTCCAGTCCGAGGGCGTCGGCGATCGCGGCCACGTCCTGGGCCACGTCGGCGACGGTACGGCCCTGGAGGCGGTCGGAGCCTCCGTAACCGGGCCGGTCGTAGGCGATCAGCTGCATCCGGCGCTGGTAGAGGACCATCCCGCGGGGGGCGGGGCCCAGTCTGCTGCCGGGCATGCCGTGGAGCAGGAACACCGGCTTGCCGCGCGGGTCGCCGAGCCGCTCCACCATCAGATGCCGCCCGTCCGCGGCGCGCACCCGATTGCGCACGCGTTCCCTCCTTCGCGTTCGACGAGAGCCGTCACGGAGATTGTGCGTGCTGGGGGAGGAGCGCGGTAGGGCGCATTCCGCGCGAAATTCTTGTGAATGCCTTCACGAGTGTGCAGGGGTCTTTGATGTCTTCCCGTTCTTGCAGGTCAGAAAGAGGTTTATGGATCAGTGAACGCCTGTGAACAGCCCTTTGGTTCGCCGGGAAGAAGCATTTTCGGCATGGCGGCTTCCGTTTTTGGGTGTGGAATTGGGGAGTCGCGTCGGGAAAACGGGTCGCCATGAAGGAGTTCCTGCCGTGCAGGCCAACGGCACGCCGGGGTCAGCGGGTGGGCCAGTACCAGAGCGGCTCGTCCAGCGGGCCCTCCCGACCCGCGACCTCCGTCTGGCCGAAGTCCTTGACGAGCTCGATCGTGTGGTGGTCCACGCGGTGCCGGCGGGTGCCCGCCTCGAGGGCCTCCGCCAGCGGCGCGGCGTGGGTGACCACCACGGTCTGCGCGTCCCGGCTCGCCGTCAGGATGAGGTCGGCGAGCGGCTCCAGGAGGTCCGGATGCAGGCTGGTCTCCGGTTCGTTGAGGACCATCAGCGCGGGCGGGCGCGGAGTGAGCAGGGCGGCCGCCCACAGCAGGTAGCGCAGGGTGCCGTCGGAGAGCTCGGCGGCGCCCAGCGGACGCAGCAGGCCGTGCTGGTGCAGCTCCAGCTCGAACCGGCCGCCCCGGTCGGCGACCGAGACCCGGCTCCCCGGGAAGGCCGCGTCCACCGCCGCGTCTAGGGCCGCGTGGTCGCCGATCTCCCGGATGGTCTGGAGGGCGGCTGGCAGGTCGGCGCCGTCGGCGCCGAGCACCGGGGTCCGGGTGCCGATCCGGGAGGACCGGGCCGGCGCCTCGGCGTCCGTGCGCACGTGGTCGTAGAACCTCCAGGACCGGATCAGCTCCCGCAGGGTCAGCAGGTCGGGGGCGAGCTGCGGGTCGGCGAGCTCGCTGAGCATCGAGTCGTACGGGCGCAGCGCGCCCTGGCTGCGGTGCCAGCCGCCGTCCGCGGTCCGCGTTCGTACGGCGGGTCCGGAGCGGTCGCACAGCAGCGCGGCCGGGCGGAGCACCGGGCCGGCCCAGGTCGCCTCGCGCTTGATCTCCGGGTCGAGGCCGAAGAGGGAGTCCGGGACGGGGGCCGGGTGGCCGAAGTCGACGGCGTAGCCGAACTCGTCGCCGGAGAAGCCCAGCCGGAGGCTGACCGGCTCGGTGCGGACGGTCGGCTCGACGGCGTACCGGCCCTCGCGCACCGCGCGGCCCGTCTTCTCCGGGCCCGCCCACAGGGTGGAGGGGAGCCCGCCCTCCCGGGTCAGCGCCGCCACCGCCCCGCCGCGCGCGGAGTCGGCGAGCAGCCGCAGGGCGCGGTAGAGGCTGGACTTGCCGGTGCCGTTGGCGCCCGTCACGACGGTGAGGCGCGAGAGCGGCACGACGAGGCGGCGCAGGGAGCGGTAGTTCTCGACGGCGAGCGTGGTGATCATAGGGGCACCGTGCCACAGGAGGGTGTTGTGTCACGCTTCACATGGCAATGTCACGCCTCGGCCCGCTCGCCGTCCGGGCCGCTGCCGACCGCCGCCCCCGCGCGCCCCTTGCGGAGCACCGCACACGCCAGCGTCACCGCCGAGCCCAGCACCGCCCAGCCGGCCAGGATCAGCAGCGAGGCACCGGCGTCGTTCCCCTTGAAGTACGAGATCGACCGAGCCGCGTAGGTGCCCGCGCCCGGCGGCAGGGCCGGCCCGATCTCCCGCCAGAACGGCGGCAGCAGCGGGTACGGGTAGGCCCCGCCCGCGCTCGGGTTGCCGAGCACCACGACGAGCAGGATCGCCAGCCCGATGCCCACCACGCCCGCGAGGCCCTGGAAGGCCAGCGTGATCGCGCCGACCGCGAAGACGACCAGCGCGCCCAGCCCCCACAGGCCCCAGATGCTGCCGGGCAGCGCGCCCAGTACCGGCCCCGCGATCACCGCGCCGAGCAGGCCGGCCACGACCGCGTACGCGAGCAGCGCACCGAGCCGGATGACGGCGCGCGCCCCGTTCGCGGGCCGGGCCCCGGCGCTGATCGCGAGGATCGCCGCGCACAGGTAGCCGCCGACGCACCAGCCGACGACCAGGTAGAAGGAGGACAGGCCGCGGCTGTCGCCCTCGTCGGCCGGGGCCACGTCGATGACCTGGACCGTGCGCCGCTGGGCGCGCTCGGTCGCGCCGACGACCGCCTCCAGTGCCTGGGACAGCGAGGCGCCCGCGCCGCTGGCCACCAGCAGCCGGTCGGCCGTCCCGGCCGGGTCGATGATCAGGGCGCCGTCCACGTCCCGGTTCTCGATCTGCCGGACCGCCTCGGCCTCGTCCCGGGCCGCCCGGGGGTCGAGCGGGTCGCCGGGCAGGGCCGCGAGCCGTTCCACCGCCTGTTCGGTCACCTGCTGGGCGGGGGTGACCACGGCGAGCGGGATCTCGTGGGGCTTGGGGGAGTGGAAGGCGCCGATGTACGAGGTGATGAAGGCCAGCTGGAGCGCCAGCACTCCGATGACCAGCAGCGCGGCCCGGGTGGTGACTGCGTCCTTGATCTCGGCGAGAAAGCCGCGGGGAGGGGCTGCGTCCGTCTGTGTCATGCCCCCCACGCTCGGCGCGCGGTCCCCGCGGCGCAGCAGGGGAGGGGCCGAACGGATGACCCCGGCGGCGGTCCCGGAGCGTGAGATTCTGCTCGAACATTTGTGTCGTACGTGCGTTCGAAACTGGTCTATGGTGGAAGCGGGGGAGGTGGTCATCGAGGGAAGCAGGAGGCGCGGGTGCCAGGTTTCACGCATCTGCACACCGTTTCCGGGTTCTCCGCCCGGTACGGAGGCTCACACCCGGAGCGGCTGGCGCAGCGCGCCGCCGACCGGGACATGGACGCCCTCGCCCTCACCGACCGGGACACCCTCGCGGGCACCGTCCGGTTCGCCAAGGCGGCCGCGAAGGCCGGGATCCGGCCGCTGTTCGGCACGGACCTCGCCGTGGGCGCCGCCCCGGGCGCCCCCGCCGCCGCCCCGCGCGCCGGCGAACGGCGCCGCACCCCGGTCAAGGGCGGCGCCTTCGTCGACGAATCCGCCCCCCGCGCCGTCTTCCTCGCCCGCGACGGCGCCACCGGCTGGGCCGCCCTGTGCCGCCTGGTCACCGCCGCCCACGCGGCCGGCACCGCCGGCCTGCCGCAGCTGCCCTGGGCCGACAACCACGGCGAGGGGCTCCTCGTCCTCCTCGGCCCGGGCTCCGAGGTCGGCCGCGCACTCGCCGCCGGCCGCCCCGACCGGGCCGCCCGGCTGCTCGCCCCCTGGCGGGAGGCGTACGGCGCAGCGCTGCGCCTGGAGGCCGTCCACCACGGCAGGGCCGGCACCGGCCCCGGCTCGCTGCGGCTGGCCGCCCGTACCGTCGGCTTCGCCGCCGAGCAGGGCGTACCGGCGGTGCTCACCAATGCCGTGCGGTACGCGGACCCCGGCCAGGGCCCGGTCGCCGACGTGCTCGACGCGGCCCGCCGGCTGGTCCCGATCGACCCCCGCGGCCCCCTCGACGGCGGCGAACGCTGGCTCAAGGGAGCCGGCGCCATGTCCGAGGCCGCCGAGCGGATCGCCGAGTCGGCCGGACAGCGCCGGGAGGGCGCCCGGCGGCTGCTGGCGCAGACCCGGGAGGCCGCCGAGTCCTGCCTCGTCGACCCCGAGGACGACCTCGGCCTCGGCTCGGTGCACTTCCCCGAACCCCGGCTGGTCGGCGCCGCGCGCCGCACCGCCCAGCGGGTACTGGCCTCCCGGTGCGCCGCGGGCATGGTGCTGCGCGGCTACGCGCCCCGCCGCGCGTACTGGGACCGGATGCACAGCGAGCTGGACGTCATCGCCCACTACGGCTACGCCTCCTACTTCCTGACGGTCGCCCAGGTCGTCGACGACGTACGGGAGAGGGGGATCCGGGTCGCCGCGCGCGGATCCGGCGCCGGATCCCTGGTCAACCACCTGCTCGGCATCGCGCACGCCGACCCGGTCGAACAGGGCCTGCTGATGGAGCGGTTCCTGTCCAGGCGGCGGCCCGTGCTGCCCGACATCGACATCGACGTGGAGTCCGCCCGCCGGCTGGAGGTCTACCGTGCCGTCATCGGCCGCTTCGGCGCCGAGCGCGTCGCGACCGTGTCCATGCCCGAGACCTACCGGGTGCGGCACGCGATCCGGGACGTGGGAGCCGCCCTGTCCATGGACCCCGCCGAGACCGACCGGCTCGCCAAGGCCTTCCCGCACATCCGCGCCCGCGACGCCCGCGCGGCCCTGGAGGAACTGCCCGAACTGCGCGGCGTGCAGGCGGAGGAGCACGGCCGGCTGTGGGACCTCGTCGAGGCACTGGACGCCCTGCCGCGCGGAGTCGCCATGCACCCGTGCGGGGTGCTGCTGTCCGACGCCTCGCTGCTCGCCCGCACCCCCGTCGTGCCCACCAGCGGCGAGGGCCTGCCGATGTCCCAGTTCGACAAGGAGGACGTCGAGGACCTCGGACTGCTCAAACTCGACGTCCTGGGCGTGCGGATGCAGTCCGCGATGGCGCACGCCGTCGCGGAGATCCGGCGTGCCGCGGGGGAGGAGCTGGACCTCGACGACCCGGCGCAGGTGCCGCCCGGCGACGAGGCCACGTACCGGCTGATCCGCTCGGCCGAGACCCTCGGCTGCTTCCAGATCGAATCACCGGGCCAGCGCGACCTGGTGGGGCGGCTCCAGCCCGCCACCTTCCACGACCTCGTCGTGGACATCTCGCTGTTCCGGCCGGGACCGGTCGCGGCCGACATGGTCCGGCCGTTCATCGAGGCCCGGCACGGGCGCGCCCCCGTCCGCTACCCGCACCCCGACCTGGAGCGGCCGCTGCGCGAGACCTACGGAGTGGTCGTCTTCCACGAGCAGATCATCGAGATCGTGGACATCATGACCGGCTGCGGGCGGGACGAGGCGGACCGGGTGCGGCGCGGGCTCTCGGACCCGGAGTCGCAGGGGCGGATCAAGTCCTGGTTCGCGCAGCGCGCGCAGGAGCGCGGCTACCCGGCCGACGTGACCGCCCGTACCTGGGAGATCGTCGAGGCCTTCGGCAGCTACGGGTTCTGCAAGGCGCACGCGGTGGCGTTCGCCGTGCCGACGTACCAGTCGGCCTGGCTCAAGGCGCACCACCCGGCGGCCTTCTACGCCGGGCTGCTCACCCACGATCCCGGCATGTACCCCAAGCGGCTGCTCCTCGCGGACGCGCGGCGGCGCGGGGTGCCGGTGCTGCCGCTGGACGTGAACCGGTCCGCGGTCGCCCATAAAATCGAACTGGTGTCGGAAGAGCCGCGGCGGTGGGGGCTGCGGCTCGCCCTGGCCGACGTCCACGGCATCAGCGAGGCGGAGGCCGCGCGCATCGAGGCCGGACAGCCCTACACCTCGCTCCTCGACTTCTGGGACCGGGCCCACCCGGGCCGGCCGGTGGCCGAACGGCTCGCCCAGGTCGGGGCGTTGGACGCGTTCGGCGCCAACCGACGGGACCTGATGCTGCACCTGTCGGAGCTCCACCGCTCCCAGCGCTCCCAGCGCGGACGCGCCGCGCACGGCGGCCAGCTGCCCCTGGCGGGCGGCCGCAGGACCGGCCCCGTCGGACTGCCCGACCTCAACGCCGCCGAGCGGCTCAGCGCCGAGCTCGGCGTCCTCGGCATGGACGCCTCCCGCCACCTGATGGACGACCACCACGGCTTCCTCGCCGAGCTCGGCGCCGTCCCGGCCCGGCGGCTGCGCGAGACCGGGCACGGGCAGACCGTCCTGGTCGCGGGCGCCAAGGCGGCCACCCAGACCCCGCCGGTCCGCTCCGGCCGCAGGGTCATCTTCACCACCCTCGACGACGGCACAGGCCTGGTCGACCTCGCCTTCTTCGACGACAGCCACGAGGCCTGCGCGCACACGGTGTTCCACTCCTGGCTGCTGCTGGTGCGGGGCGTCGTCCAGCGGCGCGGGCCGCAGAGCCTCAGCGTGGTCGGGTCCGCCGCCTGGAACCTGGCCGAGCTGGCGGAACTGCGCCGCGAGGGCGGACTGGACGCCGTCGCGGCCCGGCTCGCCGAACCCGCCCCCGCTCCCGCTCCCGGTCCCGGTCCTGGTCCCGGTCCCGCTCCCGGTCCTGCCGGCGAGCCGGCCGGCGGCACGGGCCCGGCGCCGGGCGCCGGGCGCCGCATCCACCTGCCCACCGGCTACGAGCTCAACCCGTGGGCCGACCTCCAGCCGCCCGGCGCCGGCCCGGCGACCGGCCGCAAGCTGTGGCACTCCAGCCCGGGGAGCGCGGGATGACCGGCGCGGCCGGCGCCACCGTGCTGTGCGTCCGCTTCCGGGAGGCGGGCGGCGAACCCCTGGGCGCCGCCACGTACGCCGGGCTGCTCGGGCTGCTCGGCGCGCTGACCCCGGTGGTCCAGGACCTGCCCCCCGACGCGGCACTCGCGGACGTACGGGGTGCACTGCGCTATTTCGCACGTGACACTGCACAGCTCGCCGCCGTCGTGCGGGTCAGGGCGCTTGCCTTGTACGGAGTGGAGTGCGCGATCGGCGCCGCCCCCAACCCCATGCTGGCCCGGATGGCCGCCCGGGAGGCCCGGCCGGGGCAGACCCTCGTGGTCCCCGGTGAGCCCGCCGCCGTACGGGAGTTCCTCGCCGGGAAGCCGGCCGCTGCCCTCGACGGCGTCGGCACCCGGGCCGCCCGCTCCCTGTGCGGGTACGGACTCGACTCCGCGGGCCGGATCGCCGCCGTCCCGCTCCCCGTCCTCCAGCGGATCCTCGGCGCGAAGGCCGGGCGCGAACTGCACGAACGCGCCCACGGGATCGACCGCACCCCGGTGGTCCCGGGCGCCCCCGTACGCTCCCTCGCCGCCGAGCGGCCCTTCGACCGCGACGAGATCGACCCCGTCCGGCACCGGCGCGCCCTGCTCTCCCTCACCGAGGAGCTCGGCCTGCGGATGCGCGCCCGGCAACAGGTCTGCCGCGCCCTCACCCTCACCGTCCGCTGCGCCGACCGGACCACCGTCACCCGTACCCGCACGCTCGCCGAACCCACCGCGCACTCCGCCGTGCTCACCGCCACGGCGTATGCAATGCACGCCGCGCTCGGCCTCCAGCGGGCCCGGGTGCGCGTCCTCTCGCTGCGCGCGGAGGGCCTGTCACCGGCCGAACAGGCCGCGCACCAGCTGAGTTTCGACCCCGAGGACGAGAAGTCCCGCCGGATCGAGGCCGTCACGGACCGGGTGCGGGCGAAGTTCGGACCCGGCGCGATCCTGCGGGGCTCGCTCGCGGCGTGATGCCGTCCTGGCGCGGGCCCGGCACGGGGCCCGAAACGGGGCCGACATGACGACGCGCCAGTTTTTTACCGACGCGTAACTTCCCAGTTTTGCTACTCGCCCGTAATTTGGCGGGTGCAGCTCACCTTGTGATCCGGATCACGGGCGAATCCCCCATCGCATTTCCCCTTCCCCGCAAGGAGATCACCCGATGCTGCCCTGGAGACGACTGCTCGGACCGCTCACCGCCCTGGTGCTCGCCGCAGCCGCACTCACCCCCACCGCCGCCGCACAGGCCGCCGCCGCGCCCGGCAGCGGATGGAACAACTGGTCCTGCAAGCCTTCCGCCGCCCACCCCCGGCCCGTGGTCCTCGTCCACGGGACCTTCGGCAACTCCGTCGACAACTGGCTCGGCTTCGCCCCGTACCTGGTCAACCGCGGGTACTGCGTCTACTCCCTCGACTACGGGCAGCTGCCCGGCGTGCCCTTCTTCCACGGCCTCGGCCCCATCGAGAAGTCGGCGCAGCAGCTCGACGCGTTCGTCGACCGGGTCCTCGCCGCCACCGGCGCCCCCGAAGCCGACCTCGTCGGGCACTCCCAGGGCGGCATGATGCCGCGCTGGTACCTCAAGTTCCTCGGCGGCGCCGACAAGGTCAACGCCCTCGTCGGCATCGCGCCCGACAACCACGGCACCACCCTGCTGGGGCTCACCAAGCTCCTGCCGTTCTTCCCCGGCGCCGAGGACCTCATCAGCTCGGCCACCCCCGGCCTCGCCGACCAGATCGCCGGATCGGCCTTCCTGACCGAGCTCAACGCCGGCGGCGACACCGTTCCCGGTGTCGCCTACACCGTCATCGCCACCCGGTACGACCAGGTGGTCACCCCGTACCGCAGCCAGTTCCTGAACGGGACCGGCGTGCGCAACGTCCTGCTCCAGGACCTGTGCCCGCTGGACTTCTCCGAGCACGTGACGATCGGCCTGACCGACCGGATCGCCTTCCACGAGGCGGAGAACGCGCTGGACCCGGCGCACGCCGAACGCACCACCTGCGCGTCGGTCTTCGACACCGACTGACGCGCAGGCGGCCGGGGACCGGCGGTGGTCCGGCAGCGGTCGGTCAGCGGTCGGTCAGCGGCTGTGCCGGCCGCCGACGGACCGCCGCCGCACGCTCGCGAACAGCACGGCCGCGCCGAGGGCCAGCACCCCCGCGCCGGTGGCCGCGATCACCGGCGTGGCGGAACTGCCGCCCGTCTCGGCGAGGTTCTCGCCGAGCGGGGAGGCACTGCCGTCGGCATCCGGCTCGTTGGCGGGCGCGGGGCTGCTCGGCTCCGCGCTCGTCGACGCGTCGTCGTCGCCGTGGCCGCCGTGCTCGACGGTCGACTTGCCCTTGCCCTTCTCGATCTGCTCGTCGCTGGGCGCGGAGGCCGTCGGCTCGGGCGAGCCCGGCGCGGCCGGCGCGGGCTCGCCGACGGGGCGGGGGTCGGCAGGTACGGGCGAGGTGCCGCCACCGGCCCCACCGGCCCCACTGCCCTTGGCGAAGACCACGTCCGAGCAGGTGTAGAAGGCCTCGGGGCTGTCCGAGCGCTGCCAGATGCTGTAGATCAGGTGCCGCCCGGACTTCTTCGGCACCTTCCCGCGGAAGACGTAGTCCCCGCCCTGCATCCGCGGGTCGGTGACCTTGGCGAACGGCTTCGCCTCCAGGTCCGACCACTTCAGCGGCTTCGACGGGTCGTACCCGTCCTTCGTCACGTACAGCGCGAAGGAACCCCGGTGCGGGGCCGTGCCCTTGTAGCGGAAGGTGTGCGTGCCCGCGGACATCTTGCTCGCCGGCCAGTCGCGGCGCGCCAGGTCCAGCCCGCGGTACTTGGCGTTCCCGGCGGAGCACAGCTTGCCGTCGGGGATCAGCCTCTTGTGCCGGCCCGCGGCATTGGCGATGTTCACGGCGTTCCAGTCGTAGAACGCCTGCGTCCCGCTCGCCGCCACCGCAGCCTTGCACGCCGCCGACTTCGGCGACTCGGGCCCCTCCGCGTAGCAGGCGGCCACCCGGCTGACCGGGTCCGTCATCGAGCCGTGGGCGGCGGCGGGCGCGGTGGCGAGCGCGGCCAGCGCGAGCGGCGCGCAGCCGAGGGCGACGACGGCGGAGGCCGTGCGGCGAGCGGTCATGGGCGGATCTCCTTCGGGCGGCGCACGTCGGGGGACCGACAGGGTGCGACAGTGGGTGCGCCACGCAAGCTAGCCGCTCGGAACCCCGGAAAACGGGCCCCGAGCGGCCCCCGGGAGATCTTTAGGGCGGCCTTAAGGTCCGGGTAAGCGGGGCTTCGGGATCAGCCTCCGCCGCGTCCGTCCCGCCTCGCCACGCCCCGGGTTCAGGCGCGGGAGACCGTCGCCAGGGTGAAGCGGCGGACCACCTCGATGCTGAGGTTGCCGTACGCCGTGAAGTACGGCGCCGCCGTCAGCTCCGTACCGACCGCGTCGTCGCGGGCCACGATCCGCGATGCCCGCGCCGTGCGGTCCAGGTCCGCGCCGTGCACCCGGCCCAGCCGGACCCGCCGCGTCACGCCGTCCGCCTGCACGTCCAGGAAGCAGTCCCACACCCCGGGGGAGATCGGGGCGGCCCCGTCGACCGTTGCGAGGTTCACGTCCGCACGGAACCCGGCCATCCCCAGGTCGGCGTCCCCCCGGCCGCCGTCCGCGGCCAGGTCGGGCGAGGGGCAGGCCGTCGCCGGGACCTGGTGCTCCGTCCCGGACACCCGCTCGCGCAGTACCAGCCGGCTCGCCATCCGGGCGGTGCCCAGCCCCTCGACGTACCCGTGCCCGGTGAGCCGGAACCGGCTCTCCTTCCAGACCATCGCCTCCAGGCGGTGCCGGGCCCTGAGCTTGTCGGTGACGTCGTAGAGCTTGTCCGGCAGCCCGGCCGCCGGATCCCGGAAGAGCGGGAACCGCCGGTAGACGCGCCCGCCGTCCGCGTACAGCTCCGCCGGGCTCTCCGCCGGGTCGTACGCCGCCAGCTGCGCGAAGGCGTCGAACCTGCCCTGGGTGAAGGCGTACAGCCGCAGCAGGTCGAGCACGGACAGCTCGCCCGCCATGTCCGGGGTCCAGTACGCCTCGCACAGCGCGCGCCCCCGCTGGTAGACCTCCGTCGTGAAGGCCGGATCGGTGGCGTAGGCGCGGGCGGCCGGGACGAGGGCCTTGCCCACCAGCGCGCGGAAGTGCCGGCCGAGCATCCGGCGGCGTCCGACGGGGTCCGCGACCCGGTCCGAGACCATCCGCATGACCCGCTCGACGTGCTGGATGCTCTCGTTCGCGGTCCGCGGGCGCAAGGTGATGTTGCGGCCGTCGTCACGCCGGCGCAGGTAGTAGCAGTCGTAGTCGCCGACCACGGAGATCTTGCCGGCGGCGAGGTAGGCGGCCGTCACGAAGAGCTGGTCCTCGCCGAGCCACAGGTCTTCCGGGTAGCGGATGCGCCCGCGCTCCAGCAGCTCGCGGCGGATCAGCTTGGCGCTGTGCAGCGAGCGGTAGACCTCCGAGGTGAAGAGGTCCGCCTGCTCGGCGTGCCGGTGTGCCTTGTCCGCGACGGAGCGGCCCAGACCGACCAGCTTGGCCAGCACGATGTCGCTGCCCTGGGTCTCGGCCATGTGCAGCAGCCGCTCCAGCGTCTCCTTGCCGAGGTAGTCGTCGGAGTCGACCACGTAGACGTACCGGCCGCGGGCCATGTCGAGGGCGCGGTTGCGCGGCGCGCTGGGGCCTCCGGAGTTCGGCTGGTGCACCACCCGGATCTGCGGGTACCGGGCGGCGAAGCGGTCCAGCTCGGCGCCGCTGCCGTCGGTCGAACCGTCGTCGACGGCGATCACCTCGATCCGCCCGAGGCCCAGCGACTGCGACACCACGGAATCCAGGCACTCGGTCAGGTAGGGCATCGAGTCGTAGACCGCGATGACCACCGAGATGTCCGGTATGTGGGTGCTCGGCAGGGGAGGGTGAGGTGAAAAGGTGCTCATATACCGGGATTTCCCATTTCTGCAGAGCGGGTACGTGCCATACGCAGCAAAGTATGAACCCAAGGCCGGGCGGTACGGCCGGCCAGGTCCGCGAGCCCGGCCTTCCCGGGATCCGGCTCTGCGCCGACGCCGGGGGCGGGGGAGCCGCGCAGGACCGCCGACGCGCACGGGCGCCGCGGGCGCGAAAAAACAAAAGGCAAGGAGGTGAAACCTCTCCTTGCCACTCTCAACTTATAGCGCACGGGGGGGCTTGCGGCAAGGCCCCCGTCGTACCGCAGAATCGCAGACCTGAGCCGGAAGCTGCAGAAATGGGAGATTCACGAAGTGCATTTGCTTTTGTCGGTTTACGGATCGCTGCGGATGTGCCCGCCGCGGGCCCACGCGCACTCGACCCCCGGAAAGGAGCTGATGCAGTGAACTCCCTCACCACCAGCGCGTTCGCCCTGCCCGACCGCCTCGCCCCCAAGGCCGACCCGGCGCTGATCGCCGGCGACGAGCAGCACTTCGCGGCCATCGCCGAGAGCCTGGAGCAGTCCATCGCCGAACTGTCCGACCGCCTCGACGCCGAACTCAAGGCGCCCGGCGGCATCGGACGGGAGGCGATGGAGCGCGACATCGAGATCCACCGGCTGACCGCCCGGCTGCGGACCCTGCGCCGCTTCGGCCTGGACCTGTGCCTCGGACACGTCGTCGGCGCGGACGGCTCCGAGCCCGTGTACATCGGGCGCCTCGGCCTCACCGACAGCACGGGCCGGCGGCTGCTGACGGACTGGCGCTCCCCGGCGGCCGAGCCGTTCTTCGCGGCGACCCACGCCAGCCCGATGGGCCTGTCGAGCCGCCGCAGGTACCGCTGGACCCGCGGCCGGATCAGCGACTACTGGGACGAGGTGTTCACCGCCGACGGGCTGGAGCGGCACGCCGCCCTCGACGACCAGTCCGCCTTCATCGCCAGCCTGGGCGGCAACCGCTCGGCCCGCATGCGGGACGTGCTCGCCACCATCCAGGCCGACCAGGACGCCATCATCCGCGCCGGATCCCGCGGCGCCCTCGTCGTCGACGGGGGTCCGGGCACCGGCAAGACCGTCGTGGCCCTGCACCGCTCCGCCCACCTCCTCTACTCCGACCCGCGCCTCGGCCACCGGCGGGGCGGCGTGCTGTTCGTCGGCCCGCACCAGCCCTACCTGGCCTACGTGGCCGACGTCCTCCCCAGCCTCGGCGAAGAGGGCGTACAGACCTGCACCGTGCGGGACCTCGTCGCCGAGGGCGCCGGAGCGGCCGTCGAGAGCGACCCGGAAGTGGCCCGCCTGAAGTCGACCGCGGACATGGTGAAGGCGATCGAGAAGGTCGTCAGGTTCTACGAAGAACCGCCCACCCGGGGCATGACCGTCACGACCCACTGGGCCGACGTCCGGCTGACCGCCGACGACTGGGCCGAGGCGTTCGACGCACCGGAACCGGGCACGCCGCACAACGAAGCCCGCGACCAGATCCGGGAAGCCCTGGTCGCGATCCTGACGGACAAGCACGAGGACTGCGACGACGCAACGCCCGAGCTGCTGCGGAAGTCCCTGCTGAACAACAGGGAGCTGGTCGGGGCCCTCAACCGCGCGTGGCCGCTCCTCGAGGCGGCCGACCTCGTCGGAGACCTGTGGTCGGTCCCCGCCTACCTGCGCATGTGCGCGCCCTGGCTCAGCGCCGACGAGGTCCGCAAGCTGCAGCGCGCGGACGCCCAGGCCTGGACGGTGTCCGACCTGCCGCTCCTGGACGCTGCCCGGCAGCGGCTCGGCGACCCCGAGGCATCACTGCGCAAGCGCCGGCACGAGGCCTCCGTCGCCGCCGAACGCGAGCGCATTGCCGGCGTCATCGACAACGTCCTCGCGGCCGACGCCGACGGCGAAGGAGCAGTGACGATGCTGCGCGGCCAGGACCTGAAGGACAGCCTGATCGACGACACCGCACTGCCCGCCGCCGACCCGGAACCCCTCGCGGGCCCGTTCGCGCACATCGTCGTGGACGAGGCCCAGGAACTGACCGACGCGGAATGGCAGATGCTGCTGCTGCGCTGCCCGTCCCGGAGCTTCACCATCGTCGGGGACCGCGCCCAGGCCCGGGACGGCTTCACCGAGTCGTGGCGGGACCGGCTCGAGCGCGTCGGGATCGACCGGATCGAGGTCGCCTCCCTGAGCATCAACTACCGCACGCCGGAAGAGGTCATGACGGAAGCCGAGCCGGTCATCCGGGCCGCGCTCCCGGACGCCAACGTGCCGACGTCCGTCCGCAGCAGCGGCATCCCCGTCGCCCGCGGATCCGTCGCGGAGCTGGAGACGGTCCTCGACACCTGGCTCGCCGCGCATGCCGAAGGGGTCGCCTGCGTCATCGGCACCGGCGGCATCGACGGCATCGGGGAGGACGTGATCCGGGCGAGGCCCCGCGTCCGGTCGCTGACTCCGGAGCTGTCGAAGGGGCTCGAGTTCGACCTGGTCGTCCTCGTCGACCCGCAGGCGTACGGCGAGGGGGTCGGGGGAGCGGTCGACCGCTACGTCGCGATGACCCGCGCGACGCAGCAGCTGGTCATCCTCACGGGTTCCTGACGCCGGGGGAGGCGGCGGACAGGCGGGCCAGACCGCCCCGACGGGCCAGGGACTCCAGCTCGTCCAGGGCCCGTACGGCCCGGTCCGCCGCCTCCGGGTCGCGTCCGGCGAGCCCGCTCGCGGCGAACTCGTCCTCGTCCAGGCGCAGCACCTCGGAGCCGTCCGCCGACACCCACAGGTCGAGGTCGAGGTCCTCCACGCGGACCTCGCCGGGGCCGACCGCAGCGGGCCGGGTCACATCGCAGTACCAGCCCTTGAGCGCGCCCGCTGCGGTACGGACCTCCTTGACGGCGTACCAGCGGTCCCGCCAGAAGTGCTCGGTGAACACGTCACCGGGCTCGAAGCGGACGAAGCCGAAGTCGCGGACCCCCTCGGCGGCCCATGGGGCCCGCACGGTGACCCGGGAGCCGTCGTCGCCGAGGAGCTCCGCCGGGTAGCTGATCTTGACGCGGCCGGCCTTGCTCAGTACCACGGTCCATTGCAATGTCACACGTCCCCCAACGGTTTCACATAGCGCACTTCGGTGGCGCAGATCTCGTACCCGAACCACTCGTTGATCGCGAGCATCGGGCCGTTGCCCGCGTCGTTGCCCGTGAACGCCTCGGTGTAGCCGGCCGCACGGGCCCGGTGCAGCGAGGCGTTCTTCGCCAGCTTGGCCAGCCCGCGGCCACGGAACTTCCGCCGGGTGCCCGTCATCGCCGAGGAGTAGCGGGTGGCCCCGTCGGTCTCGGCGGCGCTGAAGGCGGCCACTTCGCCGCCGACCACCGCGACCATGGTCAGGTCCCGGTCGAGGGACGGGTTCCCCCAGGTGTGCCGCAGCCAGTCCTCGTAGTCGTCGAGCTCGATCCCCACGTCCCCCGGCTCGTCCCCGGTGGCCTCCGCGTCCACCAGGAACAGCGGCCGCGGATCGTCCGCGAAGTCGGCGGCGGGCCGCAGCTCCACCCCGGCGGGCAGCGGCGCAGGCTCGGGCAGCGTGCCGGCCGCCAGATCGAGCCGCAGGAAGTGGGCCGAACGGCTGGGCGTGAACCCCCGCCGCGCGGCGAAGCCCGTGTGCCGCGGCTCGTCGAGCACCCACGCGTACAGCGAGGCCGCGCCCGCGCCCGCGAGGTGCTGCTCCGCGGTCCGCAGCAGCAGCGAGCCGGCGCCGCGGTCCCGGTGGCCGGGGTGCACGTACGCGTTGACGAAGGACAGGCCCGGCTCCGCGCTGTCGTAGGCGACGCCGACCTGCGCGGTCCCGACGGCGACGCCGTCCTCCTCGGCGATCAGCAGCCGGTACCTCTTGGCCGGATGCGCCGACTCCAGTTCGAAGGCGACCCCGGAAGCGGTCGCGATCATGAAGGGAAGCGCAGCGCGGCGCACGTTCACGACCGCCTCGGCGTCCGCGGGGTCGCCGGGGCGGAAGTCTCGGATCATGACGGTCATGGACGGCGACGTTACGTGCGGCGTCGGGCTGGCCGCCTTCGAATTTCCGCTCCGCAACTCCGGGCATGCGCGAGAATCGGCCCGTGACCTCGAAGAGCGTGACCCTGAAGATCGCCGTCGACCCTGCCGATCCCGCCGCCCCGTACGAGCAGTTGCGCGCCCAGATCGCGGCGCAGGCGCACGCGGGACGGCTGCCCGTCGGCTTCAAACTCCCGACCGTGCGCGGGCTGGCCGAGGAACTCGGCCTCGCCGCCAACACGGTGGCCAAGGCCTACCGGGTCCTGGAGGCGGACGGGGTCGTCGAGACGCGCGGCCGCAACGGCACCTTCATCGCGGCAGCGGGCGACGCGGCCGCCCGCGAGGCGGCGGCCGCCGCCCAGTCCTACGCCGACCGCGCCCACCGCCTGGGCCTGACCCGGGACGAGGCCCTCGCCCTGGCCGTGGACGCCCTCCGGGCCCGCTACGCCGCCTGACCCCCCCGTGACCCGGCCCCCGCGGGGTCCGCCGGCGCCGACCGCGACCACGGGGCTTCCCCGGCAGTCACAGGTGTACGGACCCGCGCGGTTCTCCCGCCGATGTCACGGGTACGGCCCCGCGGCTTCCCCCGCCGACGTCACAGGTACAGGCCCGCGTCCGAGCCCGCCGGCTGCGCCGGCACCGACGCCGGGCCCGTGCCCCGCCGGAGCGCGAACAGCTCGGCCAGCGTCGCACCCTCCCGGGAGACCCCCTCGTCCGTGCCGAGCCACTCCACCGACTCCCGGTGGGTGAGCCGGCCGACCTCGATGCGCGCGAGGCAGCGGCCCGGCCGCACCACGGCCGGATGGAGCCGCTCCAGGTCCTCGTTGGTCGTCACGCCGACGAGCACGTTGCGCCCCTGCCCCAGCAGACCGTCCGTCAGGTTGAGCAGCCGCGACAGCGCCTGCCCCGCCGTGTGGCGCGCCTCGCCGCGGATCAGCTCGTCGCAGTCCTCCAGGAGCAGCAGCCGCCAGCGGCCCTTCGCCGTGCCCTCGTCCTCGCCGATCGCGATGTCCATCAGGTAACCGACGTCGTTGAACAGCCGCTCCGGGTCCAGCACGCAGTCCACCTGGCACCACTCCCGCCAGGAGCGCGCCAGCGTGCGCAGCGCCGACGTCTTGCCCGTTCCCGGCGGCCCGTGCAGCAGGAGCAGCCGGCCGGCGATGTCGTCCGGCGTGATCTTCATCAGCCGGTCCATGGCGTCGGCCACCGGCGCGGTGTAGTTGGGGCGGACCTCGTTCCACGTACCGGCCGCGATCTGCCGGGTGGTGCGGTGCGGGCCGCGTCGCGGGGAGACGTACCAGAAGCCCATGGTGACGTTCTCGGGCTGTGGTTCGGGCTCGTCCTGCGCCCCGTCCGTCGCCTGGCCGAGCACGGTCCCGGCCAGCTCGTCGCTGATGGCGGTGACCGTCACGTCCGCCCCGCGGTTCCAGCGCGAGACGAGCACGGTCCATCCCTCGCCCTCGGCGAGCGTGGCGCTGCGGTCGGTGTCCTTGGTGGAGCGCAGGACCCGGGCCCCCGGAGGCAGCAGCGTCGCACCGGACTTGACCCGCTCGATCGTCACGCTGTGCGAGTACGGCTGCTCGCCCGTCGCGAAACGGCCGAGGAACAGGGCGTCGACGACGTCCGACGGCGAATCGCTGTCGTCGACGCTGAGCCGGATCGGCAGTGCGTGCTGCGGGTCCTCTGGGGTGGCTGGCATGGCGCCCATGATCCGGCACGAACTGCCCGTACGCACCCGGGTTTCCCCGGTTCGGCCGTAGAACTTCCCTTCCGAAACCACCCTCCCGTGAAGGTTCGCCCGCACGTCCGCGGCATCCCCTCACCCAACATTCTTGGCATGGACACTTCCGGGGTTGCGGGGTCGGCGATACGACGGATGTGGCAGAAAACCTGCTAAGGGAGGGTCCATGAAACTGTCCCGATTCGCGGCATTCTCAACCTCGTTGCTCCTCGCCGGATCCGCCGCCCTGCTCGGCGCCGGCCCGGCGAACGCGGCCGGAACGGCCGCGTCCTTCGGCTACGTGGCGCTCGGCGACTCGTACTCGTCCGGCGTGGGAGCCGGCAGCTACGACAGCGCCAGCGGCAACTGCAAGCGCAGTACCAAGGCCTATCCGGTCCTCTGGAAGAACGCCCATTCCCCCGGTTCGTTCGCCTTCACCGCCTGCTCGGGCGCCCGTACGGGTGATGTCACGGCGGGCCAGCTCGGCCCGCTGAACTCCGAAACCGACCTCGTCAGCATCACCATCGGCGGCAACGACGCCGGATTCGCCGACGTCATGACGACCTGTGTGCTCCAGTCCGAATCCACCTGCCTCAGCCGGATCGCCCAGGCGAAGGCGTACGTCGACAACACCCTGCCCGGCAAGCTCGACAGCGTGTACGGCGCCATCCGCGCCAAGGCACCCAACGCCCGCGTGGTCGTGCTCGGCTACCCCCGCTTCTACAAACTGGGCGGCAGCTGCACCACCGGGCTGTCCGAGACCGAGCGGGCGGCCATCAACGGCGCGGCCGACCACCTCAACACCGCGACCGACAAGCGCGCCCGCGACCACGGCTTCGCCTTCTCCTCCGTCGTCGGGACCTTCACGGGCCACGAGATCTGCTCCGGCAACGCGTGGCTGCACAGCGTGAACTGGCTCAACATCGGGGACTCGTACCACCCCACCGCCAACGGCCAGTCCGGCGGCTACCTGCCCGCCTTCACATCGGCGGCGTGAGCCCGCCCGCAGCGCTCGGGTCCGCAGCACCCGGGTCCGCCACACTCGGACTCGGCCCGTAGGAAGGGGAGGCCTCGCCCGTCGGGGCCTCTTCACATGTGACGGTGTACCGCGCCCAGTGAGATTGCACTGTCACCGGTGACCGCACCTCCAGCCGTACCGCGTCCTCCAGCACCCCGTCGGGGTGGTGGTCGAGCACGGTGTGCTCTACGTGCTGGACGCCCGCGCTTCCACCGTCCCCCGCGGCGACCTCCACGGTCCGCCAGCCCGCGGCCGCATCCGCCTCGCTGCGGACGGCCCACCGGTACTCGACGCGCGCCGGTGCACGTCCCACCTCGATCACCCCCGAGAATTGCGGCGCCGTCTCCGCGGTCGGCGGGCACGCACCCGTGTGGTGCGCGCGCTCCGTGTGCACCTCGACCCGGACCGTCTGCGCGGGGTGCGGCGAAGCCGGCGGGTTGCCGCCCGTCGCCGTCGCGGCGGCGCCCGTACCGGGGGAGTCCCCGGCCCCCGGCGCCGTCTGCCCGCCTCCCGTCCCGCCTCCCGTCTCGCCCCCGGTCCCGGCACCGGCGGACCCGGACGCCGAGGGAGCCTTGCCGGACCCGCCCGCGTTGTCCCTCCCCGCGCCGTCACCGTTCTCGAGCAGCACCCACGCCAGCGCCCCGAGGGCCAGCACCAGCGCGAGGATCCCCGCGGCCAGCACCACCCCGGCCCGGCCGCGGCTCCGGCCGCCCCCGGTGCCCGCCCCCGGGCCCGGCTCCGGCAGCCGGCCGGACTCCGTCGGCGGGTACGGGCCGTACGCTCCGCCCGGCACCGTGTCCCCGCCGCCGTCCCCGCCCCCGGCCGCCGCGCCGCCGTCCCGGCTCACCACGGTGTGCCCCGGCCCCGCGACCGGGCCGCCGGTGGCCCGTACCGCCCCGCCCGCGCCGACGACCCGCAGCATCCGGGCGGCCTCCGCCGCCGACAGCCGCTCGGCCGGGTCCTTGCGCAGCAGTCCTTCCAGTACGGGCAGCAGCGCGCCCGCCCCGCGCGGCGGCGGCAGCTCCTCGTCCACCACGGCCCGCAGCGTGCTCAGCGGCGTGTCCTGCCGGAAGGGCGAGACCCCCTCGACCGCCGCGTACAGCATGACGCCGAGCGACCACAGGTCGGACTCGGGGCCCGGTGTGCGTCCCAACGCCCGTTCAGGGGCCAGGAATTCGGGGGACCCGATCACCTCGCCGGTCATCGTGAGCGACGAGCTGCCCTCCAGGCGGGCGATCCCGAAGTCGCTCAGCACCACCCGGCCGTCGTTGGCGATGAGGACGTTGGCGGGCTTCACGTCCCGGTGCAGCACGCCCGCGTCGTGCGCGGCCCGCAGCGCCGCCAGCACCTGCTCCCCGATGTGCGCCGCCCGCTGCGGGGTCATCGGCCCTTCGGCGGCGAGCACGTCCGCGAGCGACAGCCCGCGCACCAGCTCCATCACGATCCACGGCCGTCCGTCCTCGGACGCCACGTCGTACACCGTCACCACCCCGCGGTGCGAGACGCGTGCCGCGGCCCAGGCCTCCCGCTCCAGGCGGGCGTACATCCGGCGCACCTCGGAATCGTCGAGCCCGGCCGGGGCCCGCACTTCCTTGACGGCCACCTCGCGGCCCAGGAGCTCGTCCCGCGCGCGCCAGACCGTACCCATGCCGCCCTGGCCCAGCCGGTCCAGGAGCCGGTACCGGCCCGAGACCACACGCTCACCGCTCGGCACTCCGGTCACGGAGCCCCCCATCCGCGCAACGCAATCGGGCGATCACTTCAAGTTAGCCCAGTGCGCGGTTTTTGCCAGCCCGCGCGTACACAACTGTCCCGCGGGCGCCCCTGATTCGGCGCGAGCGCCCCCCCGGGCGCCGTGTGGGCGCGGAGAGTAGCGGTCGACTTCGGTAAGTAACCGTCAATTGTGGTGCGGTGACGGCCAAATCACCCTCCCGGGATACCCGACTGCGCCGAGAGGGCGATAGGGTTAACCTGCCCGGGCCGGGTGCCCTCGTACGGGTGGGGAGAGACATGGAACAGATAGCAATGCGCAGCAGGCCGCCACGCGTGCCTGCCATCACCTGCGGAAGCAGCGCGACCAGTTCGCGGCTCGACCGCCACCTCGCCGTGCTGGGCGGCCCCGCCGTCCCGCAGCGCGAGGCGGCCGAAGCCACCCTGCTGATGCGCGAGCTGACGTCGCGTGACCACACGCACGTCCACCGGAGCCGGAGCGCGCGCGTGTCGCTGTTCGCCCCGCTGCGCCGGCTGCGGCGCTCGCTCTTCGGCAGCCGCCACTGACCCAGTCCCGGCACCTTCCCGGCCACACCCGGTCCCGTCCCCAGGCCTCAGGCGATCACACCGTCCCGGCGTAGTCCGTCGATCTGCGCGTCCGTCATCCCCAGGGTGCGCAGGACGGTACCGGTGTGTTCGCCGAGTGCCGGTACTGCACCCATCCGCGCCTCCGGTCCACCCGGCAGCACGATCGGCGGCAGCAGTGCGCGCAGCGGGCCTGCCGCCGAATCCACCTCCCGCCAGCGGTCCCGTGCCGCGAGCTGGGGGTGTCCGGCCAGCTCCGCGACCGAGTTGAGGCGTGCGCAGGCGATTCCCGCACCCTCGAGGCGGGCGACGGCCTCGTCGGCGTCCAGGCCTCCCAGGGCCTTCGCCACCACCGCATCGGTCCGCTCCCGGTTCGCGGTCCGTGCCGCGTTCGTCGCGTACGCCGGATCGTCGGCCAGCTCCGGTTCCTCCAGGACCTGTTCGGCGAGGCGCCGCCATTCCCGGTCGTTCTGCACGGACAGCAGCACCCGGCCGCCGCCGGCCGTCGGGTAGGCGTCGTAGGGCGCGATCACGGCGTGTGCGAGGCCGGTCCGCACCGGCTGGGCGCCGCCGTGCATCGTGTGGTGCAGCGGATGTCCCATCCACTCGGCGAGCGCGTCGAGCATCGACACCTCCACCGGGCCGCCCCGGCCGGTCGTGCCCCGCCGGAGCAGCGCTGCAAGAACACCCGAGAACGCGTACATCGCGGCGGCGATGTCGGCGGCGGGGATCCCCGCCTTGACGGGCTGGTCCGGTGTGCCCGTCACCGAGACGAGTGCCGCTTCACATTGCACCAGCATGTCGTACGCCCTCTTGTGCGCGTACGGACCGACGGCGCCGTAGCCGGAGATGTCCACCGCCACCAGGCGGGGGTGCCGGGCGCACAGCGTGGCGGCGTCGAGCCCCAGCCGGGCCGCGGCCCCCTGGGCCAGGTTCTGTACGAACACGTCCGCGTCCGCCACCAGCCGGCCGGCCAGCTCCCGCCCCCGCGGATCCTTGAGGTCGAGGGCCACCGACTCCTTGCCCCGGTTCGCCCACACGAAGTGGGAGGCGAGTCCCGCCGCCGCCGTGTCGTAGCCGCGCGCGAAGTCGCCGCCGTCCGGGCGCTCGATCTTGATCACCCGGGCGCCGAGATCGGCGAGCTGGCGGGTGGCGAACGGCGCCGAGACCGCCTGCTCGACGGCGACGACGGTGACCCCGTCGAGGGGGAGCGGGTCCGAGGGGTGCGGGTCCGAGGGGTGCGGGTCCGAGGGGTGCGGGTCCGTGGGGTGCGGGTCCGTGGGGTGCGTGTCGGAGTGCATGACAAGCACACCTATCCGCTCGGACCCCGTCTTGTCACCCCCGGCCGCGTGCGAACCGGCGCGCGGCGAGCGGCACGAACACTCCCAGCAGGACGAGCGACCAGCACAGGGCCGCCGCGACCGGGTGGGCGGCCGGCCACGCCGCGCCCGGCGCGGCTTCCGCGCCGGCGTTCCCGCACGGCCGTGGCCACCGCGCTGATCGGGTTCCACTCGGCGAGGAAGCGGACCCAGCCGGGCAGCCCGCCGGTGGGGATGTACGCACTGGACAGCAGCGGCAGCACGAAGGTGGCGCTGCCCAGCTGGCCGGCCGCCTCCTCGCTCGGCGCGATCATCCCGAGGTACGTGCCGACCCAGGCGGTGCCGAAGCGGAACAGCAGCAGCACGCCGAAGGCGCCGAGCGCGCCCGGGATCCCGCTCTCGATGCGCCAGCCGACCGCGAGGCCCACCAGGATCAGCGGGACCATGCCCGCGGCGGTGGTCAGCAGATCGGCCGCGGTCTGGCCGAGCGGTACCGCGGCGCGGCTCATCGGCAGCGTGCGGAAACGGTCCATCACGCCGCGGTGGGCGTCCTGCGCGGCCGTGAACATGCCGGTCATCAGGCCGTTCGCGGCGGTCGCCGCGAGCAGTCCGGGCACCAGGAACTCCCGGTACTCCGCGCCGGGCATCGCGAGCGCGCTGCCGAAGACGTAGCCGAAGAACAGCAGCATCGTGATCGGCATGGTCTGGGTCATGATCAGAAGGGCGGGCGCGTGCTTCGCCCGCTGGAGCTGGCGGCCCAGTACCGCCGTACCCTCGTACAGCACATTGCTCATGCCACTCGTTCCCCGGCAGTGGTGGTCAGGCGGAGGAAGACCTCGTCGAGGGTGGGTGGACGCAGGGACGCGTCCACCACCGGTACCCCGGCGTCGTCCAGGGCGCGGATGATGCGCGGGAGGGTGAGCGAGGGGTCGCAGGCCACGGCGCCGACGGTCCGGCGCTCGCGGTCGATGACCGGCTCGGCGCCGGTCAGGCGGTCCAGCACGGCTGCCGCCGCGGCCGGTTCGGTGCCCTCGGGGACGGCGACCTCGGCGAAGGACCCGATCCGCGCCTTGAGGGCGGCCGGGGTCCCGGTCTCGGTGGCCCTGCCCCGGTCGATCAGCACGATGTCGTCGGCGAGCCGGTCCGCCTCCTCCAGGTACTGGGTCGTCAGCAGGACGGTGGCGCCCTCGTCGGCCAGTGCCCGTACCGCGTTCCAAACCTGGTTGCGGCTGCGCGGGTCGAGTCCGGTGGTCGGCTCGTCGAGGAACAGCACCCGCGGGCGGGTCAGCAGCCCGGCGGCGAGGTCCAGCCGTCGGCGCATGCCGCCGGACCAGGTGCGCGAGGGGCGGTCCGCGGCCGCGGTCAGGCCGAAACGTTCCAGCAGCTCGTCGGCGCGCCCCCGGGCCGCCCGGCCGCGCACCCCGGTCAGCCGGGCGAACAGCCGGAGGTTCTCGCGGCCGGTCAAGTCGCCGTCGACGGAGGCGTACTGGCCGGTGACCCCGATGGCGCGGCGTACCGCTGCAGGGTCACGTGTCACATGGTGCCCCGCAACGTGCGCCGAGCCGGCATCGGGCGCGGTCAGGGTGGTGAGGATGCGGACGGCCGTGGTCTTGCCCGCGCCGTTGGGTCCGAGGATCCCGCAGACGGTCCCCTCCGGCACGGCGAGGTCGAGTCCGCGCAGGGCGTGCACGGCGCCGTACCTCTTCTCCAGACCCTCACTAAGTACAGCGTACGTAGTAATCATGGGCGCCACCCTATCCCACTACGTACGGCGTACGTAACTACGATGGGTGGCGAGGTGATGATCGATGACTGCCAGTGGGCGTCCCGCTGTACCCGAGGTGATCTGGAGCCGCCCGGAACGCGCCGGCCGCGGACCGCGCCCGGCGCACAGCCGCGAGTCGATCGCGGCGGAGGCGGTGCGCATCGCGGACGCGGAGGGGATCGACGCCGTCTCCATGCGGCGCGTGGCCGCCGGCGTCGGCGCGGGCACGATGTCGCTGTACAACTACGTGCCGCGCAAAGAGGACCTGTACGAGCTGATGGTCGACGCCGTCAGCGGCGAGTACGCCTACCCGGCCGAGCCCTCCGGCGACTGGCGGGCCGACCTGCTGGGCCTGGCGCGCCAGACACGGACCCTGATGCACCGTCACCCCTGGCTGCCGCGGCTGCTCTCGCCCGTCCACGGCTTCAGCCCGCACGCCCTGCGCTACCTCGAGTACTCGCTCACCTGCCTGGACGGCCTGAACGTGCCGTCCGGACAGAAGATGGAGCTGATCGCCTCGGTCAACGGACTCGTGACGACCTTCGTCGCGGGCGAACTGGCCCTGGCCGAGCGCACCAGGACGCTGCCGTGGACCGAGGAGCAGGACCAGGCGGTGCGCGGCGCCTACCTCATGGGCCAGGTCGCGGCGGGCGCGTACCCGCGGCTGGCGGCCGTCCTGGCCGAGGGCGCGGCCCCGCAGGACATGGACGTGGTCTTCGACCGCATGCTGCTCCGGCTGCTCGGCTCCTTCGAGCAGGACGCCGCACCGGGATCCGCGGACGGCGCGCCCTAGCGGCGTCCGCCGGCTACAGGAGCACGAACTGCCCCTCGGGGCCCTCCTCCTGATGGTCCAGCACCGACGCGGGGCGGCGTGCGGCGGCCGGTACGGGCAGTACGCCCCCCGCCCGCAGTGCGGCCCTGCCCAGCGGCGGCCCCACGTCCAGCGCGGCCCGCTCCGGAGCCAGGTCCGCCAGCAGGGCCAGGGTGGTGATCAGGCCCAGCAGTTCGGAGGTCCACTGCTGCGGCCACTGCGCCGGGCCCAGGGCCGCCAGGCCCTCCGCCTCCCGGTACGCGGTCCGCGCGGCGAACCACCGTTCCAGCACCCGCACCCGGCCGTGCTCGAATTCCCACACCTGCGAAGCGACCGGCGAGATCACCCCGGACCCCAGCAGCAGCGCCTCCGCCTCCGGGTCGTGGTCCGGCTCGGCGGGGTGCGGCGGGACCGCGGCGCGGACGTACGGGCGGCGCCCTCCCGGCAGTTTCGGCGCCTCGCCGCCGCGTGCCCCGCCGAGCTGTACGGTCAGCAGCCGGTGGCCCAGCTGCACTCCGGCCCGCCAGCGCTCCGGGTCCGCGGGCAGCGGGACCTCGTGGCCGGCGGGGCCGGACCGGCCGGCCGCCAGCACCCAGCACAGCACGTCCTCGGGTGTCACCCAGCACCGGTACAGGTCACCCAGTACTGCCGTCAGACCGGGTGCGAGATTGGGTTCCGCGCCGCCCGGACGCCGGTGCAGGGGCCGGACCCTACCGCCCCGCCCGGCCGGGAGGTGAGCTGTGACCTGCACGGATCCCGCGTCCTCGCGTACGTACAGCTGGTGCTCGTCCCGTACCCGCCACAGCTCCGGCCGCGCCGAGTCGATCAGCCGCTGGTCGGGCAGGAGCCACTGCTCGTGGAAGGGCTCGCACAGGACGCGCACCGGCTCGGGGAACTCCCCCGGGGACTGCGAGAACCGCGCGGTGCCGGCCCGCTGGCCCGGCAGTACGGCCGCGCCGCTGTGCGGGCTCCGCAGCCGGGTCGGGCGGAACAGCCGTTCCCGCTCGGCCCCTTCGGCGCGCACCAGCGCGTCCCAGCGGGTGCGCAGCGTGCGCGCGTCGGGCGCGACCACCCAGGAACGGCCCAGCCGCATCGGGGACACCGACCAGGGCATCAGATCGTCGAGCAGCGGAGTGTCATCGCTCACCGCACGCATGGTAGGCGGTGGTGCGCGGGGGCACGAAGAGCCCGGGCCGGGACCGGCCGGAAGCGCTACGCTCCGAGTGAGGCACTCGTGGCGACCGAGGAGGCGACATGAGCGAGTACAACGAGTACACGACGCCGTCGCAGGCCGAGGGGGAACGGCTCGACGAGGACACGGATCCGGCCGAGGCCAAGCACCCCCAGACCCTGCGCACCACTCCCTCCCAGGCGGAGGGCGAGCGCTCTGCGGAGGATGACGCGTGACCGTACAACCTGCCATGTGACACAACACCGCGCCCCATGACCGTGCCCGCACCGCGCGGCCACGCGGCTCAGTGTGCGTCGACGGTGACCGTGAAGGAGAACCGGTCGCCGCGGTACCGGATCCGGGCCACGTCCACGACCCGTCCGTCCTCGTCGTACGTCACACCGGTGTAGTGCAGGATCGGGCTGAGGAGCGGTACGTCCAGCAGCTCGGCGGTCGCCGGGTCGGCGAGCCGGGCCTCGACCGTGTCCGTGATCCGGCTGATCCGCACGCCGACCACGTCCCGCAGCACCTTGGTCATCGGCCACCGCTCCAGGTCCGCGAGCTCGACGCCCGCGGCCAGCTCGGGGAGCACGGCGTTCTCCGCCCAGTTCGTGGGCTCGCCGGTCTCCCCGTCCCGCCGCAGCCGCCGGTACGTGACCACCTCGTCGATGCCCGGGAAGTACTCGGAGAGCTCCCCGGGCACCGGCCCGCGCGTGTGCCCCAGCACCGTGGTGCGCTCGCCCGACTGCTGGGCCACGATCGCGTCGACCGAGCCCAGCAGCCGCACCGGCGCACCGCGCTGCGCCCCCGGCTCGATGAAGGTGCCGCGCCGCCGGTGCCGGCTGATCAGCCCCTCCTGCTCCAGCTCCTTGAGGGCCTGGCGCATCGTGAGCACGCTCACCCCGTAGTGCTCGGCGAGCTGCTCCTCGGTGGGCAGCCGGAGCGAGGCGTCCGGGGTGCGCCCCAGTATCGAGGCGCGCAACGACTGCGAGACCTGGTACCAGAGGGGCAGCTTCCGGTTCAGGACCAGCGAGTCGGGGGCGAAGGCGGTCACGCGGTGTTCTCCGTACGGGCGGGGCGACGTGCAGGAATGCTAGGCCCTCTACGCGCGGAAGTGACGCTCCAGTCCCTGCCAGACGTCGTCGTACCCGCGCTGGAGGTGCCCGGCGGACGCGGCCTGGGCGGTCGAGGTGATCGGCCAGCGGGTCTCGAACATGAACGCGAGACCGTCGTCGATCTTCTGCGGCTTGAGCTCTGCGGCGCTGGCCTTGTCGAAGGTCTCCCGGTCGGGGCCGTGCGCGGACATCATGTTGTGCAGCGAGCCGCCGCCCGGCACGAAGCCCTCGGCCTTGGCGTCGTAGGCGCCCTCGATCAGGCCCATGTACTCGCTCATCACGTTCCGGTGGAAGTACGGCGGGCGGAAGGTGTCCTCGCCGACCAGCCAGCGCGGCGCGAAGACGACGAAGTCGACGCCCGCCAGGCCCGGGGTGTCCGACGGCGAGGTCAGCACGGTGAAGATCGACGGGTCGGGGTGGTCGTAGCTGATAGTGCCGATGACGTTGAAGCGGTGCAGGTCGTAGACGTACGGGACGTGCGTGCCGTGCCAGGCGACCACGTCGAGGGGCGAGTGGGTGTAGGTCGCGGCCCAGAGGTTCCCGCAGAACTTGTTCACCACCTCCACCGGGCCTTCGACGTCCTCGTACGCGGCGACCGGCGCCTGGAAGTCCCGGGCGGCGGCGAGGCCGTTGGCGCCGATGGGGCCGAGGCCCGGCAGCTCGAACGGCTGGCCGTAGTTCTCGCACACGTACCCGCGGGCGTCGGCGTCCAGGAGCTCGACGCGGAAGCGCACGCCGCGCGGGATCAGTGCAATGTGACCCGGCTCCGCGCGCAGCAGGCCGAACTCCGTACGCAGCAGCAGGCCGCCGCGCTCCGGGACGATCAGCAGCTCGCCGTCCGAGTCGCTGAACACCCGGTCGGTCATGGAGGCGTTGGCGGCGTACAGGTGGATCGCCATACCGGTCCGCTGGGTCGCGTCGCCGTTACCGCCGAGGGTCCACAGGCCGGCCAGGAAGTCGGTGCCGGGGGCCGGGTCCGGCAGCGGGTTCCAGCGCAGCCGGTTCGGGTCGGGCACCGTCTCGGTGAACGGCCCGGTGCGCACGGAGCCGTTGTCGATCCGGACGAACGGCGGGTGCGCAGCCGACGGACGGATGCGGTAGAGCCACGAGCGGCGGTTGTGCGTGCGCGGCTCGGTGAACGCGCTGCCGCTCAGCTGCTCGGCGTAGAGGCCGAGAGGAGCGCGCTGGGGGGAGTTCCGGCCGATCGGCAGGGCGCCCGGCACGGCCTCCGAGCTGTGCTCGTTGCCGAATCCGGTGAGGTACCCCAGCCCCTCCGCCGTCTTCCTGGCCTGCTCGCTGCCGCCGCCCATTGCCCGCTCCCGATCTGCCGAAGGAATCCTATGGTCGACAGTAGGATTCCGCGGCCCGTCCGTCAACGGTCCGGAAATCCGTGCGATTGACCGTGCGCGAGGGGCTCTCAAAAGATGAACATTGCTCTACTCTCTCGCGCATGTCGTGGATCCGCAGGTTTCCTGCCGTGCCGGCGGCCCTCTTCGCCGCCCTCCTCGCCCTCGTCGCCCTCATGGCCGCCGCACCCGCGGCCCGGGCCCACGAAGAGCGGCCCGTCACCTTCCCCGACGGCTCCGGCTCCGTACCCGCCTACCGGACCGGCGAGCCCGACCTGCTGGTCTGCAAGACCGACCGCGCCGCCTTCGAGCGCCGCGTCGCGGACTTCCCCGACGCCCTGCGCACCCGCAACCTCACCCTCTTCGAGCGGTGCGTGAAGCAGGGCTACCGGCACCTCCAGCAGGCCGTCGACGCCGTCGACCGCCCCGGCATGAACATCGCGGTCCTCCCCGGCCTCTACGAGGAAGAGCCCTCGCTGCCCAAGCCGGCGGGGGAGTGCGCCCGGCTCAAGGCCCCGGACTCCGCACTCGGCTACCAGATCCTGTCCTACGAGCAGCAGGTGCAGTGCCGCCACAACCAGAACCTGGTCGCCATCCTCGGCAAGAAGAACCTGCAGATCGAAGGCACCGGCGCCTCACGCCTCGACGTGATCGTCGACGCCAAGTACCAGAAGCTGAACGCGATCCGCGCGGACAAGTCCGACGGCGTCTACTTCCGCAACTTCACCGCGCAGCGCACCACGTTCAACTCGCTGTACGTGCTCGCAGCGGACGGCTTCGTCATCGACGACGTCCTGACCCGCTGGAACGACGAGTACGGCTTCCTGACCTTCGCCAGCGACCACGGCCTCTACAAGAACTGCGAGTCGTACGGCAACGGCGACTCCGGCATCTATCCGGGCAGCGCCTCGAACATCAACGAGGGCCGCGGCTACGAGGTCCCGCGGTACTCCATCGAGATCACGAACTGCCGCAGCCACCACAACATGGTCGGCTACTCCGGCACGGCGGGCGACTCCGTCTGGGTCCACGACAACGAGTTCGACCACAACATGGGCGGCGCCTCCATGGACAGCGCCTTCCCCGGACACCCCGGACTCCCGCAGAACCACGCCAAGTTCGAGCGCAACGACATCCACGACAACAACCAGGACTACTACCGGTACGTCGCAGACGGCACCTGCGCCAAGGCGCCCGTCGAGCGCGGTTACGAGCAGGGCGTCGTCTGCCCGCAGATCTCGATGCCCCCGGGCACCGGCATCATCACCGCGGGCGGCAACTGGAACATCTACGAGAACAACTGGGTCTACGGACACCGGCGGGCCGCGTTCTTCCTCAGTGCCGTCCCCGCCTTCATCCGCGGCGAGGAGGCCTGGTCCAAGCAGGCCGACACCTCCCACCACAACCGGTACGCCGACAACGTCCTCGGCAAGGACAAGGCCGGCGCGTCCCGCCCCAACGGCATGGACGTCTGGTGGGACGGCCAGGGCAAGGAGAACTGCTGGCAGGACGGGCCCGACGGATCCACCCCGGGAACCCTGCCGCAGTGCGGCGACCGGCGCGGAGACCTGTCGGGCGGTTCCGCCCGGCTCGCCGGCGAGCCGGTCAAGCTCGTCCAGCTGCTCGTCTGCGCCGACTACAACGTCCAGGCGCGCCGCCTCCCGGCAGGCTGCGACTGGTACGGGGCCCGCGGCCTGGAGCGGGTCGAGACCCAGCTCGCCCTGGCCGTCGCCGCGGTACTGGCCCTCGTCGGCGGGGTGCTGTGGTGGCGCCGGCTGTGCGGGGACCGGCTCGGGACCCTGTGCACGGTCCTGGGCGCGGCCGGACTGGCCCTGGACGTGGCCGGATCCACCACCGCGCTCGCCGGCACGTTCGTACCGGCGCTCGCACTGCTCCTCCTCGGCGTCTGGTGGACCGGCGCCGGACTGGTCCTGCGCCGTGAACGCCCCTGGCTCGGCCGCACCACCCTCGTCCTGGGCGCACTCACCCTGCTGGACGCCTTCGACAAGGCCGTCCTGATGATCCCGTGGATTCCGCTGAGCCCCGCGTGGTTCCGCGGCCTGCTGGCCCTGGTCTGGGTGGTGTGGGCCGTCATCGCGGCCGCCCGCCCCGACGCCGGCCGCACCCCGGCCCGGCCGGGAGCCGGCGGTACCGACGGCCCCGGCGGTTCCGCCGGCGAGGTTCGTGAACCGGTCCCCGCCGGCCCCGCCGCTCCGAAGCGAGAGGCGGGGACGGCGGAAGGGGAGGGGAAGGCAGGCCCCGCGGGGGAGGGGACGCCGGGCGCGGCGGGGCCCGGCACCGGGCAGCGCACCGGGGACGGTGCCGAATGAGCCGCCCGCCCCAGGCCCGCACCGCTCCCCACCGCACCGCTCCCTGCCGCACGGCCCGGCGCACCGCGGCACTCGCCGCCGCAGTCGTCCTCGCCGCGGCCGGCGCCGCCGGTTGCGGTGGCCGGGCCACCACCCACCACAAGCCGGGCACCAGCCACGAACAGGCATCCGGACGCGCCGGCACCCTGCTCACCGCCGGGGACGGCTCTGGCCACCGGCTCCGGCAGGTCCCGGCCGCGGGCGCGCCGGAGGTCCGGCTCACCGTCCGCCCCGACACCGAGGACGGATGGAACCTCCAGCTCGCCGTCCGGAACTTCCGCTTCACCCCGGACAGCGCCGGCGGCGCCGCCCTCGCCGGCGCCGGGCACGCCCACCTCTTCCTCGACGGCCGCAAACTGGCCCGCCTGTACGGCCCCTGGTACCACCTGCCGGCCGCGCAGGTGCCCAAGGGCACGCACGATCTGACCGTCCGCCTCTACGCCGACGACCACACCGCCTGGGCCGTGGACGGCAAGCCCGTAGAGGCGGGCGCCCGCCTCACCCCGGCGACCGGCGGTCCCGGGACCGGCCATGCCCACGGCACCCCCACGCCTGGCGCTCCCGACCCTGGCGCTCCCGACCCGGGCGCACCCGACCCCGGCTCCGAGCCCGGCTCCGTCGTCGGGGCCGACCGGACCGTGACCGTCACCGTCCGCCGGGGCAAGGTGACCCCCGCCCCCGGCCGCGTCGAGCTCAAGCGCGGCCAGCGCGTGGCGCTCCGCGTCACCAGCGACCGCGCGGACACCCTGCACGTCCACGGCTACGACGAGGAACTGCCCCTGCCCGCCGGTGAGCCCGCCACCCTCGTGCTCACCGTGGACCGGACCGGCCTCTTCGAAGTCGAGACCCACACGACGGACCTGGTCCTGACCCAGCTCGTGGTGCGGTGACGGCGCCCGCGACCGGGGTGCCGGCCGCCGCCACCGGGCCCGTCACACCGCTGTCTCCCCTGTCGCCGCTCGCCCACGGGGTCGGCTCGCAGCACGACCTGCCCATCTCCCCCTTCTATGCCTTCGCGGGAGCCTTCGCCGCCCTCTTCGTCTCCTTCCTCGCCCTCGGCCTGCTCTGGTCGGCCTCGCGGTTCCGCGGGGACCGCTCCGGCCGCCCGCTGCCCGCCGCCGCGGAGCGCCTCGCCGACGCCCCCGCCACCCGGGCCGCGCTCCGCCTGATCGGGCTGACCGCCTTCCTCGCCGTCCTCCTGCACCTCCTCCTCGGCCCCGACGACCCGGACCGCAATCCGGCGCCCGGCGCCGTCTACGTCCTCCTCTGGGTCGGCCTCGTCCCCTCCTCCCTCCTCCTCGGCCCCGTCTGGCGCCTCCTCAATCCCCTGCGCACCCTGCACCTCCTGCTCTCCCACGCCTCCCGCGCCCTGCGCCGCGCGCCCGCTGCCGGGCCCGGCCGCCCCCTTCCGGCCCGCCTCGGCCTCTGGCCCGCCGCGGCCGGCCTGTTCGTCTTCACCTGGCTCGAACTCGTCGCCCCCGATCCCGCCTCGACCACCACCCTCCTGACCGCCCTCGCCGCCTACGCCGCCGTCCAGCTCGTACTCGCCGCCCGCCACGGCGAGCGCTGGTTCGCCCACGGCGACGCCTTCGAGGTCTACTCGACCCTCCTGGCCCGCCTCTCACCCCTCGGCCGCCGTGCCGACGGCCGGCTCGTCCTGCGCAACCCCTTCCACGGACTCGACGCCACACCCGAGCAGCCCGGCCTCGTCGCCACCGTCTGCGTACTCCTCGGGTCCACCGCCTACGACGGCTTCTCCGACAGCCCCGCCTGGATCGACACCGTCCAGACCTCCCCCCTCGGCCGCACTCCCGCGGCCACCCTCGGACTCCTCGCCGCGGTCACCCTCGTAGCCCTCCTCTACTGCTTGTGCGCCGCCGCCACCCGCCTGGTGTCCGGCGCACTCCCGCATCCCCTCACCGCATTCGCCCACTCCCTCCTGCCGATCGCGCTCGGCTACCTGACCGCCCACTACTTCTCCCTCTTCGTGACCGAAGGGCCACGCACCGTCATGGTGGCACTCGGCACTGACAACGCCCTCCCGGCCGCTTCCCCACTGGGTCCGGGCGCCCTCGCCGCCCTCCAGGTCACCGCCGTCGTCACCGGCCACGTCCTCGGCGTCGTCGCCGCCCACGACCGTTCGGTCCGGCTCTTCCCGCCCGCCCGCGCGGTGGCCGGGCAGCTGCCGCTGCTGATCCTGATGATCACGTACACCGTCGGGGGGCTCAGCCTCCTCCTGAACTGAGGAGCGGCATGATGGACCCCGTGCCTCCCGCCAACCCACTCCGCCGCGCCCCGGTCCAGCAGCGCAGCGCGGACCGCCTGGCCCGGATCCTCGACGCCTGCGCCGAGCTGCTGGACGAGACCGGCTACGAGAACCTGAGCACGCGGGCCGTCGCCGTGCGCGCGGGCGTCCCCATCGGCTCGGTCTACCGGTTCTTCGGCAACAAGCGGGCGATGGCAGACGCCCTCGCCCGCCGCAACCTGGACCGGTACGCCGACGGCATCGCCGAGCGCTTCGCCACCCTCCCGGCCACCGACTGGCGGCCCGTCGTGGACGCCGTGCTCGACGAATACCTCGCCATGAAGCGCACCGTCCCCGGCTTCGGCCTCGTGGACTTCGGCGTGCCGGCCCCGCCGGAGAGTGCGGCCGCGGACGCCAACCACGTCGTCGCCGCCCGGCTCGCCGAACTCCTCTGCGCGCACCTCGGCCGCACCCCTGACGCCGCCCTCCGCCTGGCCGTGCTCGTCGCCGTCGAGGCCACCGACGCCCTGCTCCAACTGGCCTTCCGCGCCGACCCGTCGGGAGATCCGCAGCTGATCGACGAGACCCGCGCCATGATGCACGCCTACCTCGCGCGCTCCCTCGACTGAGCGGGCCGCACCCCTCCCCTCCATGCCTACCGGTCGGTATGCTCGGGGCGCTCGCGTGCCGCAGCCCGCCGCCCCGGGAGGACCCGTGTCCGACGCCACCACCCGTACCGCCCTGCGCATCTGCCCCTTCTGCGAGGCCACGTGCGGACTCACCCTCACCGTGCAGGGCGCGGCCGTCACCGGCGCCCGCGGCGACCGGAACGACGTCTTCAGCCAGGGCTTCATCTGCCCCAAGGGCGCCGCGTTCGGGGCCGTGGACGGCGACCCCGACCGCCTCGCCACCCCTCTCGTGCGCCGCGGCGGACGGCTGCGCACGGCCGGCTGGGGCGAGGCCTTCCAGGCGGTGGCCGACGCCCTCCCCCCGCTCGTCGCACGCCACGGCCCCGGCTCCGTCGGCGTGGTGCTCGGCAACCCCAACGTGCACACCATGGCCGGGGCCCTGTATCCGCCCCTCCTGCTCCAGGCCCTGGGCACCCGCAACCTGTTCACGGCGAGCACCGTCGACCAGATGCCCAAGCACGTCTCCAGCGGACTCCTCTACGGCGACCCCCTGGCGATCCCCGTCCCCGACCTCGACCGCACCGACTTCCTGCTGCTCCTCGGCGCCAACCCGGTCGAGTCCAACGGCAGCCTGTGCACCGCCCCGGACTTCCCCGGCCGTCTCAAGGCCCTGCGCTCCCGCGGCGGCACCCTGGTCGTGGCCGACCCGCGCCGCACCCGTACGGCCCGGCTCGCCGACCGCCACCTCGCGCTCCGACCCGGCAGCGACGCCCTGCTCCTCGCCGCCCTCGCGCACGTCCTGCTCGAGGAGAAACTCGCCGCGCCCGGAGCCCTCGAAGGGCTGACCGAAGGCCTCGGGGAACTCGACGGGGCACTGCGCGCGTTCACCCCCCAGGCCGTCGCGCCGGCCTGCGACCTCCCCGCCGAGGAGATCCGTACCCTCGCCCGCGAGCTCGCCGCCGCCCGCACCGCCGCCGTGTACGGGCGCATCGGCAGCTGCACGGTCGAGTTCGGGACGCTGGCGAGCTGGCTCGTCGACGTCCTCAACATCCTCACCGGGAACCTCGACCGGCCCGGCGGGGCGCTGTTCCCGCTGCCCGCCGCAGGGCCCCGCCCCCGCCCCGCCGGACCGGGCAAGGGCTTCGCCCTGGGGCGCTGGCACAGCCGGGTCGGCGGTCACCCCGAGGCCAAGAGCGAACTGCCCCTGGCCGCAATCGCCGAGGAGATCGAGACCCCGGGGGAGGGGCAGATCAGGGCGGTCGTCGCCATCGCCGCCAACCCCGTGCTGTCCGCACCCGACGGCCGGCGCCTCGACGCGGCCCTGACCGGCCTGGAGTTCATGGTCAGCGTCGACCCGTACCTCAACGAGACCTCGCGCCACGCGCACGTCGTCCTGCCCCCGCCGCCGCCCTCCCAGAGCGCCCACCACGACTTCGCGTTCAACGCCTTCGCCATCCGCAACCAGGTCCGCTACACCCGCCCCGCCGTCCCGCTCCAGGACGGGCGGCTCGACGAATGCGAGATCCACGCCCGGCTGATCCTCGCCGCCACCGGCATGCACGGCACCGCCCCCGGGGCCGTCGACGACCTGGTCGTGCAGCAGACCCTCGCCAAGGCCGTCTCCGCCCCGCACTCCCCGCTCCACGGACAGGACCCGGCAGCCCTCGCAGCCCGCCTCACCGGCGAGAACGGCCCCGAGCGCCGCCTCGACCTGATGCTGCGCCTGGGCCCGTACGGCGACCTGTTCGGCAGCGCACACGGCAGTGGGGACGGTGGCGGGGACGGCAGGGGGGACGACGGCGGGCTGAACCTGGAGCGGGTGCTCGCCCGTCCGCACGGCATCGACCTCGGCCCGCTGCAGCCCCGGCTCCCCGGAGTGCTGCGCACCCGCAGCGGGCGGATCGAACTCCTCCCCGGCCCCATCGCCGAGGAGCTGCCCCGGCTGCGCCGCGCCCTGGCCGAGCGGCCCGCCGGCCTCGTCCTCGTCGGCCGCAGGCACCTGCGCTCCAACAACAGCTGGCTCCACAACATCCCGGCCCTCGTCGGCGGGTCCAACCGCTGCACCCTCCAGGTCCACCCCGAGGACGCGGCCCGCATCGGCCTGGCCGACGGCGGGCGGGCCCGCGTCACCGCCGAAGGCGGCAGCCTGGAGGTGCCCGTCGAGGTCACCGACGCCGTGCGCACCGGGGTCGTCAGCCTCCCGCACGGCTGGGGACACGACCGTGCGGGAGCCCGGCTGGCGGTGGCCTCGGCCGAGCCGGGCGCCAACGTCAACCAGCTCCTCGACGGCAGCCGGCTGGACCCGCTCTCCGGGACGGCCGTGCTCAACGGATTCCCCGTCTCCCTGGAGCCCCTGTCCTGAGCTGGGCTTTTGCTCGTATTGCTCGCGAGTTCACGTCTTGTTAACGCAACTGGACGGGACCTACGTTCGTCCGGACCGCCAGGCCCGGAGCCCCGAGTGGCGGATCCAAGGGCGAACGTGAGGTTCCTTCCATGCTGACCATTCTCGGCTTCGCCATGATCGCGACCTTCCTGGTCCTGATCATGATGAAGAAGATGTCGCCGATCGCGGCACTCGTACTGATCCCCGCACTCTTCTGCGTCGTCGCCGGACAGGGCGCGCAGCTCGGCGACTACGTCATCGAAGGCGTCGGCAAACTCGCGCCGACTGCCGCGATGCTGATGTTCGCCATCGTCTACTTCGGCGTGATGATCGACGTCGGCCTCTTCGACCCGATCGTCCGGGGCATTCTGCGCTTCTGCAAGGCGGATCCCCTGCGGGTCGTGGTCGGCACGGCCGTGCTCGCCGCCATCGTCTCGCTCGACGGCGACGGCTCCACCACCTTCATGATCACGGTTTCGGCCATGTACCCGCTCTACAAGCGGCTCGGGCTCAGCCTCGTCGTGATGACCGGTGTCGCCGCCACGGCCAACGGCGTGATGAACACCCTTCCCTGGGGCGGGCCGACCGCCCGCGCCGCGACCGCGCTCAAGCTCGACGCCGCGGACATCTTCGTCCCGATGATCCCGGCGCTCGCCGTCGGCCTGCTCTTCGTCTTCGGTCTCGCGTACGTCCTGGGCCTGCGCGAGCGCAGGCGGGTCGGATCCCTCACCCTCGGCAGTGACACCGAGATCACCACCGGTACCACCACCGACACCGCCGCTTCCGGCGACGTGCTCGTGGGCTCTACGGCCGGAACCGCCGCGACCGGGACCGCGACCGGGACCGGCGACGGAACGGGCTCCGCCGCCCCCGCCGCGGGCGGAGCGCCCGGCGCCGTCACGGACAAGTCCGAGTCCGAGCACGAGGGCGAGTCCGAATCCGAGCCCGGATTCCAGGGCCTGGACCCGAACCGCGCCACCCTGCGTCCCCGCCTGTACTGGTTCAACGCCGGGCTCACGCTGACCCTGCTCACCGCCATGATCATGGAGCTGCTGCCGATCCCGGTGCTGTTCCTGCTGGGCGCCGCGCTCGCGCTGACCGTCAACTACCCCCGCATGACCGAGCAGAAGGCCCGGATCGCGGCCCACGCCGAGAACGTGCTCAACGTCGCCGGCATGGTCTTCGCCGCGGCCGTCTTCACGGGTGTGCTGACCGGCACCGGCATGGTCAAGCACATGGCCGACTGGCTGGTCGGCGCGATCCCCGAGGGCATGGGCCCGCACATGGCCCTGGTCACGGGCCTGCTCAGCCTGCCGCTCACGTACTTCATGTCCAACGACGGCTTCTACTTCGGCGTGCTGCCCGTCCTGGCCGAGGCCGGTGCCGCCCACGGCGTCTCGCCGCTGGAGATCGCCCGCGCCTCGCTCGTCGGCCAGGCCCTGCACATGTCCAGCCCGTTGGTTCCGGCCGTCTACGTCCTCGTCGGCATGGCCAAGGTCGAATTCGGCGACCACACCCGCTTCACCGTGAAGTGGGCCGCCCTCACCTCCCTGGTCGTCCTCGGGGCAGGGATGCTTTTCGGCATCATCTGACCCTGGCGCGCAGAAAACTATCGGCGCTAGTTTGTAGGGTGTCAGCGAGGTCAGGCGCGCTCGTGCTCGGGAGGAATGCGATGAAGGCCCACGACGGCATGTACATCGGCGGGGAATGGCGGCCTGCCGCCGGACGGGACCGGATCGAGGTCGTCAACCCGGCCGACGAGCAGGTCATCGCCGGTGTCCCGGCCGGCACGGCCGAGGACGTCGATCTCGCGGTACGGGCCGCGCGGGCCGCCTTCCCCGGCTGGGCCGCCACCCCGCCGGCGCAGCGGGCAGCCCTGATCGGCGCCCTGCGCGACATCCTCCTCGCGCGCAGGAGCGAGATCGCCGAGACCGTCACGGCAGAGCTCGGCTCGCCGCTGGCCTTCTCCGACGCGGTGCACGTGGGTGCGCCGGTCGCGGTGGCCTCCTCGTACGCCGAACTGGCCGCCGGGTACGCCTTCGAGGAGCGGATCGGGAATTCCACCGTTCTTCTCGAGCCGGTCGGGGTCGTCGGGGCCATCACGCCCTGGAACTACCCGCTGCACCAGATCGTTGCCAAGGTGGCACCCGCACTCGCGGCGGGCTGCACCGTCGTCCTCAAGCCCGCCGAGGACACCCCGCTGACGGCGCAGCTCTTCGCCGAGGCCGTCCACGAGGCCGGCGTCCCGGCAGGCGTCTTCAACCTGGTGACCGGCACCGGCCCGGTCGCCGGGCAGGCGCTCGCCGCCCACCCCGGCGTCGACCTCGTCTCCTTCACCGGCTCGACCGCCGTCGGCCGGCAGATCGGCGCCACTGCCGGCGCCGCGATCAAGCGCGTCGCCCTCGAACTGGGCGGCAAATCGGCCAATGTCATCCTGCCCGGGGCCGACCTGGCCAAAGCCGTCGCCACCGGCGTCGGACACGTCATGAACAACGCCGGCCAGAGCTGCAACGCCCTGACCCGGATGCTGGTCGACCGCGACCGGTACGAGGAAGCCGTCGCCCTCGCCGCCGCCGCGGTGGCCAAGTATGCCGTCGGCGACCCGCGGGACCCGGCCACCCGCCTCGGACCGGTGGTCAGCGCCACGCAGCGGGACCGGGTGCGCGCGTACATCGTCCGGGGCACCGAGGAGGGCGCCCGCCTGGTCGCGGGCGGTCCCGACGCCCCGCACGAGCGCGGCTACTTCATCGCCCCGACCGTCTTCGCGGACGTCACGCCGGAGATGACGATCGCGCAGGAGGAGATCTTCGGCCCGGTCCTGTCGATCCTTCCGTACGAGGACGAGGGGGACGCCCTGCGCATCGCCAACGGCACCGTCTACGGCCTCGGCGGCGCGGTCTGGGCGGCCGACGAGGAGACCGCCGTGGCCTTCGCCCGCAAGATGGACACCGGGCAGGTCGACATCAACGGCGGCCGCTTCAACCCGCAGGCGCCCTTCGGCGGGTACAAGCAGTCCGGTGTGGGCAGGGAGCTGGGCCCGCACGGCCTCGCCGAATACCTCCAGACCAAGTCCCTGCAGTTCTGAGCCCCGGAAAGACGGAGACGACGACCATGGTCCGCGCCGCCATCCTGCCCGCTGTCGGAGCCCCGCTCGAGATAGCGGAGATCGTCCTGCCCGACCCCGGTCCCGGCCAGGTCCGGGTCCGGCTCGCCGCCGCCGGGGTCTGCCACTCCGACCTCTCCCTCACCAACGGCACCATGCGCGTCCCCGTCCCCGCCGTCCTCGGCCACGAGGGCGCGGGCACGGTCCTCGCCGTCGGCGAGGGCGTCACCCACGTCGCCCCCGGAGACGCCGTGGTGCTCAACTGGGCCCCGTCGTGCGGACAGTGCCACCACTGCCGGATCGGCGAGGTCTGGCTCTGCGCCGAGGCCCTGACCGGCGTGGGCGCCGTGTACGCCCGTACCGCCGACGGCACCGCGCTGCACCCGGGGCTGAACGTCGCGGCGTTCGCCGAGGAGACCGTCGTCGCGGCCAACTGCGTCCTGCCCGCACCGGCAGGGATCCCGCTCGCCGAGGCCGCACTGCTCGGATGCGCCGTCCTCACCGGATACGGGGCCGTGCACCACAGCGCCCGCGTGCGCACCGGCGAGTCCGTCGCCGTCTTCGGCGTCGGGGGAGTGGGCCTCGCCGCCCTCCAGGCGGCGCGGATCGCCGGCGCCGGACCGGTCGTCGCCGTCGACGTGTCCCCGGCCAAGGAGGAACTCGCCCGTGCGGCGGGCGCCACCGAGTTCGTCCTGGCGTCCGCGACCACCGCCAAGGAGATCCGCGCGCTGACCGGCGGGCAGGGCGCCGACGTGGCGGTGGAGTGCGTGGGGCGGGCCGACACCATCCGGACCGCCTGGGACTCCACCCGGCGCGGCGGGCGCACCACGGTCGTCGGCATCGGCGGCAAGGACCAGCAGGTCACCTTCCACGCCCTGGAGATCTTCCACTTCGCCCGCACGCTCTCCGGCTGCGTCTACGGCAGCTGCGACCCGGCCCGCGACCTGCCGGTCCTGGCCGAGCACATCCGGGCCGGGCGCCTCGACCTCGGCGCGCTGGTCACCGACCGGATCACCCTCGACGGCATCCCGGCCGCCTTCGACGCCATGATCGCGGGCAAGGGCGGGCGTTCGCTGGTCGTCTTCTAGGCCCCGCCCGGGCGTCCGCCGGGACGCTCGCTGGGACCTCCCCGGCGGTGCGGTATCGAGCGGGCGGTGGCCCGGCCCGGTCCCTACGCGGGGCCGGGCCGGCTGCCGCCCAGCGCCTCGAACTGCAGCCCCAGCCCGTCCAGCAGCGCGGTGAGACCCGTCTCGAAGGCGCCCTCGTCCACCGCCCGCTGCCGCTCTGCCAGCAGGTGCGCCTGCCCCAGGTGCGGATAGTCCGACGGATCGTAGGCCGATTCGTCGTCCACGAAACCGCGGGCGAACGACGCCACCGCCGAGCCGAGGATGAAGTACCGCATCAGCGCGCCGATCCGGGTCGCCTGTGCGGGCGGCCAGCCTGCCGCCGTCATCGCCCCGAACACCGCGTCCGCCAGCCGCAGCCCGGCCGGCCGCCGACCCGGCCCGCGCGCCAGCACCGGCACGATGTTCGGATGGTCGGCCAGCGCGCCCCGGTAGGAGTGCGCCCAGTCGCGGAGCGCCGTCCGCCAGTCGCGCCCGTCGCCCTCGTCGAACATCGACAGGTCGACCCGGGCGCTCACCGCGTCGGCGACCGCCTCCAGGATCTCGTCCTTGGTGCGGAAGTGGTTGTACAGGGAGGGCCCGCTGACGCCGAGCGCGGCCGCGAGCCGCCGGGTCGACACGGCGTCCAGCCCCTCGGAGTCCACCAGCCGGCCCGCCGCCTCGACGATGAGGTCTCTGCTCAGGAGGGGCTTGCGCGGTCGGGCCATGCGGCACATAGTAGGGCCTGCCCGCCGTAAACTAGCGCCGCTAATTAAATCCCTGCGAGGTGTCCATGAACCTGGAGCTCAGCGAGGAGCAGACCGCGGTACGCCGGCTCGCCCGCGACTTCGTGGAACGCGAAGTCGCCCCGCACGCCGCCGACTGGGACCGCGCCGAGAGCGTCGACCGGGCCGTCGTGAAAAAGCTCGGCGCGCTCGGCTTCCTGGGGCTGACCGTCCCCGAGGAGTACGGCGGCTCCGGAGGCGACCACCTCGCGTACGCCCTCGTCACCGAGGAGCTCGGACGCGGCGACTCCGCCGTCCGCGGCATCGTCTCCGTCTCCCTCGGCCTGGTCGCCAAGACGATCGCCGCGTGGGGGGCCGAGGAGCAGAAGCAGGCCTGGCTGCCGCGCCTCTGCTCGGGCGAGGCCCTCGGCTGCTTCGGCCTGACCGAACCCGGGACCGGCTCCGACGCCGGCAGCCTCACCACGCGTGCGGTCCGCGACGGCGACGGGTACCGGCTCGACGGCACCAAGATGTTCATCACCAACGGCACCTGGGCCGACGTGGTGCTGCTCTTCGCCCGTACCGGCGGCGAACCCGGCCACCGCGGCGTCTCGGCCTTCCTCGTGCCCGCCGACTCGGCCGGGCTCACCCGCCGCGAGGTCCACGGCAAGCTCGGCCTGCGCGGCCAGGCCACCGCCGAACTCGTCCTGGAGGACGTGCGGGTCCCCGCCTCCGCCATGCTCGGCCCCGAGGGCAAGGGCTTCTCGGTGGCCATGTCCGCCCTCGCCAAGGGCCGGATGTCGGTGGCCGCCGGCTGCGTCGGCCTGGCCCAGGCCGCCCTCGACGCGGCCCTCGCGTACGCCGGGACGCGCGAGCAGTTCGGCCGCAGCATCGCCCACCACCAGCTGGTGCAGGAGCTGATCGCCGACATCTCCGTGGACGTCGACGCCGCGCGGATGCTGACCTGGCGGGTCGCCGATCTCATCGACCGGGGGAGGCCGTTCGCGACCGAGGCCTCCACCGCCAAGCTCTTCGCCTCGGAGGCCGCCGTCCGCGCGGCGGGCAACGCGCTCCAGGTGCACGGCGGTTACGGCTACATCGACGAGTACCCGGCGGGGAAGCTGCTGCGCGACGCCCGCGTGATGACCCTCTACGAAGGCACGAGCCAGATCCAGAAGCTGCTCATCGGCCGTGCGCTCACCGGGGTTTCGGCCTTCTGAGTACGTGCGTGAGTACGAGCGCGGATGTGTGACACGGCACACTGCACCGATGCTGGACACATGAACGAGACACCGGTCAAGCAGCAGACGACGGGGGCATACTTCGGCCAGGCCGTCGCGTCCTTCGCCATCGCCCTCGGTGCGGTGGCCCTCGGCATCTACAACCTGGAAGCCGACGCCTGGGTGCGCGCCTTCCTCGGCATCGCCGCCCTCTACCTGACGACCTCCGCCTTCACGCTCGCCAAGGTGGTCCGCGACCGCCAGGAGGTGGAGCAGATCGTCAGCCGGGTCGACCAGGCGCGCCTCGAGAAGATCATCACGGATCATGACCCGTACACGACGCCCCAGCCGCCGCGAGCTCGCTAAGCGCTTGCTCAGCCTCGGGTAAAGTGTGCACTCCGGCGCACGACGATGAGGGTGGGCGAGCGATGGACAGCGTGGAGGAGACGGCCGACGGCGAGTACGTGCCGTGGTCGGAGGTCACTCCCGACGCCGCACGGCGGCTGCTCGTCGCCGCCGTGGACGCGTTCGCCGAGCGCGGGTACCACGCCACCACCACACGTGACATTGCAGGCCGTGCGGGCATGAGCCCCGCCGCCCTGTACATCCACTACAAGACCAAGGAAGAGCTGCTCCACCGGATCAGCCGGATCGGCCACGACAAGGCCCTCGAGATCCTGGAGACGGCGGCGGACGGCCCCGGCACCGCCGCCGAACGCCTCGACACCGCCGTACGGTCCTTCGTGCGGTGGCACGCCGCACACCACACCACCGCCCGCGTGGTCCAGTACGAGCTCGACGCCCTCGGTCCGGAGCACCGCTCCGCCATCGTCACCCTGCGCCGCCAGAGCGACGCCGCGGTACGGCGGATCCTGGCCGACGGCGTCGCGGCCGGCGAGTTCGACGTCCCCGACGTGCCCGGCACCACGCTCGCCGTGCTCTCGCTCTGCATCGACGTGGCGCGCTGGTTCAGCGCGGCCGGGCAGCGCACGCCCGACGAGGTCGGCGCGCTCTACGCCGACCTCGTGCTCCGCATGGTCGGGGCCCGTCAGAAGTAGTAGCGCGACACCGTCTCGGCGACGCACACGGGCTTCTCGCCGCCCTCGCACTCGACCGTGACGGTCGCGGCCACCTGCACCCCGCCGCCCGCGTCCGTCACCCCGGTGATCACGGCCGTGGCCCGCAGCCGCGAGCCGACCGGTACCGGCGCGGGGAAGCGGACCTTGTCCACGCCGTAGTTGATGCCCATCTTCATGCCCTCGACCCGCAGGGTCTGCGGGACCAGGCTGGGCAGCAGCGACAGGGTCAGATAGCCGTGCGCGATCGTCCGGCCGAACGGCCCCGACGCGGCCCGCTCCGCATCCACGTGGATCCACTGGTGGTCCCCGGTGGCATCCGCGAAAAGGTCGATCCGCTTCTGGTCCACCTCCAGCCAGCCGCTGGGGCCGAGCGGTTCGCCGATGCCGGCGCGCAGTTCGTCGGCGGATGTGAAAATCCTCGGCTCGGCCATGCACGTGCCTCCCGGTGTGAGAAAGAGCAGTTGCAGAGATGGAGAGCAGCCGCAGAGAGCAGCCGCAGGGAGCAGCCGCAGGGAGCAGCCGCGGCGAGGGGCCGCGGCGAGCGGTCGCGGCGATACGCAGAACAAGCGCTTGCTCAGCATGGTTGGCGCGTGCGCCCGTGTCAACGGACCGCCTGTCCGCGCCCGTCCGCGTGCCGATTACCCTCGGGGAGTGCCGCAGATCCCAGAGAAGATCCACGAACTCACCGTAGGCCAGCTGTCCGCGCGCAGCGGCGCGGCCGTCTCCGCGCTCCACTTCTACGAGGCCAAGGGCCTGATCAGCAGCCGCCGCACCAGCGGCAACCAGCGCCGCTACAGCCGTGACACGCTGCGCCGCGTCGCCTTCATCCGCGCCGCCCAGCGCGTGGGCATCCCGCTCGCCACCATTGGCGAGGCCCTGGCGAAACTCCCCGAGAGCCGCACGCCCAACCGCGAGGACTGGGCCCGCCTCTCGGAGGCCTGGCGCTCCGAACTGGACCACCGCATCCAGCAGTTGGGCCGCTTGCGCGACCACCTGACGGACTGCATCGGCTGCGGCTGCCTCTCGCTGGAGAACTGCGTCCTGTCCAACCCGGACGACGCCTTCGGCCGCAAGCTCACCGGCTCCCGCCTCGGATGACCCCAAGGGGCCGGCGGCGAACCCCCGTCCCTGCGCCACGACCGCCCCCGGCCGCGACCGTCCCTGCGCCGGCCCCGTGCCGCGAACCCCGCCCGCCCCGCGCGAGCTCGGCGAGCGCCCCCGCCACCAGCTGGGCGTTCGACGCGGCCGGGCGGCCGTCGGGCAGCAGCAGTACGTCGCCGGCCCCGGTCCGCGCGCCGAGCCCGAGCCCGGCCGCCAGCCGCAGCACCGGCCACGCCCCGCCGTCGCGGCCGTGCAACAGGACCGGCCGGCCGTGCGCCGCGCCGAGCGCCCGTACGAGCTCCCGGGCCGCCCGCACGGCCGCCTCCGGGTCCCGCTCGGTGACCTCCGCGACCACCCGCAGCACCCGGCGGCCCACCGCCCCGGCCCCCAGCAGCCCTGCCGCGCCACCGCTCCCCGTGCGCACCACCGCCTCGACCGCGACGCCCCGGTCCAGCAGCGCGCCGGTCAGTTCCACGGCCCCCGGCTCGCCGAAGTCCACCGAAGCCCGGTCCGGCAGCACCTCCCACGTGCCGATCCGTGCCGGCCGGTGCGCGGGATCCGGCTCCGCCGCCACACTGGCCGGCACCCCGACCGGCACTGCGACGGCGGCCCGTACCGCCGCCAGCAGCGGCCCGACCACCCGGGGCGACAGGCTGCCCCGCCCGCACGGAGTCCTGGGGTGGACGCACACCTCCTGCGCCCCCGCCGCCACCGCCTGCGCGGCCGACTCCGCCAGTGCCTGCGGAGACAGCGGCACGGCGAGCCCGTCCGCCGCGGTGCGCGTGCCGTTGAGACACACCTGGAGAACGCCCGGCGCCGCCGGTTCCGGCGTCACGCCGTGTCCGCCAGCGCGGGGCGCGGCACCACGATCCCGCAGCCCCGGCACACCGGCCCCGACCAGGGCTCCGCCGCCGCCACCTGCGGCAGCCAGAGCAGTTCCGACTCGCCGCACACCGGGCACGCCGTCCCGCGGGCCTCCGCCTCGAGCGCCCGTACCAGTCGCCGCAGCACCTCGCCGAGCGCGCCGTCGGGCCGTACGCCGGGATCGGCGCAGCGCACGACGGCCGCCTCGCCGGTCCACGCCCAGTCCGGGCGTCTCAGCCCGTGGTGCTTCTCCCGCCTGCGACGCTCAGCGAACTGCCGTTCGTACGCCAGCCAGACCGCGCGCGCGTCCTCCAGCTCCTCCAGCGCGGCGACCAGCCGCAGCGGATCGGCGGCCCGGTCCTCGGGGCCGATGCCGTGCCGGTCGCACAGGTGCCACCAGGTCGCCCGGTGCCCGTACGGAGCGAACCGCTCCAGGCACCGGCGCAGGGAATGGCGCCGTAGGGCACGGTCGTTGCCCGCGTCGCGCACCTGCCCCGCCAGACTCCGGAATCCTGCCATCACACCGCCACCTCCATCGCACGAACATGCCCGGGAGCGCGCGGGGGCATGCCGCGCCGGCCGGGGCGTCCGGGTGGCACCGGAGGCACGGACGGGCTCTCAGCGCCCGAGGCGCCCCGCCGTGGCCACCACCCGTGCGAGCTCGCGATGGCAGATGTCACTGTGCGCCCCCGAAGGCGCCCCTCCGCGGCGCACCACGGAGGCGGCGTCGACGCTCACGCAGCCGCTGCGCGGCAGGCCGTCCCGCAGGGCCGCGTCGAGGGTCAGCCGCACGGCGCCCGGGACGGCCTGGATCCCGTCGTGCCCCGCGGCGCCCCACCGGGCGTCGAAGCCCGCGATCCCGGCCGAGTCCCGGGCCAGCCGGGAGGCCAGCGGGTAGAACACGCCGAGCGCGGAGTCGTGGCGCGAATGGCACGACACCACCGGCCCGTCGACGCGCCGGTGCAGCCCGCGCAGGGCGCCGCCGCGCTGCCGGTCGTGGGGGAGGGACTCGCTGAACGCGTAGTGGGAGAAGGCGCCTTGGAGGAGGGTCAGGGATTTGACGGTACGCACCTCGGGCGGCAGGCCGCGCAGGGAGAAGGAGACGAGGCGGGCGCCGAAGCTGTGGCCGACCAGGTGGACGCGCAGGTGCGGGCGGGCGTGCGCGAGCTGTCGCAGCACCGGTGCGAGGCCGTGCTCGCCGATGTGGCCCGCGCGCTTCTTCATGGAGTAGAAGGTGGCCTGGCGCAGCAGTTCACGGCCGCCGCTCCACAGCCGGCCGACGCCGAGGCTGCGGGTCGGGGAGGGCGACGCAGCGGCGGACGGGGGTACGCCGGGCTCGTCCCCGGCCCCCGGCCCGGCCAGAGCGTCGGCGAAGTCCGCGCACACGGTGAGCGTGTCCGCGCCGAACATCGCCGGTACGCGCTCCCCGGCCGCGGTCGCGGCCGCCGTTGCCGCTCCCGCTCCCGCTGTGTCCGCCACTCCGGCCAGTACGCGTACCAGTGCGCCGAATTCGGCGAAGGACTCCGCCGACTCGGGCTGGTTCCGGAGCAGTTCGGCGATCCGGTCGAGCTCCGTGTCGCGGCCCGGCCAGAACACGCCGAGCGCGGCGCGGGTTTCCGGGTCGAGCGCGGACCCGGGCGCTCGCTCCGGGGCGGGCGCCGGCTCCGGTTCCGGTTCCGGTTCCGGCTCCGCGAGTGCGGCGCGCACCTCGAAGTCGGGGATCGGTTCGTCGGAGAACTTCATCGACGGCCACACCACCCCGGCGTAGGCCAGGCGCACGGCCGGGCCGGTCAGCTCCGGGAAGGGGGCGAAGAACCGGTCGTAGAGCCGGGTGGCCACGGACCGGTCGCTGTTCCAGCCGTGGGAGAAGACGAGCAGGTCCGTCGCGTCGAGCCGCAGCAGGGCCGCCCGCTGGGCCGTGTCCGGATCCCCGTCGGCGTCGAAGGTCAGTTCCTGGTAAGGCCCCACACCCACACCCGACATGACATCCCCCTCCGCGCGAGGCAGTGCACCGGACCTCCAGCATCCCGCTGCGGGGCCCGCCCGGCCAGAGACGTGACGCGGGGACCACCCTCACGGGTACAGCAGGTACTGCTCGCGCACCGCGCGGAACCGCTCCAGGCCCCGCTGCCAGTCCGCGGCCACCTCCGCGGGGCCGGCGCCCGCGTCGATCAGGGTGCGGACCCGGTCCGAACCGGTCAGCTTGTCGATCCACCGGTCCGCCCGCCAGGCGAAGCCGGGCCAGGCGCGGCGCGCGGTGACCAGCAGGCCGATGCCGGTGAGCACCGGGTCGAAGGCCGCACGGTCGTGGACCAGGAGGCGGACCCCGCCGACGGTGCGGTCCTTGAACTTGGAGAAGGACGGGGTGAAGTGCGCCTCGCGGATCCACACGCCGGGCAGCCCGAGGGCGTCCGCGGCCGCCGCCCAGTGCCGGTCCACGCCCTCGGCGCCCAGCAGTTCGAAGGGCCGGGTGGTGCCCCGGCCCTCGGAGAGGTTGGTCGCCTCGAACAGGCACGTTCCGGCGTAGACGAGTGCGGTGTCCGGGGTCGGCATGTTGGGGCTCGGCGGGACCCAGGGCAGGCCGGTGGCGTCGAAGAGCATGTCGCGCGACCAGCCACCCATGCGTACAACGTGCAATTTCACACTGCGCGCCATGAACTCACCCCGGAACAGCCGCGCCAGTTCGCCCGCCGTCATCCCGTGGCTCTGCGCGATCGGGGCCCGCCCGACGAACGTGGCGTACGCCCGGTCCAGCACCGGGCCCGAAGCCCGCCGGCCGCCCACCGGGTTGGGCCGGTCCAGCACCACCACCGCCTTGCCCGCCAGAGCGGCGGCCTCCATGCAGTCGTACAGCGTCCAGATGTAGGTGTAGAAGCGGGCGCCGACGTCCTGGACGTCGAAGACGACGGTGTCCACCCCGGCGGCCCTGAACGCGTCGGCGAGCCGCTGCCCGCTGAGCCCGTAGACGTCGTACACGGGCAGTCCGGTCGCCGGGTCCTCGGCCGCGCCCTCCGAACCGCCCGCCTGCGCGGTGCCCCGGAACCCGTGCTCCGGTCCGAACACCGCGACCAGGTCGACCCGCTCGTCCGCGTGCATGACGTCGACGACGTGGCGGCCCTCGGCCGTGATCCCGGTCGGGTTGGTCACGATGCCCACGCGCTGCCCCGCCAGCTGCGCGTACCCGCCGTCCGCCAGCCGCTCGAAACCGGTGCGCACCCGCCCCGGCACCCGCCCCGGCGCCGGCGTCGACCCCCCTGCGGCAGCCGTGCCCAGTGTGCCGGCCGCCCCCGCGGCGCCCGTCAGTGCCAGTAGTCCGCGTCGCGACAACGTCATGTGTCACACCGTAGGGAGCCGTGTCACCCGAGCACCGGCGCGCGGCCGCACGGCCGTCCGGTTCCACCCCTTCCGGCCTACATACCGACTGGTTAGTATGCCTCTGATCCGGCAGTCGGCCAGCGGAAGGGGAACACAGTGGGTGCGTTCCAGGGGCAGGGCATCGTCGTGACGGGCGCGGGCGGAGGAATCGGGGCCGCACTCGCCCGCCGCTTCGCCGCCGAGGGCGCCCGCGTCGTGGTCAACGACCTCGACGCGGACAAGGCAGCCGCGGTGGCGACGGACCTCGGCGGCGAAGCGATCGCACTGCCCGGCGACGCCTCGTCCGTCGCGGAGCAGGCCCGCGACGCCCTCGGCGGCACCGTCGACGTCTACTGCGCCAACGCCGGCCTGGCCTCGCCCGGCGACGCCTTCGCCGCCGAGGAGGTCTGGGAAGCTGCCTGGGACACCAACGTGATGGCCCACGTCCGCGCCGCACGGGCGCTGCTGCCGCACTGGCTGGAGCGCGGCCGCGGCCGGTTCGTCTCCACGGTCTCCGCCGCCGGCCTGCTCACCATGATCGGCGCGGCGCCGTACAGCGTCACCAAGCACGGGGCCCTGGCCTTCGCCGAATGGCTCTCGCTCACCTACCGCCACCGGGGCATCGACGTCCACGCCATCTGCCCGCAGGGCGTGCGCACCGACATGCTGACCGCCGCGGGCAGCGCGGGCGAGCTGGTCCTCGCGCCGACCGCGATCACCCCCGAGGCCGTCGCCGACGCACTGTTCGACGGGATCGAGAAGGGCAGCTTCCTGATCCTCCCGCACCCCGAGGTCGCCGCCTACTATGCGACCCGGGCAACCGACCCCGACCGCTGGCTGGGCAGTATGAACCACCTGCAGCGGAAGTGGGAGGACGGATGACGGAACGCGAAGACGGCCCGCCGGGACCGGACGCACCGGCGGCACCCGCCTGGCCCGGGACCCCGGCCGGCTCCCCGTACGCCGCCAAGCCCTGGCTGGCGCAGCTCGGCGACGCCCAGCGCGCCCCCGTCGCGCCGCCGCCGACCGTCCTGCACGCCTTCCGCGCCGCCGTCGCCCGCGCCCCCGGGCGCACCGCGCTCGCCTACTTCGACGGGCGCCTGACCTACCGCGAGAGCGACCGGCTCTCCGACTCGCTCGCCGGCCGTCTGGCCGCGCGCGGGGTGCGGCCGGGAGACCGGGTCGCGGTGATGCTCCAGAACACCCCGCACTTCGTCCTCGCCGTGCTAGCGGCCTGGAAGGCGGGGGCCGTCGTGGTCCCGGTCAATCCCATGTACAAGGCCGGTGAGGTGTCACACGTGCTGCGTGACGCCGCAGTGTCGGCGTTGATATGTCACGACCACGCCTGGGAGTCGTACCTGCGCGACACCGCCGCCCCCTTCCGGCTCCGCGCCGTCCTGACCGCGAGCCCGTACGGCCTGCAGACCCGCGACGACCCGCGGGTCCTCACCGAGCCCCGGCTCCCGGTCCCGGCCGACACCGAGGACCTGACGCTCACGGCCCGCGCCGGCCACCCCGCACCGCCCGCCCCCGAAGCCACCGCCGACGCCCTCGCGCTCATCAGCTACACCTCCGGCACCAGTGGCACCCCCAAGGGCGCCATGAACCCGCACGGCGCCGTCACCTACAACGCCGAGCGCCAGCGCACCGCACACCGACTCCCCGACGGCTCCTGCTACTTCGCCCTCGCCCCCCTCTTCCACATCACCGGCCTGGTCTGCGAACTGGCCGCCTGCTTCGCCGCCGCGGGCACCCTCGCCCTCGCGCACCGCTTCGAACCCGGCACGGTCCTCGACGCCTTCCTCGAACACCGCCCCGCCTACACCATCGGCCCGGCCACCGCCTTCATGGCCCTGGCCGCCCACCCCGACGTCACCCGCGACCACTTCGGCTCGTTCCGCATCGTCTCCTCCGGCGGCGCCCCGCTCCCGCCCGCGCTCGTCGCCCGGCTCGAGTCCGACCTGGGCGTCCACCTGCGCAACGGCTACGGCCTCACCGAGTGCACCGCCCCCTGCGCCTCCGTACCCCCGCACCGCAGCGCCCCCGTCGACCCCGCCTCCGGCACCCTCTCCGTCGGCGTCCCCGGCGCCGACACCGTCGTCCGCATCGTCGACGACCACGGCGCCGAGGTCCCCTTCGGCACGCACGGCGAGATCGTCGTACGCGGCCCCCAGGTGGTCCCCGGTTACTGGCGCCTCCCCGAGGCCACCGCGGCCGCCTTCCCCGGCGGCGAACTGCGCACCGGCGACGTCGGCTTCATGGACCCCGACGGCTGGCTGTACGTCGTCGACCGCAAGAAGGACATGATCATCGCCTCCGGCTTCAAGGTGTGGCCGCGCGAGGTCGAGGACGTCCTCTACACCCACCCCGCCGTCCGCGAGGCGGCCGTCGTCGGCATCCCGCACCCGTACCGCGGCGAGACCGTCAAGGCGTACGTCAGCCTGCGCCCCGGCGCCGGGACCCGGCCCGCCGAACTCGCCTCGTACTGCGCCGAGCGCCTCGCCGCGTACAAATACCCGCGCGAGGTCGAGATCCTGCCGGGACTCCCGAAGACGACGAGTGGGAAGATCCTGCGGCGGGACCTGCGCGAACGTGCCTGACACCGCACGGACGACACCCGACGGACGACACCAGGAGAGGCGGCGGACATGGCCGTGACCACGGAAACAGGCGGCGGTACGGAGGACACCCCCGTCCCGCAGCGGCTCATGGCCGCCGCCACCCGGCTCTTCGCCGACCGCGGCTACGACCGCACCTCCGTCCAGGAGATCGTCGAGGCGGCGGGCGTCACCAAGGGCGCCCTCTACCACTACTTCGGCTCCAAGGACGATCTGCTGCACGAGGTGTACGCGCGCATGCTGCGCCTCCAGCAGGAGCGGCTGGACGCGATCGCCGCCTCCGACGCCCCGGTCGAGGAGCGGCTGCGCGCGGCGGCCGCCGACGTGGTCGTGACGACCATCGAGAACCTCGACGACGCAATGATCTTCTTCCGGTCGATGCACCAGCTCAGCCCCGAGAAGAACAAGCAGGTCAGGGCCGAGCGGCGGCGCTACCACGAGCGGTTCCGGGCGCTGGTCGAGGAGGGGCAGAACGCCGGCGTGTTCTCCCGCGCGACCCCCGCCGACCTGGTGGTGGACTACCACTTCGGTTCCGTGCACCACCTGTCCACCTGGTACCGCGCGGACGGACAGCTGAGCCCGCAGCAGGTGGCCGACCACCTGGCCGACCTGCTGCTGCGTGCCCTGCGCCCCTAGGTCGTGTCGTCAACCCCTCCCCCCGCTACCGCTGGGAGGCGCCCCGGGGCCGGCGCGGTGCCGGGGCTATCGGTACCGCTTGAGCTCCCGCCGCGCCAGCGACCGCTGGTGCACCTCGTCCGGGCCGTCGGCGAGCCGCAGGGTCCGGGCCGCCGCCCACAGCTCGGCCAGCGGGAAGTCCTGGCTCACGCCGCCGGCGCCGTACAACTGCACCGCCTGGTCCAGGATCCCCACCACCGCGCGCGGAGTGGCGATCTTGATGGCCTGGATCTCGGTGTGCGCGCCGCGGTTCCCGACCGTGTCCATCAGCCAGGCGGTCTTGAGCACCAGCAGCCGCAACTGCTCCACCGTCACCCGGGCGTCCGCGATCCAGTTCTGCACCACGCCCTGCGCCGCCAGCGGCTTGCCGAAGGCGGTACGGTCCACCGCCCGCCGGCACATCAGCTCGACGGCCCGCTCCGCCATGCCGATCAGCCGCATGCAGTGGTGGATCCGGCCCGGGCCGAGCCGGGCCTGGGCGATGGCGAAGCCGCCGCCCTCCTCGCCGACGAGATGAGTCGCCGGTACGCGTACACCGTCAAATGTCACCTCGGCATGTCCACCGTGATAGTGGTCCTCGTACCCGTACACCCGCATCGCCCGGCGCACCTCGACGCCCGGGGCGTCCCGCGGCACCAGGATCATCGACTGCTGGCGGCGCGGATCCTCCGCACCCGGATCGGTCTTGCCCATCACGATGAAGATCCGGCAGTCCGGGTTCATCGCCCCGGAGATGAACCACTTGCGGCCGGTGACCACGTACTCGTCCGCCGCGCCGCCGAGCCCCGCCGACCGCTCGATCCGCGTCTCGATGTTCGTCGCATCGGACGAGGCGACCTCGGGCTCGGTCATCGCGAACGCCGACCGGATCTCCCCCGACAGCAGCGGCTCCAGCCACTGCTTCTTCTGCTCTTCGCTGCCGAACTGCGCCAGCAGCTCCATGTTCCCGGTGTCCGGAGCCGCGCAGTTGAGGGCCGTGGGCGCCAGCTGCGGACTGCGTCCGGTGATCTCGGCGAGCGGCGCGTACTGGAGATTGGTCAGCCCGGCGCCGTGCTCCGGATCGGGCAGGAAGAGGTTCCACAGGCCCTGCCGGCGGGCCTCCTCCTTCAGCTCCCCGACCACCGCTGGCGTGTCCCACGGGGAGGCGAGCCCCGCGCGCTGCTCCTCCGCGACCGCCTCGGCCGGGTACACGTACGCGTCCATGAAGGCGAGCAGCCGCTCCCGCAGCTCCTCGGTCCGCGCGTCGTATGCGAAGTCCATGGGATCCCTCAGCCTTCCTGCAGGGTCGTCAGGCCGTGCTCGATGAACACCGGGACCAGCTCGCCGATCCGGTCGAAGCCGGCGCCCACGGTCTGGCCCAGCGTGAAGCGGTAGTGGATGCCTTCGAGGATCACCGCGAGCTTGAACCAGGCGAACGCCGTGTACCAGCCGATCTCCTCGGTGTCGCGGCCGGAGCGGACGGCGTAGCGCTCGATCAGCTCCTGCGGCCGCGGATGCCCCGCCGCACCGCTCGTCGTGCTCACCGGCGAATCGGCCAGCCCCAGGTCCGCGCTGTACATCGCCAGCAGGCCCAGGTCGGTCAGCGGGTCGCCGAGCGTGGACATCTCCCAGTCCAGCACCGCGCGGATCGAGTCGTCGGGGCCGATGAGCACGTTGTCCAGCCGGTAGTCGCCGTGTACCACGGCCGGGGCGGGGGAGCGGGGCAGCGCCCGGCCCAGGCCGCCGTGCAGCTCGTCGACGCCGGGCAGTTCGCGGCCGCGCGACGCGGCGAGCTGCTTGCCCCAGCGGCGCAGCTGCCGGTCGAGGAAGCCCTCCGGCCGCCCGAAGTCGGCGAGGCCCACCGCCTCCGGGTCCACCGAGTGCAGTTCGACGAGCGTGTCCACCAGGCCCAGCACCGCCTGCCGGGTGCGCTCGGGGCCGAGCGCGGCCAGCTGCGCGGCGCTGCGGTACGGCACCCCCTCGACGTACTCCATCACGTAGAACGGTGCGCCGAGCACCGACTCGTCCTCGCAGAGCAACACCGGCCCGGGAACCGGGACCGCCGTGCCGTGCAGGGCCTCGATCACCCGGTGCTCGCGCCGCATGTCGTGCGCGGTGGCCAGGACGTGGCCGAGCGGGGGGCGGCGCACGACCCAGCGCGACACGCCGTCGGTGACCTCGTACGTGAGGTTCGACCGGCCGCCCTCGATCAGCCGGGCGGTCAGCGGTCCTGCCGTCAGGCCCGGCCGGACCGCGTCGAGATGGCCGCGCAGCCGGTCCGGGTCCAGGCCCCTGGGGGCCGGCGGGTTCGCTGGCGTCATGGTGCGCACCTCCGGACGGAGTCGACGGGTCCCGCGGTGCCGGGCACCGCGGTGGATCACGTTCGCGGCCCATCATGCCGACCAGTCGGTATGCCGTCCAGAGGGGCGGCCGAAAACCGGCCGCCGAGGGCACGGTCACGCATGACATTGCACGGTCACACGTGACCCCGCCCCCTCACGCGTGACAGGCGACCGGCATCCCGCCGTTCATGGCCGCCATGTCCGAGAACACCGTCACCAGGTCCAGCGGCGATCCGCCCGGCGCCCCGCCGAGCTCCGCGTACGCCCGGTGCAGGTTGGCGACCAGCCGCTCGCTCTCCCGCCAGGCGGCGAACTCGCCCAGATCCGCCTGCTGCGCGGTCTCCAGCGGGGTCAGCCCCTTGGCCCGCCCCTCCCGGGCGAGCTCCAGCACGTAGCGCAGGTAGCGTTCCGTGGCGTCGTACGCCGACGCGTCGGTCAGCGGGCCGTGCCCCGGCACCACCGTCTCCGCGCCCAGCCCGCGCAGCAGCTCCAGCGCCGCCAGCGAGCCGGCCAGCGACCCCATGGGCACGAACGGCGTCCCGCCGGCGAACACCAGGTCCCCGGTGAACACGACGCGCTGCCGCGGCAGCCACACCACGGAGTCCCCGGTGGTGTGCGCCGCCCCCGGGTGCAGCAGCTGCACCTCCGTGTCGCCCAGGTGCAGGGTCAGCCGGTCCGTGTACGTGACCGTGGGCGCGGCGATGCGGATGTCGCCGAACTCCGTCTGCGGCCAGATCAGGTGCAACTGGTGCCCCGCGTCGAGCTGTTCGGCACGGCACCGCTCGTGCCCGACGACCGTGGCGCCGGGCACGAACACGCAGTTGCCGTAGGTGTGGTCCCCGTGGTGATGGGTGTTCACCACCGTGTCGGGCAGCGGCATTCCGGCGCCGAGCACCACCTCGCGCAGCCGCTCGGCCCGCCGCCGGGTCGCCGCCGTGTCGACGAGCAGGGTCCGGCCCCCGTCGCCGACGAACCCCGCGTTGTTCAGGCACCAGCCCCCGTCGGGCTGTACGTACGCGTGCACTTCGGGCGTCAGGCGGACGGTGTACGGATCCTCGACGGCCATGCGTTCTCCCCGGGTCGCTGCGGCTGGCCCGTGCATCCTGCCAGCCGCCGCCGGGCCCGGGGAGGGGTTCCCCGGCCGTCCTCGGCGGGGTCCGGGGCCCGCCGGGCTCCGGGGCTCGGCTCAACGGGCTCCGGGGCTCAGTGGTCGTCCCAGTGGCCGTCGTGCTGCGCGTGCCGGTGGCCGTCGTGGAGGTAGTCGAGGTGGTCGCCGTGGGCCACCGCCGGATGGCCGCAGCCCTCGCCGTGCGCGTGCTCGTGCGCGGCGTGCGCGACGTGCCCGTCCGGCTCGCATTCGTCCCAGTGCCCGGCGTGTTGCCGGTGCAGGTGGCCGTCGTGGGCGTAGTCGACGTGGTCGCCGTGCGGAACCTCCGTGTGCCCGCAGTCCGGGCCGTGGGAGTGCTGGTGCGTCGGGTGCTCGTGGTGCAGGGTCGTCATGAGCCGAGGCTAGTCCCTACCACCCGGGTATCGCCTGTTATGTACCTGCGCCACGGACAAGCCCGGCCATCCGACGAGATGACCGCCGGACGAGACGTTCCTCCTACCGGCCGGTCAGGCCACGAGCGCCATCGCGAAGCCCGCCAGCGCCACCGAGCACAGCGTGACCGCCAGCGCCGAGCGCCGTGCCAGGCCCGGCGGCCGCGGCGCCGCGAGCTCCCGGATCCGCCGGTGCCCCACCCACAGGAACCCAACCCAGAGCAGCGCGATCAGTGCCGTGCCGACGGTCTCCACCGCCGTGCCCTCCCCGCGCGCGGCCTGCTTGACGGCCAGGACGGCCACGACGGTGCACGTCAACGTCGTACGGCGCCACGCCAGCCGGGTCCGCTCCGGCTGCAGCCCCGGATCGCGGGCCTCGTCCCCGCTCACTGGTCGCTCCAGCCGAACAGCACCACCAGCACCATCGCCACCGCCACCAGCCCCACGCCGAGGCTCAGCAGCACGGGGAACCGCGACACCGGCAGGTCCTCGCCACGTCGCATGGCAATTTCACATCGCACCCAGTGGTTGACTGCCCGCAGCGAGCACAGGGCCCCCACCGCCAGCAGCGCCAGCGCCATGCCGACCCGCACGCCCCACCGCAGGTCGGGCAGGAACTGGTCCACCGCGAACCCGCCGCCCACCAGCGCCAGCGCCGTCCTGATCCACGCCAGGAACGTCCGCTCGTTGGCGAGCGAGAACCGGTAGTCGGGCGTACGTCCCTCGTCCCGCAGCCGCTGCGGCGCGAACCAGAGCCGTACGTCCCTCACGAAGTCGATCACACGGCGAATCTACTGGGCCCGCCCCGCGCGGAACGCGAGCAGCCGCCGGTACGCCTCCAGCCCGTCCGGCACCCACGGCCAGCTGCCGATCCGCCCGGCGAGCTCCCCCTCGCCGAGCCACGCGTACCAGTCCACCTCCGAGACCTGCGGCGACACCGGCAGCTCGCAGCGCACCTCGTGCACGTACGACCACCAGGCCCCGCCCTCGCCCTCGTACAGGAACTTGAACAGCGGCTCGGGCTGCGGCAGCCCGGCGACCCCCAGCTCCTCCCCGGCCTCCCGGAGCGCGGCCTGCGCGTAGCTCTCGCCGGCGCCCAGCACACCGCCCACGAACATGTCGTAGCGGGAGGGGAAGACCAGCTTGGACGCGGTCCGGCGATGGACGAACACCCGGCCCTGCGCGTCCCTGGCCAGCACGAACGCACAGCGGTGGATCAGCCCGCGGGCGTACACCTCGCCGCGCGGCGCCTGCCCGGTCACCCGGTCCTCCCGGTCCACCACGTCCAGCACTTCGTCGGCGGCACTCATACGGGTCATCCCCTCACCGGTGTTGACTGGTTACCGTCGCGTAGCCAGGATCTGTCCCACCACCCACGGAGGACGGATACGCATGGCGTACGACGCGGACGTAATTGTGATCGGGGCCGGACTCGCGGGGCTCGCCGCCACCGCCGAGCTCGTGGACGCGGGCAGGAAGGTGATCCTCCTCGACCAGGAACCCGAACAGTCCCTCGGCGGCCAGGCCCACTGGTCCTTCGGCGGTCTCTTCTTCGTCGACTCGCCCGAACAGCGGCGGATGCGGATCAAGGACAGCCGCGAGCTGGCCCTCCAGGACTGGTACGGCACCGCCGGCTTCGACCGCCCGGAGGACGCCTGGCCGCGCCGCTGGGCCGAGGCGTACGTCGACTTCGCCGCGGGCGAGAAGCGCCCCTGGCTGCACGCGCAGGGGGTCCGCTTCTTCCCCGTCGTCGGCTGGGCCGAGCGCGGCGGCTACGACGCCAACGGGCACGGCAACTCCGTCCCCCGCTTCCACATCACCTGGGGCACCGGCCCCGGCCTGGTGGCGCCCTTCGAACGCCGGGTCCGCGCCGGTGCGGCCCGCGGCCTGGTCCGGTTCAAGTTCCGGCACCGGGTCACCGGGCTCTCCCGCAGCGCGGGTGCAGTGGACACGGTGACAGGTGACATTCTCCTGCCGTCAGACGCCGTACGCGGCACCGCGAGCAGCCGCGAGGTCACCGGTACCTTCGAACTCCGCGCCCAGGCCGTGATCGTCACCTCCGGCGGCATCGGCGGCAACCACGACCTCGTGCGCAAGCAGTGGCCCGCCCGCCTCGGGACCCCGCCCGCCCGGCTGCTGTCCGGCGTGCCGGCCCACGTCGACGGTCTGATGCTCGGCATCGCCGAAGCCGCGGGCGCCCGCCACATCAACCGCGACCGCATGTGGCACTACACCGAGGGCATCGAGAACTGGAACCCCATCTGGGCCCGCCACGGCATCCGGATCCTGCCCGGCCCCTCCTCGCTGTGGCTGGACGCGACCGGCAAGCGGCTGCCCGTACCGCTCTTCCCCGGCTTCGACACGCTCGGCACCCTCGACCACATCATGAAGACCGGCCACGACCACACGTGGTTCGTGCTCAACCAGCGCATCATCGGCAAGGAGTTCGGCCTCTCCGGATCCGAACAGAACCCGGACCTGACCGGCAGGTCGATCCGCGACGTCATCAACCGTGCCCGCGCGGAAGTGCCCGCCCCCGTCAAGGCGTTCATGGACAACGGCGCCGACTTCGTCGTCGAACGCGACCTCGCCGCCCTGGTGCGCGGTATGAACGCGATCACCAAGGAAGACCTCGTCGACGAGGACGTGCTGCGCCGCGAGATCACCGCACGCGACCGCGAGATAGCCAACCCCTTCACCAAGGACCTCCAGGTCACCGCCATCCACGGGGCCCGCAAGTACCTCGGCGACCGGCTGATCCGCACCGCCGCCCCGCACCGCGTCCTCGACCCCGCGGCGGGCCCGCTGATCGCCGTACGCCTGAGCATCCTCACCCGCAAGTCCCTGGGCGGGCTCGAAACGGACCTCGACTCCCGGGTCCTCGCCGACGGCGGCGAACCGCTGCCCGGCGTGTATGCGGCGGGCGAGGCTGCCGGGTTCGGCGGCGGCGGGGTCCACGGCTACCGCTCCCTGGAAGGCACCTTCCTCGGCGGCTGCCTCTTCTCCGGCCGCGCCGCCGGCCGCTCGGCGGCCCGCGCCACCGCCTGAGGCAGCCACCGCCTGGGGCAGCCACCGCCTGAGGCAGCCACCGCCCGTCGGGCGCCACGCCCGAGGGAAGGCCGGCCCCCGTCCTCAGCCCTCGCCGCGCTCCAGCAGCTCGGCGACCCGGAACCGCTCCGCGACGACCGGCGTGTCATCGCCGACCGTGAACTCCGGGTCGCCGAGGATCTCGCGCATCTCCGCGCTGTGCCAGAACTCCTCGTGGACGGTGCGCCATTCGGCCACCGTCGTGTACCCCTCGCCCTCGTCCAGCGCATGCCCGAGCCCCACGTCCGCGAGCCGCAGCACCTCCACGGCCGTCACCTCGACGACAGCCACCGGACACCCGTCGGAGTCCAGCATCACGGACCGGTCCCCGGCCTTCGGCAGCTCCTCGCCCTCGGCCTCGTACTCGGCGACCAGCCCGGTGGTGCTGGTCTTCGCCCCGCTCAGCGTGGCGGCCACCAACTGGTCGCGCAGCGGCCCCGGGAAGCCCAGCAGGAACGGCGGCAGGTCTTCGTATGCACTCATTTCCTCACGCTAACCCGGCCCGTGCGGCGCCCGCGCGGGTGGAGTGCCCCAACTGGTGCCAGTTTCACACCAGTTCAAAACACGCCACGCTCTGGACCAGACCTTGACTCGGAGCAACCCCTACCGCTTTGCTGTGCGTGATCATTCGGACGCCGTCCGGCGCCAGCCGGCCCCCTGCGGACAGCGTCAGCCCCACGAATAGGGTCCTGGAGGGAAGTTCCGCGGATGTCTCCGCCTCCGCCGCCTCTCGGCCGCCCCCGGAAGAAGGACGCGCAGCTCTTCGACCCGGCCCTCTGCGACACCGAACTCATCGACGTACGCACCCAGTTCGCCCAGGGCCGCTGGTCCAAAGCGCGCTCCCTGCTCGTCGCCACCGGCGACGACTGGGACCGCCGCGGCCACCGCGTCGTCGTGCTCGCCCAGACCCCGGCCGCCACGGCATGGGCCCGCGAGTGGCTCCTCGCCGAACCCGAGAGCGCCGACGCCGCGACCCTCCTCGCCTGCGCCACCGTCTTCTCCGCCCTGCGCCGCAAAAGCTCCGCCGAAGCCGCCGAACAGGCCTGCCGCACGGCCGCCGCCCGCGTGCCCGCCGACCCCACCCCCTGGCTCGGCCTGCTGCTCCTGGCCGGCGCGCTGGGCACCGGCGAGGAGTTCAGCCGCCACTTCGACCAGGTCCGCGCCCGCCACCGGGAGCACCACCACGCCCACCACCTGATGGTCGCACGCCTCGCCGAGAGCGCCCCCTCGAGCGGCCACGACCCGCTGCACGAGGTCTACGACTTCGCCGCCTGGGCCGCCGAGGAGTCCCCGGCCGACTCCCCGCTCGCCGTCCTCCCCGTCATCGCCCACGCCGAGCGCTACCGCGTACTCGCCGCAGCGGGCCAGGCGCCGGACCCAGCCGACCACTGGTCCGGCCGCCGCGCCCGCCAGGTCCTGCGGTCGGCGTTCGACTGGTGGCTCGAATGGGAGCGCGAGGACCACCCGCGCAACCGCATCGACCTCAACTTCCTGGCCCACGCGAAACTCTGCGAGGGCCGCCCCGCCGAAGCCGCCGCCCTCTTCCACCGCATTGGGCGGCACGCCACCCGCGCCCCCTGGTCGTACCCGGACCGGGACCCGCACAAGGCGTTCCTCGCCGCGCGCACCGCTGCGCTCGGCTCCGCTTGACCGTCCGGCGCCGCCGGCAGACCCCCGAAAGGACCACCCGCCATGACGTCGGGCAGATCCACCACGCTGAGCGGTACGGCCGAGATCCGCACGTACAAGGGACAGGACCGCGCCCTGCGCGCGGACCGCCTCGGCACCGCAGGCCTCCTGCTGTCCGTGCTCGCCGCGAGCGCACCCCTCATGGTGGTGGCCGGCGTCATGCCGACCACCTTCGCCGTGATGGGCGTCGTCGGACAGCCCCTGCTCTTCGTGATCCTCGGCGTGGTGCTGGCGCTCTTCAGCATCGGCTACGCGGAGATGAGCCGGCACGTCCACAACGCCGGCGCCTTCTACGCCTACATAGCCCGCGGCCTCGGCCCCACCGCCGGTGCGAGCGCCTCCTTCGTCGCCCTCGTCGCCTACAGCGCCATGCAGGTCGGCGTGTACGGCATCCTCGGCTTCGAGGTCTCGGGCCTGTGCGCCACCTACCTCGACACCGAGGTCGCCTGGTGGATACCCGCCCTCGCCGCCGTCGCCCTCACCGGCGCACTCGGCTGGCTCAAGATCGACCTGAACGCCCGCGTGCTCGGCGTCCTGCTGCTCGTCGAATGCCTCCTCGTCGTGGTCTTCGACATCGCGGCCCTCGCCGAACCCGGCAAGGAAGGCCTCTCGCTCCACGCCTTCAACCCCGACACCCTCAGCGGCGCGGGCCTCGGCACCGCCCTGTGCTTCTGCATCGCCGCCTTCGTCGGCTTCGAGCAGTCCCCGGTGTACGCCGAGGAGACCAGCAAGCCGCACATCGTCGTGTCACGTGTGATGTTCCTCGCCGTCGGCTTCGTCGCCCTCTTCTTCGCCCTCAGCTCCTGGGCCCTGACCGTCGCCACCGGCCCCGGCGCCATCGTCAAGTCCTCCGCCGAGGCGGGCCCCGGCCTGCTCTTCGCGCTCACCGAGGGCCGCCTGGGCACGGCGTTCACCGACGTCCTGCACGTCCTGTTCGTGACCGGCATGTTCGCCGCCATGCTCAGCTTCCACAACGTCGTCGCCCGCTACGCCTTCGCGATGGGCCGCGAGGGCCTGCTCCCGGCGGCGTTCGGCCGCACCAGCGCCACCAGCGGCGCGCCCGCCACCGGCTCCCTGCTCCAGACCGTGATCTCCGTCGTGGTCGTCGCGGCCTTCGCGCTCACCGACGACATGCCGGCCGGCGACCCCACCACGCCGGTGCTGCGCCTGCTGACCTGGATGGGCAACGTCGGCGCCCTCGGCATCATCCTGCTCATGGCCGCCGCCTCCGTCGCCGTCATCGCGTTCTTCGTCCGCCGCGGCGCGGCCGGCGCCCAGATGTGGCGGCTGCTCGCCGCCGGCCTCGCCGGCCTCGCGCTGCTCGGCATCGCCGTCTACACCGTCAAGGACTTCGACGTCCTCGTCGGCGCCGGCCCCGGCTCCTCCCTCAGCTGGGTCCTGCCCGGCATCATCGCCGTGGCCGCCGTCACGGGCCTGGCCGTCGGACTGGTCCTGCGCCGCACGAACCCCGAGGCGCACGCCCGCATAGGCCTCGGCAACGAGGCCTTCCGCCTCGACCAGGCCGCCGAGGACGCCGCCGTCCGCGAGGGCTGACCGGCCCTCTCCCGACCGGCCCCGCCCTCCACCGGCCTCCGACCGGTCCCGCTCTCCACCCGGCCTACGGCCGGCCACTGCGGCCACCGGCCCCGGCACCCTTCCACGGGGCGCCGGGGCCGCTGTCGTGTGGCGGCTACACATAATCCGAACTGCCGGTTTTGGCTGATCCGCGCCCCCATGGTCTCCTTGGGGCCGAAACACCCAAGCCCGGGTCCGCCCTCACCGGTCGGCCCCAGGGCGCCGGGTCACCACCGGGGCGATCCCCGGCGGTGCGGAGCGCTGCGTGCCATGCCGCGGCCTCCGGCACCGAATGGGGACACCCTGACCTCCTTCGTGCCGCCCGGACCTGCCCGTCCCACCCACGAAGGCGAAGTCATAGATGAGTGACCGCACCCTGACCGAGGCCGGTCAGCCGCTCGGTAGCGACCGGACCGCCCCGGCGGCCCCGCACGTCGATGCCGGTGACGAGGGCTACAGCAAGGACCTGAAGTCCCGCCACATCAACATGATCGCGATCGGCGGGGCGATAGGCACCGGCCTGTTCCTCGGCGCCGGCGGCAGGCTCGCCGGAGCGGGCCCGTCCCTCGCGATCGCGTACGCGGTCTGCGGTGTCTTCGCCTTCTTCGTCGTACGGGCGCTCGGCGAGCTCGTCCTGTACCGGCCCTCGTCCGGTGCGTTCGTCAGCTACGCGCGCGAGTTCATGGGGGAGAAGGGCGCCTACACCGCGGGCTGGCTGTACTTCCTCAACTGGTCCACGACCACCGTCGCGGACATCACCGCGGCCGCGACGTACGCCCACTTCTGGGCCATGTTCAGCGACGTCCCGCAGTGGATCCTGGCGCTGATCGCCCTCTCCGTGGTCCTGGCCGCGAACCTCATCTCGGTCCGGTACTTCGGCGAGATGGAGTTCTGGTTCTCGATCGTCAAGGTCGGCGCCCTGGTCGCCTTCCTGCTGGTCGGCATCTACCTCGTCGCGACCCGCCAGCCCATCGACGGCCACACCCCGGGCCTGTCCTCCATCACGGACAACGGCGGGCTCTTCCCCGCGGGCGTCCTGCCGATGCTCCTGGTGATCCAGGGCGTCGTCTTCGCGTACGCCTCCGTCGAGCTGTGCGGCGTCGCCGCCGGCGAGACCGAGAACCCCGAGAAGATCATGCCGAAGGCGATCAACTCGATCATGTGGCGCGTCGGCGTCTTCTACGTCGGCTCGGTGGTCCTGCTGGCGCTGCTGCTCCCGTACACGGCGTACTCGTCCGACCAGAGCCCGTTCGTCACGGTCTTCGACAAGCTCGGCATCCCCGGCACCGCCGGGATCATGAACCTCGTCGTCCTGACCGCCGCGCTCTCCAGCCTCAACTCGGGCCTCTACTCGACCGGCCGCATCCTGCGGTCGATGGCGATGTCGGGCTCCGCGCCGCGGTTCACCGCGCGCATGAACAAGGGCAAGGTCCCCTACGGCGGCGTGCTGTTCACGGCCGCCTTCGGCGTGGCGGGCGTCGGCCTGAACTACTGGATGCCGGGCGAGGCCTTCGAGATCGTGCTCAACCTCGCCTCGATCGGCATCCTGGGCACGTGGGCGATGGTCATGGTCTGCTCGCTGCTCTTCTGGCGCCGCGCGCAGGACGGCCGCGTCACGCGCCCCGGCTACCGGCTCCCCTGGGCTCCGTACACGCAGATCGTCACCCTCGTCTTCCTCGCCACCGTGCTGGTGCTGATGTGGTGCGACGGCGGCGTCGGCCGTCAGACCGTCATGTTCCTGCCCCTGATCGCCGCCGCCCTGGTCGGCGGCTGGTTCCTGGTCCGCGGCCGCGTCGCCGAGCTCGCGGCGGCGTCCGGAAAGGAGTCCCGATGAGCACCTCGTCCCCGGCACCGGCCCCGCAGGCCGGCCGGGCACCCGCCATCCGCGTACCCGGTCACATTGCACTGGCGCATGTCATACGTGACGGTCTGGTGGAGGGCGTCCACCACGGCTCCGTCATCGTGCTCGCCGCCGACGGAAGCGTCGAGTACGCCGCCGGGGACCCGGAGGCGGCCTTCTACCCGCGCTCCGCCCTCAAGCCCCTCCAGGCCCTCGGCATGCTCCGCGCGGGCCTCGACCTCGACGGCGGGCTGCTGGCCCTCTCGGCCGCCAGCCACTCCGGCGAGGCGATGCACCAGGAGGGCGCGGAAACGATCCTGCGCGCGGCCGGCCTCACCCCCGAGGCCCTGCGCAACCCGGCCGACCTCCCGTACGGCCCCGCCGTCCGGGACCGCTGGCTCGCCGCCGGGCACGGCCCCTCGCGCCTCGCGCACAACTGCTCCGGCAAGCACGCGGCGATGCTCGCCCTCTCGCAGGCCCGCGGCTGGTCCCTGGAGGACTACCTCGACCCCGGGCACCCGCTGCAGCGCGAGATCACCGCGACGGTCACCGAACTGACCGGCGCACCGCCCGCGCACACCACCGTCGACGGCTGCGGAGCCCCGCTCTACTCCGTCTCCCTCCACGGCCTGACCCGTGCGGTCGCCGCGATCGCCACCGCCGCCCCCGGCACCCACGAGGCCCGCCTCGCGGACGCGATCCGCACCCACCCGCACATGGTCGCGGGCACCGGACGCGACGTCACCGACCTGATGCGCGCGATCCCCGGCCTGATCGCCAAGGACGGCTTCGAGGCCGTCCAGGTCGCGGCGCTGCCCGACGGCCGGGCGATCGGAGTCAAGATCGCCGACGGTTCCGACCGCGCCCGCCTGCCCGTCACGGCGGCCGCACTGGCCATCGCGGGCGTGGACCCGGCCCTGCTGGCGCCGTTCGCCACGACCCCCGTGCTCGGCGGCGGCCGGGTCGTCGGCGCCATCCGCCCCACCGGCACCCTCTCCGAGCGCTCGGCCCTCGCGGCCTGACCGCCCGGACGCACGACAGGGCCCCCGGTCCGGGACCGACTCCCGGACCGGGGGCCCTTCGGCATCTCACGGCGGACCGTGCACCCGCCATCCGCTCGAGGCCCGCTCGTGGCGCACTCGCGGCCCGCCGGCGGAACACCGGGCAGCGGCCGCAGGGACACCGGGGGCGCGCAACCGCAAGCACACGACCGCCGGTACGGAACCAGCGGCACGGGAACGACAAAAGAACCCCAGCCGAAGCTGGGGTTCTTTCTCTGTGTCCGAGGGGGGACTTGAACCCCCACGCCCGATAAAGGGCACTAGCACCTCAAGCTAGCGCGTCTGCCATTCCGCCACCCGGACTAGGTGTCTGTCTCGCGTCCCTTCCGGGCCGCTCCGACGAAGAGAACATTACCAGGGATTCGGAGTGGTCCGATCACGCCCCCCGACCGGCGCGGACAGGCCTTGGGCAGGGGCGTGCGGCGGGCGAGGATGGGGAGGACCTTCACATACGGCTGACGACAGTGGGAGGAATCGGCGTGAGCGATTCGAGCGCGGGCACGAGCAGGTCCGGTGAGGACGAGGTCGTCGACCTCTGCCGGGACCTGATCCGCATCGACACGAGCAACTACGGGGACCACTCCGGGCCGGGGGAGCGCAAAGCGGCCGAGTACGTCGCCGAGAAGCTCGCCGAGGTCGGCCTGGAGCCGCAGATCTTCGAGTCCCACAAGGGGCGCGCGTCCACGGTCGCGCGGATCGAGGGCGAGGACCCGTCCCGGCCCGCACTGCTGATCCACGGGCACACCGACGTGGTTCCGGCCAACGCGGCCGACTGGACGCACCACCCCTTCTCGGGCGAGGTCGCCGACGGCTGCGTCTGGGGCCGCGGCGCGGTCGACATGAAGGACATGGACGCCATGACCCTGGCGGTCGTACGGGACCGGCTGCGCAGCGGCCGCAAGCCCCCGCGCGACATCGTCCTGGCCTTCCTCGCCGACGAGGAGGCCGGCGGCCTGTACGGCGCCCGCCATCTGGTCGACAAGCACCCCGGCCTGTTCGACGGCGTCACGGAGGCCATCGGCGAGGTCGGCGGCTTCTCGTTCACCGTCAACGAGAACCTGCGGCTCTACCTGGTCGAGACGGCCCAGAAGGGCATGCACTGGATGCGGCTCACGGTCGAGGGCACCGCGGGCCACGGCTCCATGACGAACAACGACAACGCCATCACCGAGCTGTGCGAGGCCGTGGGCCGGCTCGGCCGCCACACCTGGCCGGTGCGCGTGACCAAGACCGTGCGGTCGTTCCTGGACGAGCTCTCGGACGCCCTGGGCACCGAGCTCGACCCGGAGGACATGGACGCGACCCTCGCCAAGCTCGGCGGGATCGCCAAGATGGTCGGCGCGACGCTCAGGAACTCCGCGGCCCCGACGATGCTCGGCGCCGGCTACAAGGTCAACGTGATCCCCGGGCAGGCCACGGCGCACGTCGACGGCCGCTTCCTGCCGGGGTACGAGCAGGAGTTCCTCGCGGACCTCGACCGGCTGCTCGGCCCCCGCGTCAAGCGCGAGGACGTGCACGCCGACAAGGCGCTGGAGACGGACTTCGACGGCCGTCTGGTCGATGCCATGCAGACGGCCCTGAAGGCCGAGGACCCGATCGCGCGCGCGGTCCCGTACATGCTCTCGGGCGGTACGGACGCCAAGTCCTTCGACGACCTGGGCATCCGCTGCTTCGGCTTCGCGCCGCTCCAGCTGCCGCCCGAGCTCGATTTCGCGGGCATGTTCCACGGCGTGGACGAGCGGGTGCCGGTCGACGGGCTGAAGTTCGGCGTGCGCGTTCTGGACCGATTCATCGACAACTGCTGAAGAACCGGCCAGGTGTGCGCATTCCACTGAGAAGAGTGAATGCGCTCATACGCTCGTAGCCCCGGTAGTCCCTCCTCGTTACAGGTGTTGCGGTCCGCGGCTGGGACCGCATTGCCTACTAGGAGGAATAATGATCAAGAAGGTTGCCGCCGTTGCGGCTGCCACCGGTGGCCTGGTTCTCGCGGGTGCGGGTCTGGCTGTCGCCGACGCCGGTGCTCAGGGTGCCGCTGTCGGTTCCCCCGGCGTGCTGTCCGGCAACGTGGTCCAGGTTCCGGTCCACGTTCCCGTGAACGTGTGCGGCAACGCGATCACCGTGATCGGCCTGCTGAACCCGGCGTTCGGCAACACCTGCGTCAACGCCTGATCACGACGCCGATTCTCACCCTCACGAGGGTCTGAGTCCCCGGCCCCGGGGGGGGGGGGGGGGGGGGGGGGGGGGGGGGGGGGGGGGGGTGGGTGGTGGGGGGGGGGGGGGGGGGGGGGGGGGGGGGGGGGGGGAG